>NZ_JBGLOV010000002.1:0-409439 GCF_041402665.1 Komagataeibacter sp. SM21
CGCCCGCATCAACGACACTCCCAACCCACGCCTCCATGAACTCCTGCCCTGGCATTGGAAAACCATTGCTCAAGGCGAGAATAACGTCGCTGCCTGATCACGCCCGCGTCTCTCGCCGGATGGTTACTCAACGTCGCGGTACTACCGCTTTTCGCATACAGGACCATCACAGATACGCGCCATTTTGGCTGAAGACCACAATGTTTACGGGCAAGTTCATATATGCGCCGCTCAAGCGGCTTGCGGAGTTTGAAGTAGTCCCGTGACAGGGTCAGAACCCGCATGGTCGTAACAGAACGGAATAGCCAGTGTGGCAAATCCACCTCAATGGCTGTCACACGATCATCTGTTGGCGACTTTTCTACAATCCGCCATGAATCGATCAGTCCAAAGCCGCGTCGCTCACGCTGTCCGTTCGTCTCAATGTTAGTCTCGATGCCAGTCCCTCTCAGCCTGGCCAGCATACCGACTATACGGCGGTAGCCGACACCCCCTGTTGAGCGGTTCGTGCTACGGAGAAAATCATAGGCCGTAAAACGGACTGTTGGTGTTATGGGGCGCCCACGGTTCTTGGCCTCCACCAACTGACTGATGCAATAAATCCATAGGTCCTTGTCATGTATGGTCGCACAACCATCCGCCCCGGGCTTCACGGTCACCACGAGACCGTTACGCTCATAAGTTCTTACACGCCTATCGCCCGCCTTTAACGCAAACAGTGGATGCTCCATGCTAACCGCGTCACCCTTTGGTGCAGCGGCCAAAATGTCTGCAACGAAAAAGCCTTCCCGATGGCAGAGGTCTGCTGGGGAACCTTTTGATGCCTTGCTGACGGCACGCTGTTCCCAGAGAATGGGAGACACAGGCGTTACAAACAAGCTCTGAAATCAGAAGCGCATACCAGGACGCTGCGCCTGAGCACCCTGTGCCTTGCGCGTCTCAATCCACTCTATGACCTCTTCAAGATCCCACGCCACGTTTCTACTGGTCAGCGCGATACGGCGGGGAAACTCGCCACGCCGCTCCATATTGAAGATGGTTCTCTCGGCCAATGGAATCATTGCGTGAAGTTTCTTGCGATCAATAAGAACCCTAGCTGTGCTTTCCATATTTCTCTCCCCAGCACCTCTACGACAATGTGCGTGAGGTTACCTGCCACTGCCTGCTGCGGCTGGGAAAAAGATAGAATTTGGTTGACACCAAGGGTATAGGTTGACCATGGCCAAAAACACCGAAACCTACCTTGCTTTTGACCCAGTCCTTGAGCGCATGGTTATCCAATCGGAAGCGACTGGGCGCATGAGAGCCAAGCTGAGTGACAACCATGCATGGTGTTTTTGTGAGCTTTGCGGAAATCTTACAGAATATTCAGAAGTTCGGTCTGCTCCGGTAGTGGTAAAAAGACTAAAAAACGGGAATGCTAAGCGCGTTCACTTGACAGAAAAAATGATATTATCAGGAATTAAAAGGGCGCAGAAATTAGCAGAACGTTATTCTGAAGCTTTATCTGGGAAATATGGCCCCCTCGAAGCAGCTCATATGATTGCGCGTTACTGTGATATTGTAGAGATGCGTGCAGATCGCTCTTTAGAAGGCTTCCTAGAAGCCATTGAGCCAAAAATGATTTTACGAGAACAGGCTCGTCATGGTGAGATCGCCTGGGCTACCCGACTGGCAAAATCTCACCCCGACAGTGCAAAGCCTAGTAAGTTGTATTGCGAGAGCCACAATCCCCGGAGAAGTATTACTTCGAGAAGAGCCTATCAACGTGATCGAAGATTCATTTGGGAATACCGTGCCCTGATGGAACAGATTTGGAGTCATGGTTTCAAAAATTCGACTCTCTCTGGCTGGGATATTGAAGAGCATGCGTACGTGCGGAGAGAAGCTTATAGACAAGTCAAAGCCTTACGATCTCCCACAAGCATGCTTGATGACTTTCTCTCAAAAGGCACGATGACGCAGGCTGAAATAGCTCGAGAACTAGGCATTTCCCGCCAGGCTGTTTCGGCAGCCATCAAGCGGCGCGACTTAAAAAACGCCAAGAAAGCGATCGTTAACGTGGCTTGATCGTCCATTCATCAATCATGTCAGCCCAGTCTTGCAGCATAGCGGTTCGCTGCTCACGATATTCAGCTTTGTTGTAGACGGCTCTTACCCCTTTCTGTTCATGGGCAAGGCACTTTTCGATCCAGTCAGTATTATAACCTGCCTCGTGCAGCAGAGTGCTTGCCGTCCTGCGCAAATCATGAGGACCAAATTTTGCGAGCGGCTTTCCTTCTTTCTGAGCGAGCCTGTAGGTCAGCGTGAGTACCTGATTGAGCGTGGCACTACTCATCGGCTGATCGGTGTCGTAGCGGGACGGCAATATATAATCTGAGCCCCCGGAAAACGTCTTCAGGGCAATGAAAATATCGAGCGCCTGTCGCGACAGAAATACCAAATGGGGGTTGCGCCGCTTCATCCGCTCTTTGGGGATCGTCCAAAGCGCCTGACTAAAATTGACCTCGCTCCACGTTGCGTTGGTCAGTTCGCTCTTTCGGACCATCGTCAGCAAAAGCAGCTTGGCTGCGGCCCGGATCGAGGGGGTCGTGCCAATGCGCTCGATGTACTAATACATCAGCCCGATCTCTTCAGGCGTCAGAGCGCGATCCCTTGGCTCAAATTTTGCTATGCTGGTCGGACGAACCAGTTCAGCCGGATTTTCGACCTTCTGCCCTCGTTCGATAGCCCACCGGTAGACCTGGAACATCACCTCTCTTGCGTGGACCGCAGTCGCCGGAGCGCCACGTTCGACGATGGCGTCAGTCAGCGCCCGCAGGTCTTCATGGGTAATCTCCACAAGCTTCTGACTGGCGAATTTAGACTTCAGCTCACGCTCGTAGACGGATTTGCGCATGTCACGAGTTGAGTCCGCCATCTGATATCCGCGCAGCCACTTCTCGGCCCACGCTCCGAACGTCTCCACTCCCTTGATACGCGCCTTTTCGCGAGCTTTTTCTTTCGCAGGTGACTTACCTGCTGCAATCAGCTTTTTAGCCTCTCCTAATTGCTCACGGGCTTCGGCCAGAGTGATGCCTCCAACGCCGTACCGCCCGAAAGTCAAAGTCTCTTGCCTGCCATGAATCGCATAGTTATATCGGAACGATATGCTGCCCGCAGGCGTAACCGCAACGTACAACCCATCGCGGTCATTCACCTTGTAGAGCTTATCCATCGGCTTGAGGTTGCGCAGTTTGGTATCGGTCAGCATCGGTTCGTGGCACCCACATAACGATACCATGATCAAAAACCGCCAGAATAATCAGAGAAATCTCTTTTTATTCAATTGGTTATGAACAATTGATACCATGACACCCACAAAGTGCCTGACATGGTATCAACAAAAATCATGGCATCAGACTCAGTCAGTGCCACGCACTATGCCATAAAAAATAACTGCTTGGCGATACCGTTCGGTGCCAGACAATGCCGGGTCAAAAAACAAAAAAGCCCGCCTTTCTGCGGGCTTTAAGGCACTTCCATGCCGGGTGGTGCCACCCTATACCAGACGCGAGATCATTCCCATTCAATCGTTCCCGGCGGTTTGGATGTGATGTCATAGGTTACGCGGTTCACGCCGCGGACTTCGTTGACAATACGCCCGGCCACGCGGTTCAGGAAGGACATGTCGAAGGGATAGATATCCGCCGTCATGCCATCAGTGCTGGTAACCGCGCGCAGGGCGCAGGCGTAATCATAGGTGCGTCCGTCGCCCATAACGCCCACCGTGCGCACGGGCAGCAGGACCGCGAATGCCTGCCAGATGGCGTCGTACAGTCCGGCCGTGCGGATTTCCTCAAGGAAGATCGAGTCAACACGACGCAGCAGGGCCAGCTTTTCACGCGTGATCGCACCGGGGATACGAATGGCCAGCCCCGGACCGGGGAACGGATGCCGCCCTACAATGGCTTCGGGAATGTCCATCTCACGGCCGAGTTCGCGCACTTCGTCCTTGAACAGTTCACGCAACGGTTCGACAAGCTGCATTTTCATCCGGTCCGGCAGGCCACCCACATTGTGGTGCGACTTGATGGTAACGGATGGGCCGCCGGTAAAGCTGACACTCTCGATCACATCCGGATACAACGTGCCCTGCGCCAGGAAATCGGCACCGCCAAGTTTCGCGGCTTCTTCCTCGAACACTTCGATAAACAGGCGACCAATCGTCTTGCGCTTGATTTCGGGGTCGCTCACCCCTTCCAGCGCATTCAGGAACAGGTCGGACGCATCACGGTGGATCAGATGGATGTTGAAGCGGTCGCGGAATGTGCGGATGACTTCATCTGCCTCTCCTGCGCGCAGGATGCCGGGGTCAACGAAGATACACGTCAACTGGTCGCCGATGGCCTGATGGATCAGCACGGCCGCGACGGAGGAATCAACCCCGCCCGAAAGACCGCAGATCACACGCCCCTTGCCCACCTGCTGGCGGATACGGGCAATTTCCATGTCCCGGAAACCCGCCATGGTCCATGTGCCACGGCAGCCCGCCACATCATGCGTGAAATTGCGCAGCAGGGCCGCGCCATGGGGCGTGTGCACGACCTCCGGATGGAACTGCACGCCATACATACGGCGGCCCTCATCGGCGATGATGGCGAACGGCGCGCCTTCGCTGACCGCAACGGCCTGGAAGCCCGGCGGCAGCTTGGTCACGCGGTCGCCATGGCTCATCCACACCTGCTCACGACCACCGCGCGCCCAGGTTCCGCGGAACAGGGCACAGTCCTTGATGATATCGATATGCGCGCGACCGAATTCGCGGTGTTCGGATGTCTCCACCGTGCCACCAAGCTGGCGGCACAGCGCCTGCTGGCCATAACAGATACCCAGCACCGGTACGTTCAGGGCGAACACCACGTCAGGAATGGTGGGCGCGCCCTCGTCCAGAACGCTGGCCGGGCTGCCGGACAGGATGATCCCCTTGGGTGCGAAAGCGCGAATCCGCTCCGCCGTGCTGGAATACGGCCAGATCTCGCAATACACGCCGCTTTCACGCACGCGCCGGGCAATAAGCTGTGTAACCTGACTGCCAAAATCCAGGATCAGAATACGGTCTTCGTGCAGGGCCTCATCAAGCCCTGCCGGAGGGGTGGCTGTATTCACGGTGTCGTTCATCATGTGTCTTTCGGTCGCGGCATTATCGATAAACTAGGCTTCCAGCATGAGCGGGTGACATATTGCAAGGCTGGGATGGCCTTTCCGATCCAGATAGCACACTATGGGCGCTCCGGCAGGCAGTCTTTCAGTCCTGTTGTCCCTGCCGGTTCCCGAACCGAATCATATGGTTGCCCCATGACCGCACGTCCCGTTTTCCTGCTGGCGATTATCTGCTTCGCAGGCTTTCTTTCCTCCGCCGCCACAGCCGATGCGCTGCATGACCCGACCGGGCTGTGGACGGGCAGGCTGGTCACGGATCAGGGGACATGTGACGAGACACGCGATACCTCCACCTTTCAGGTGGGCACGAAGCGCATCACTTTTACCCCGTCTGACGGATCAATCGTGCTGCGTGGCGTGCCGGAAAAGGGCAATGCCCATTACCATGCGGAAGCACTGGTCCAGCAGCCTTCCGGCGCGCCCTTCCCCATGGTGTTCGAGGCCCATCCGGAAGGAAAGACCATTGTCGGCACCTACGGCACCCCACGGTGCCGCGCACATATCGTGCTGAAACGCTAATCCGCGCCGCCTGCGCGGGCCACCGATCACGCAATCGGGAACACACTGGTCCGATACAGGCATGGATGCGGGCGGGCGATCCTATATATTCCCTATATGTCTGATAACATGACACTTGCTGGTGCTGTCCTGTCGATCGTCGTGCGTGACGGGCGCATGCTGCTTGTATGCAGGCGCAATCCGCCCGATCAGGGTCTGTGGGGCTTTCCGGGCGGCCGCATTGAATATGGCGAAACATATCTGCAGGCGGCGGCGCGGGAACTACGTGAGGAAACCGGCTTTCAGACCCATGCCGAAGGCACGCTGACCGCTTTCGACCTGATCGATCGGGATGGGAGCGGGCACATCCGTTTTCATTATCTGATCGTGGCCGTGAAATGCCACGACAACGGATGGAGCGCCATTCAGGCAGGGGATGATGCCTGTGATGTCGGCTGGTTTGATCTGGCGCAGGTTCGGGCCAACCCGGCAGCCTTCAGTCCCGGCCTGCTGGAACTGGGCACGCTGGCCCTGTCCGATCGGGGGATCGCCCCATGGCCGGTAGCCCCACAGATCCGTACGCCCGGCAAAATCCCTGAACACAAGACCGAAAGCCTGCTGTCATGACCCAGACCGCCTCTGCCCTGATTGTCGAGGACGAAGCCACCATAGCGGAACTGGTCGCCACGATGCTGGGCACGCATGGCATCAACGCCACCATAAGCCCCAGCGTGGCCGATGCCATGCGGCAGATGGAAACCGGCACCTTCGGCCTTGCGCTGGTGGATCTGACACTGCCCGATGGGGAGCCCGACGCCCTGATCGCCGCCGCACGCGCGCGGGATTGCCCCATTATCGTCATGAGCGGCGATCCGGACCGTCTGGCGGGTTATGCGCCGTTGCCGCTGCTGGAAAAGCCCTTCCGCATGAAGGCGCTGCTGGATCAGGTCAGGCTGGCCCTGCCCTGACAGGGCAGGCTTTACGACCTGTTATCCGGCGGGCGTTGGTAGGCGTGCAATCGTCTGCCGTTCCGTAGCAGACAGGTCATCACGCAGGCGGACGCGATACAAATCGACCATCTCTGCCACATGACCACGCCTTTCGCGCGCCAGCCTTGTCATCGGTTCCACTTCTATAAAATCATCACGGCTGAAAGAACGCCGTGGGTTGCAAACCATAACGCCACTGCCCGATATGTCATGGGACAGGTTGAACAGCGCCCAGCGCGGCTCCATTCCCACCACGATCCGTCCGGGCATGACCGCAGCCAGTTCCGCAGCCGTGCCGTAATCGCAGGCCGCGATGAACTCTCCCGCAGGGACCTGTGCTGCAATACGTGAAGCCAGTTCCCGCCATCCGGCCATCTGCCGCAGGGCGACATCCGTATGCGGGGATAGCGGCAGCGGGGCAAAAAGCGCCTGTATATAGACAAGTGCCCCGATCAGCAGACCACCGCCCGCAGCCCAGCGCCACCAGCGCCACGCCACGACTGCCGACCCCACCGCCAGAACGGGATAGATCACAACCGGCCAGTTCGCCTGCACCCGGTCACCAAGGGCATGCTGCATAAAGACACAGGTGGGCAGCAGCGCCATACAGGCCAGCAGGGCAGCGCCGGGCATCTGTCGCGCACGCCGGACCAGTCCGACCTGCCCCCAGATGAAAAACGCGGCGATGCCCGGAGTCATCAACCCCACCTGCCCCAACAGCAGTTCGCTGACAAACTGAACGGCCCGACCGGGATGCCAGTCCACCGTCCGACCACCCTGCCGCACAAAACTCGCCCATCCATGTGCCGCGTTCCACCACACCACAGGCAGCACGCACAACGCGGCCAGTGCGATACCACCCGCAAGGCCCATCCCCTGCCTGCGCGCCCATTCCGGTTGTCTGGCCAGACGCACCACCAGCCACACAATGATGCCCGCAAGGGGCAGGATGGCAGTATATTTGCTGTCGCAGGCCAGCCCCGCCGCCACACCCGCGACCAGCCACCACCGCTGTCCGCTCCCCGCCACAACGCGCCCCATGGCCCAGAGCAAAACGGACATGAAGAACACAAGTGGTCCATCCGGCGTGATCACAACCGACTGGATCGCCATGGCAAGGGTAGCCTGCAACGCAATACACGCCCGCCACGCTCCAGACTGCGTTACATCAGGCAGGAGGTCACGCACCGCGCGCCATATAAAAAAGGAACTGCCCGCACCGGCCAGAACCCCGATCAGCCTGACGCCAAAGGCATTATCCCCGCCCGCCAGCATGCCCAGCCGTATCCACGCCGCCACCATGGGGGGATGATCCAGATACCCCGCCGCGGGCGCAAGCGCCCACACCCGGTAATAGGCTTCGTCAGGTGAAAGTGGCAGGACAGCAGCCACAACCAGCCGTAAGGCCGCCAGCACGACAAGCGTATACAGCCACCGGCGCGGGCTGTACCCGGTGGTCACACAGGCACGCCCGGCCGGTTGAGGCTGGTACGAATGGTCTGCAGGGTCTGCACGCGCACCACATGCGGCGCTTCCGTCAGTTGCCGGGTCAGCAGGTTTTCATGCGTGGCGTCCCGCGCCATGAGCCGGACGAGGAAGTCACCACCGCCACGGATCATGTGACATTCGCGCACTTCCGGCCACGCCGAGACCTGATTTTCAAAGGCGGACAGGACCGCCTCCTTCTGGCTGTCCAGCCCGATCAGGGCGAACAGCGTGATCGACCAGCCCAGCCGGGCGGCATCCGTATCGGCATGATAGCCACGGATCACATGGTCTTCCTCAAGCCTGCGCATGCGCCGCAGGCAGGGGGGAGCGGATATGCCCACGCGCCGGGCAAGCTCCACATTCGTCATACGTCCGTCCAGCTGAAGTTCGGCCACAATACGACGATCAATCGCATCCAGATCAGCCATCCGCTCCGCCATGAAAGTTCCATTTCCCGAAAACGGGCGCCTGCCGCGCCCCTGTGCCGCAATAATGGCACACTTCCTACTCCAACCCTTGCACGGACGCCAGTGGACGACCATACCAAAGGAAATTGTGACAATAGGGTTATTCTGATCTCATGCCCCAGACCTGTTCTACCGATATGCTTGTCATTGGCGCAGGCCCCGCCGGTTATACCGCCGCCATCTACGCGGCACGCGCGAATCTCTCCCCCGTTCTCGTCGCCGGGCTGCAGCCCGGCGGCCAGCTCATGATCACCACCGATGTCGAGAACTATCCCGGCTTCGGCAAAGGGGTACAGGGGCCGGAACTGATGGAGCAGATGGCCGAGCAGGCCCGCAATGTCGGCACGCGGCTTATCGATGACATCATCGTATCGTGTGACTTCAGCCGTACCGACGGGACCGGCCGCTTCTACGCCACCGGCGATTCCGGTACATTGTACGAGGCACGCAGCGTCGTCATCGCAACCGGCGCACAGGCAAAATGGCTAGGCATCCCCGGTGAGAAGGAATTCCAGGGTTCGGGCGTATCCGCCTGCGCCACCTGTGACGGCTTCTTCTATCGTGGCAAGCGCGTGGCAGTGATCGGTGGCGGCAATACAGCAGTTGAAGAAGCCCTGTACCTGACCCACCACGCCGATCATGTAACCCTGATCCATCGTCGCGACAGCCTGCGTGCGGAACGCATCCTGCAGGACCGGCTGCATGCCAACCCCAAGGTATCGGTCATCTGGAACAGTGTGGTCGAACGCATAACCGGCAGCGGCACGCCACCCGTAGTCACGGGGGCCGACCTGCGTGACATCGTGACCGGTGCCGAGCGCCATATCGACGTGGATGGCGTGTTCGTTGCCATTGGCCATGCCCCCAACACCACAATTTTCCGTGATGTGGTGGAGATTGATACGGACGGTTACATCGTTACGGCACCCGGTAGCACACGCACCTCAGTGCCGGGTGTATTTGCCGCAGGTGACGTGCAGGACAAGATATTCCGGCAGGCGGTGACCGCCGCAGGCACGGGCTGCATGGCCGCCCTTGAGGCCGAACGCTTCCTTGGCGCCATTGTGTAATGACTCCGGAAGAGTCCTTGACCTGCATCAACATTTCCTTCACCACAGCCACAGTAGTGTCATAACATTTGACGCGCCCTTATTAGATAGCAAAGCGGAGTCAACGCGTGGACTGGGATAAACTCCGGATATTTCATGCTGTAGCCGAGGCAGGTTCCTTCACCCATGCGGGCGACGTGCTTAACCTGAGCCAGTCTGCGGTATCGCGGCAGATTTCCGCCCTGGAAGAGGCATTGCAGGTTCCCCTCTTCCACCGGCATGCCCGGGGCCTTATCCTGACCGAACAGGGTGAGACACTGAACCAGACGGTGCGGGAAGTCTTTTCCAAACTGGCCATGACCCAGTCCCTGCTTACCGAAAGCAAGGAAAAGGCGGCCGGGCGGTTACGGGTCACCACGACAACCGGTTTCGGCACCTGCTGGCTGACGCCACGCCTGCACCGGTTCATGGAAACCAACCCGGACATTTCGATTACCCTGATACTGGAAGATAACGATCTGGATCTGGGCATGCGTGAGGCGGATGTGGCGGTGCGCATGCATCCGCCCCGCCAGCCGGACCTGATCCAGCGGCATCTGGCCGACTTCCCGCTGCCCATCTACGCATCGCAGTCATACCTGAACGACCACGGCACGCCCCGCACGCTTGAGGAGCTTAATGCCCACAAGCTGGTCCTGTTCGGGGGCTATCATCCGCCAGTGCCGCACATCAACTGGCTGGCGGAAACGGGCGTTCCTTCCGATGAGCGCCGTCAGGCGCGTCTGGAAGTCAACAGTCTGGCCGCCATGGCGGGCGCAATCGCGGCTGGTATCGGCATCGGGTCAATCCCGCTTTACGCGGCATCGCAGTACCCCAATCTGGTCAAGATCCTGCCGGAAGTGCCGCTACCAACCGTTGATGCCTACTTCGTCTACCCGGAAGAACTGCGCACGTCCAAGCGCGTGGCCGTATTCCGCGATTTCCTGCTGGCGGAAATCAACGCCCGCCATCACTGATACAGGCCCTTCCACCACGCTGGCGAAATACCCAGCGTGGTGCCTGCCTGCCCCTTCCCGATCAATGCACGGAACAGATTAGTCAGTCAGCACTTCCGTTGGCGTGATTGACGCGCTCGCGCAGTTCCTTGCCTGCCTTGAAAAACGGCACCACCTTTTCATCCACCGACACGGTTTCCCCCGTGCGCGGGTTACGACCCGTGCGTGCATCGCGCTTCTTGATGGTGAAGGCGCCAAAACCGCGCAGTTCAACCCGATCCCCGCGCATCAGGGCATTGCTGATTTCAGCAAAGATGACCTGAACAATACGCTCCACTTCCCGCATGGGAAGATGTGGCCGGGCAGCAGCAAGTTCGGCAATCAATTCCGATCTGGTCATCCTGTTCCCCCTTGTTATACAAGAAATTAAAGTTTCCAGATCGCAACAGCCCCGTCAAGCGTACTGCTTTCCTTAATTAAAAATTCTGCCCCCGGCAGCGCCGACAGCGCCCCCGCGAACCAGCGCCGCCATTTTACCCGCGTGGCCGCAGGACCAATATCCGTAACCGGCGCGGTATCGGGCAGATGCGTGGTTTTCAGCAGCCATCCGCGGGCATCCGCCATCGAACCAAGCTGATCCACCAGTCCCAGCGCAAGCGCCTGCTGCCCGGTATAGGGTCGGCCATCAGCCAGTTGCCGCACGCGATCGACTGGCATATGTCGCCCCTGGGCCACAACATCGACAAAAAATCCATAAAGATCCGTAATAACACCCTGCAACATCTCCCGCCCTTCGGGTGAGAGTGGCTGCACGACAGAAGGCTGCCCCTTCATCGGACCGGACACAAGCTGATCGACATGCACCCCCACCCGATCCAGCAGGCGCGAGACATCAGGCGATTGCAAAATGACACCGATTGATCCGGTCAGGGTCGAGCGGTTCGCAAAAATACGATTGGCAGGCACCGACACCATGTAGCCTGCGGACGCCGCGACACCACCCATGGACACGACCACCGGCTTGCGGCGCGCAAAAGCCGCCACGGCATCATGCAGCAGTTCCCCACCGGTTACCGCGCCACCAGGGCTGTTTACTTCCAGAACCAGTCCCTTGACCGTCGCATCATCGGCAGCTTTCTGAAGCGCTTCGATATTCTCATGCTCGTCGGCGGTGATAATGCCTTCGAGCTTCAGATGAACCAGATGCGGCGCGCGACCGGTCCAGCCACTGCCAGAGGAACGCGAAAATCCGATAAGGCAGGCCAGAACGAAAAAAGCCACAGCGCCGCCCCGCCAGAACAGTAACCGGCGGCGAAGCGATGTGGCATGCATGATCATGTCGGGGTCAGTATCCATGACACTGACCTATCATGGATACTGCGCGCGACGAAGGTGCGCAGGACACCGATGCGACAGCTACCCTTATTTCCGGCCGCGGCGGGCAGGTTTGGCAGCCGTGGCATCCACCGCTGCGGACGCTGCCGTTATCTTGCGGCCAAGCCCGATTTCACGCGCAAGGCTGGATCGGCGTTCCGCATAACTGGGTGCAACCATCGGGTATTCCGGCGGCAGGCCCCAGCGTTCCCGATACTGTTCGGGCGTCATGCCATAGGCGCTGTGCAGATGACGCTTGAGCATCTTGAGCTTTTTGCCGTCTTCCAGACAGATGATGTAATCCGGGAACACCGACCGCCTGATGGGCACGGCGGGCTGGAGCTTTTCCGGCTCCTCCACAGGCCGACCGACAGTCGCCAGCGCCTGATAGACGTTACGGATCAGGTCCGGAAGATCAGTCGCCGCGACACTGTTATTTGAAACATGTGCCGACACGACCTGTGCCGTCAGTTCCAGACATGAAAAATCCTGCTCGGTATCAGACATACGTTATTCCGCGTTTCTCTCAGTAAATAACAGTCGCGCCATATTGGCGAGCCATTCGTCTAAAACGATACACCATTACTCAAACAGGCACAACGCGGACACATCTTCACAGTATATCCATGCGCGAAAATGGGACGATTTCATTGCCATGAAACCCTCAATATTGATGGTAATGCCATTTTGAAATGTTTGTTTTTGTAAAAAAACCGCTCATTTTCTTACAAATTCTTTTCTACCTCCGGTTGCCAATGGCCGGATATAAGGGAGTATTGGCCTGATGCTGCAATCTGGGATGGTAATTCCTCCCATTATTCATCACAAACTGCCGGGCCTTCATCGGGGTTCACATAAACATGCCTGCGACCGCCCTGTAGTCTGGTACAGATGTCAGGCGTCCACGCATATTCGCGCAAAACAGGCCGCCGCCACATCCTGCCCTGCATGAGAAGCGGGCATGGCCCCTGCCTGTTCACCCAGCAGGGCACTGAGCTGATCCATGCCAAAATCCGGATCGCAGGCAGAACAGATCAGGCGAATGCGCATTTCCTCCATACTATCCTTAATGCTGTAGATAACCTGTCGCGCCTCCTTGCGTGTTACAACGATTTCAGCCCGGCGGAGTTCCGCAAGCTGCTGGCTGAGGGTGGGCTGGCCGATGCCGGTTTCAATTTCGATCTGACCGACACTTTTCTCACCATCCAGCAGGCAGGCCAGCACCATCAGCCGCTGCGGCTGCCCCAACAGACGCAGGCGCTGCGCCAGATTCTCCGCCACGTCACGCGTTCTGGGCAGATTGATCATATGCTTTCCCCTCAGCCACTTTCCACCGCGATGGTACCATATCCACCGCCCTCACAACACCATCCCTGACCATTCAGCGCCCGGAACACGCCTTGCCAAAATAGATACATAATATATTAAATAGATAAACAATCATCATTCCCCTCACCCGCCGGGACAGAGCCACGCATGACACACCCCACCTTCAAAGCCGTCTCGCCCCATGCCTGACCTGTGGCAAATCCTGCCGGGCCTGTGCAGCGGCGGCATGATCGGCTTTACGCTGGGGCTGGTCGGGGGCGGGGGCTCGATCCTTGCCGTGCCTTTACTGCTTTACGTGGTGGGAATTTCCGATCCGCACCGGGCCATTGGCACCAGCGCCCTTGCCGTGACCATCAATGCGCTGTGCAGTCTGGCCAGCCACGCACGATCAGGCTGCGTACGGTGGAAATGCGCCACCCTGTTCACCTGTTGCGGCATCGTGGGCGCACTCGTCGGGGCAAGTTGCGGCAGGATCATCAACGGGCAGCACCTGCTTTTCCTGTTCGCGCTTATCATGCTGGTGGTAGGCGCCCTGATGCTGCAGGGAAACCACGACACCGGCCCGACACCATGCAGACCGGAACGGACATCCGTGCTTCCGGTCATCGTCTACGGGGGGCTGACCGGATTCTGTTCAGGCTTTTTTGGCATTGGTGGCGGTTTCCTGATCGTACCTGCCCTGCTGGCTGCTACCGCCATGCCGATGATCAATGCCATCGGCACCTCTCTGGTGGCGGTGTGCGCCTTTGGCATGACCACGGCAATTACATATGCCGCCGCGGGCATGGTTGATATGCCCATGGTCGGCATTCTGGTGGCAGGCGGCATTGTCGGCAGCATGGGCGGAACCATGCTGGCACGACATCTGGGCGACCGGCCGCAGCGGCTGCGCATGATTTTTGCCTATCTGATTTTCATTGTGGCATTCTATATGATGTGGCGCAGCGCACAGGCGATGGGCCTTGTCTGATACAGGCACGCACGCCACGCGTTCTTCACTGCCGGACCTCCTGCCCCATGCCACAATCCGTCGTCACCCTGGCGCATCCGGCTGATTTCGCGCAGTGGCGCACCGCCACCCGCATGCTGATCAGCCACAATGTCCAGCCCGATGCGATAACGTGGCGCATCGCATCGGACGAAGCGGACGGTCCACCCGATTCAGCCTCGCACGCCGCAGACGCACAAAACACCCGGACCTTCAAAATTTCCCGCGACACGCTGCGACTGGCCGCCGATGTCATCCAATCCATGCTGCCAGACCGCTTCGCCCTGGCCTACGCCCTGATCCACGCCCATGC
Organism: Komagataeibacter sp. SM21; assembly: GCF_041402665.1. Classification (NCBI taxonomy): domain Bacteria; kingdom Pseudomonadati; phylum Pseudomonadota; class Alphaproteobacteria; order Acetobacterales; family Acetobacteraceae; genus Komagataeibacter; species Komagataeibacter sp. SM21. Next base: position 14,693 of record NZ_JBGLOV010000002.1, read on the forward strand.
CACAGACACGACACTCAGCGCCGACACGCTGGCCCGGATGGAGGAAGCAGCGGAAACCGTCCGGGCGGAAACCCGGCTTTTACGCCAGAACCTGTTCAGCACCATGCGCCATGAAGGCGACAGCCCGCAATGGCATGGCACGCTGGATACACAGACCCATGTTCCCGAAAGCAATGCCCGTTTCATCACCTATCAGCTATCGCTTGCGCCGTGGCGGCTTGCCCTGCCGGGGCGCGAACTGCGCTGGACGGGCAAAAACCTTATGGCGGGACCAGTGGACAACACCGTCCCCATAACCTTTGCAAGCCTGCCGCCCCCGGCCCTGCCGCTGGTAACGGATCTGGATATTGGCCGGATAACTTCGCTACGCGCCGTGGCGCTGGCGGCAAAAACCTGCCTGATATGCCCCATGGCCCGCCACGCCACCCAGACGGTGTTCGGGGAAGGCCGGACGGATGCCCGCATGATGTTCGTGGGCGAGCAGCCGGGCGACAGGGAGGATATTGCAGGCCGTCCCTTCGTCGGTCCGGCCGGGCAACTGTTTGACCGCGCCCTGCACGAAGCCGCAATTGCGCGTGATGACGCCTACGTGACCAATACGGTCAAGCACTTCAAATTCCGCCCCCGCGGCACCCGTCGCATCCATGAAAAGGCAGGGCGGGAAGAAATGGTGGCCTGTGCGCCATGGCTGGCGGCGGAGCGGCGTATCATCCGCCCGCACGTTCTGGTCATGCTTGGAGCCACGGCGGCATCCGCCCTGCTGGGGCGCGCCGTTACAATTGGTCGCGAACGCTCCCGCCCCATTTCGCTGGAAGACGGAACGACCGGCATCGTAACCGTGCACCCTTCCTATCTGCTCCGCATTCCCGATGAAGCCAGCCGTGCGCGGGAATATGCGCGCTTTGTTGATGACCTGCGTCTGGCGGCCACCCATCTCCAGCCCGCAGCGCCATAATGCCGCCACGAGGAAAGCCGATGCCAGATATGCGCTCGCGACACCATTACGTGATGCCAAGATGCGTTATGGATTGACACGCCCCCATGTCGCCGGAAGCCGTATATCGTGCCTGCAGACCTCAATTTTCTGCCCCCGTTCCTGACCCGTGTTTTCAGCGGAAAATATTTCCCCACCCTCCGCGCCCCCGGCTACGCACGGATGAGTGGCCTGAAATGGCTTTACGCCCCCACACCTGAAGCCCTTGCCTTTGCCATCCGCACCACGGTAGCGGCGCTGATGGCCCTGACCATTGCCATGTGGATGGAACTGGACGACCCGCCATGGGCGGCCATGACCGTATGGATCGTGGCACAGGGGTCGCGCGGGGAAAGCCTGTCCAAGGCGCGGTGGCGCCTGGTCGGGACCGCCATCGGGGCCATAAGCGCGGTTGTACTGGTCTGCTCGTTTCCGCAGGCGCCATGGCTGTTCTTTCCCGCCATCAGCATCTGGATCGGCCTGTGCTGCATGTGCGCGACGCTGGTGCGCAATTTCCGGTCCTACGCACTGGTGCTGTCGGGGTATACCTGCGCCATCATTGCGCTGGCTGCCACGCGCCAGCCTGACAACATTTTCATGATAACCATGTCGCGCACGACCTATATCGTGCTGGGAATCGCGTGCGAGACACTGGTTGCGGTCCTGTTCGCCCATAACCTTGCCGGGGCCGCGCGCAAGAACATGCGCCAGAAAATCCAGATGGCGCTGAGCAGCGCGACCGATGCCGTCGCCAACCTGCTGGCGGGGGATGACGCGGCGTTCATCCGCTCGCGCGCGCTGTTCGGCACCATTCTGGCCATCAATGACCAGATCGAGTTCAGCGAGGTCGAAATGGGACCGCACGGGCACGAAGGGGACCATGCCCGCGCGGCCCTTGCATCCGTGTCGGTCCTGCTGTCGCGCGGGCTGGGCATGATGGCGCGCATCCGGGCGCTGGGCACCACCAATGAACAGTTTACCGAAAGCTCGCTGCTCACGCGCACCTTCCTGCTGGGGGTTCCGGCGCGGCTGGAAAACGACAGCGAAATTCCCCACATACTGCACGACCTGCAGGATCTGCGCGGCGTGTGCCGCCAGCGCATCATTGATGCACTGACACACGAGATCAGCGCAGCCCAAAGCATCGAGACGACCGATGTGGATGACCTGCTGAACTGCCGCATCCTGCATAACGCACTGGACGAACTGCTGGGCGAACTGGAACAGGCGATACGGGAGTTCGATGCCAGCCAGCACGAAATCCGCGGCGATCATTTCCATTTCCGCATCGAAGCGCATCGTGACTTCAAGGAAGCCGCCTATAACGGTGTCCGCGCCGCCGTGGCGATTGGCGTCGCCGCCCTGATATGGGAAGTCACGGCATGGCCCAATGGCGTCGGGTTCATCACAATGGTAGCGGTGACATGCGGACTGTTCGCCACACGTGAAAACCCGGTGGTCGGCACCATGAACTTCCTGCGCGGCGCGTGCTGGGCCGTGCTGGTTTCGGGCTTTCTGGTGCTGCTGTTCCTGCCCCGCCCGGCGGAATTCGAAATGCTGGCCGCGGTCCTCGCCCTGCCCATGATTGCTGGCGGCCTGGCCGCACGCAATCCGGCCACGGCGGGCGCTGCTGCATCCTACTGCCTGTTCCTGCCCAATCTGGTGGGGCCGGGCAATCAGACCCGACTGAACGAAATCGCCTATTTCAACGCATCCTTCGCGCTGCTGTGCAGCATCGGCTTTGCCGTGCTGATCTTCCGTGCGGTACTGCCCTTCAATAATGATGAAGAACGCTGGCGCATGCGCAACCGCACGCTGCATGACCTGCGCCATCTTGCATCGGCCCATCCCATGCCGCGCACCCAGTCGTGGATCGGGCGCAACACGGACCGTTTCTCGCGCCTGATCCGCCATGCGGGACCGGCGCCGACCCCCACCATCGAAGCCTATCTGCAGGGTACGCTGTCGGCCATGACCATCGGGCTGAACATCATCCGCCTGCGCACCGTGCAGGAACGCGGGCAGCTTCCCCCTGCCGCCGACCGGGCCATCGAACTGTTCCTGACCCGCATGTCCCAGTTCAGCGGGCGCTACGGACGCTTTGGCCGCACGGCGCGCGTGGCGCGCGGGGCCACACGTAGCCTGCGCCGACTGGAAGCCGGGGAAGGCAATATTACATCGCGTATCGAGATTACACGCGCCATTGCCTATCTGCTGGTCATTTCCTATGAACTGGGCGCAAACGCAGCCTTTCTGGATGCCTCCCAGCCCTATCGTGCCAATGACGCATCATAACGCCCTGTCATGACGCATATGGCGGGAGACGGAGCCAATCATGACCCCTGCCCCCGCCAATGCCGCCCTGCGCGGTCATATTGTCACGTTTCGCGGCAATCCCTTCCTCATGCCGCCCGAAGACGCCCTGCTGGACGAACCCGACGGGCTGGTTCTGGTACAGGACGGACGCATCACGCATGCCGGCGCCCATGATGAAACGATTGCCCACCTGCCGCCGGGCATGCAGGTTACGGATTACCGGGGCTGCCTGATTTCCGCCGGTTTCGTGGATACCCATGTCCACTATCCGCAACTGCCCATGATCGCGGCCTATGGCGAACAGTTGCTGGAATGGCTTGAACGCTACACCTTCCCCACCGAACGTCACTTCGCCGATGGTGCGTATGCCGCCACGATCGCACGCAAATTCCTGCGCGGCCTGCTGACCTGCGGCACGACGACGGCTGCCGTCTACTGCACGGTTCATCCGCAATCGGTTGATGCGTTCTTTACGGAATCGACCCGTCTCGGCACGCTGATGATCGCGGGCAAGGTACTGATGGACCGTAACGCCCCTGACTACCTGCGCGACACGGCCCAGCAGGGATATGATGAATCCCTGCGCCTGATCGAACGCTGGCACGGACGCGACCGGCAGTATTATGCCGTAACCCCCCGCTTCGCCCCCACCAGCACGCCGGAACAGCTTGAGCTGGCGGGCGCCCTTCTTCAGCGCGACGATACCCTGTTCATGCAGACCCACCTTGCCGAAAACAGGGCGGAGGTGGCGTGGGTATCAGAACTGTTCCCTGACAGCCGTTCCTATCTGGATGTGTATGACCGCACTGGTCTGGTCCGTCCGCGCAGCGTGATGGGCCACGGTATCTATGTGGATGAACACGATTTATGCCGCTGCCATGAAAGTGGCTGCGCGCTGGCGCACTGCCCCACATCCAACCTGTTTCTGGGCAGCGGCCTTTTCCGGCTGCATGACGTAACCGATCCCCGCCGCCCGGTACGCACGGGACTGGGCAGCGATGTGGGAGCCGGCACCAGCCTGTCGCACCTGCAGACCATGAACGAGGCCTACAAGGTCGCACGCCTGGGCGGAAACCGGCTGCACCCGGTACAGGCATTCTGGCTGGCGACGGCAGGCGGTGCGCATGCGCTGCATCTGGATGACCGCATTGGCATGGTAGCGGCGGGCATGGATGCGGATCTGTGCATTCTTGACCCGCGTGCGACGTCCATACAGACGCTGCGCGCGGAAATGTGCGACAGCACGGCGGACCTGCTGTTCACACTCATGATGCTGGGCGATGACCGCAGCATCCGCGCAACCTATGCAGGCGGACGGCTGGTTCATGACCGCGACAGCGAAACAGCGATTTAGGGAAACATCACACGCGATGCAGTGGCGGAGAGGGTGGGATTCGAACCCACGGTACGCTTGCACGCACAACGGTTTTCGAGACCGCCCCGTTCGACCGCTCCGGCACCTCTCCAACTGCACGCGGTGATGCAGCGGCTTATAGGGGGCAGATGTAACGGGCGCAAGGGGTCTTTTTTGCCCTGTTCCACGCACCATAAAAAATATTGACCTGCGCCCCGCCACCCAGTAAAAGCCCGCATTCACCCCGCGCGGACGGGGAGCCGCTGCAATTGCGGCCAATATAAAAAAGCGACTGGGCCGTGTCGCCTGCACCCCTGAACCGGTGCCGCACACGCCAAGAGATCGGAAAGATAGATAGAGAATGTTTGCAGTTATCCGTACCGGCGGGAAGCAGTACCGTGTTTCCAAGGATGCCGTCCTGAAGGTTGAAAAGCTGGAAGCCGAAGCCGGCGCCACCATCACGTTCGACCAGGTCCTGGCCGTTGGCGGCGAAGGTGGCACGACCATCGGCGCGCCGACCGTGGCAGGCGCCACCGTCACCGCAACCGTGATCGCGCAGGACCGTCTGGCGAAGATCATCATCTTCAAGAAGCGCCGCCGGCAGAACAGCCGCCGCAAGAATGGCCACCGCCAGCCGGTGACCGTGGTGCGCATTTCCGCGATCAACGCCGCCTGATCCCCGCCCGGTCATACAGGCTGGGCAGGTTTGATCAGAGATTTCAGTTTTAAGGAGTTCAGGCAATGGCACAAAAAAAGGCAGGCGGTTCGTCCCGTAACGGACGCGATAGCGCCGGACGTCGTCTTGGCGTCAAGAAGTTTGGTGGCGAAAGCGTCATCGCTGGCAACATCATCGTCCGTCAGCGCGGCACGAAGATGAAGCCGGGCGTGAACGTTGGCGTTGGCCGCGACCACACCCTGTTTTCGCTGGTTGACGGACAGGTGAAGTTCGAGCGCCGTGCAGAAGGCCGCGTGCATGTTTCCGTGCAGGCCCTGCCGCTGGCAGCCGAATAAGGCACGCGCCTTATCACTACGGGTTTTCCCGAATTGAGGGGGGCGGTCATTCTGGCCGCCCCCCTTTTTCGTATGATGCCGGGCAGCATTCTCTGGTATCATGCATGCATACGGGGCGCGCATTCAGGCCCCTACCGGATCGCAGGCAATGAAGTTTCTTGACCAGGCCAAAATCTATGTAAAATCCGGCGATGGCGGTGACGGTGTCGTCGCCTTCCGCCGTGAGAAATATATCGAATTTGGCGGTCCGGACGGGGGCAATGGCGGGCGCGGCGGGGATATCATCTTCGAAGCGGTCGATAACCTGAACACCCTGATCGATTTTCGCTACACCCAGCATTTCCGCGCCCGCAAGGGCGGCAATGGCGCGGGCTCCGACCGGACGGGGGCCGCGGCGGAAACGGTTGTAATCAAGGTGCCGATCGGCACCCAGATTTTCGATGAAGACCGCGAAACCATGCTGGGCGATCTCGACACGGCGGGCATGCGCCTGCTGCTGTGCCGTGGCGGGGATGGCGGACGCGGCAATGCCCATTACAAGACCAGCACCAACCGCGCCCCGCGCCGGGCGGACAAGGGCTGGCCGGGTGAGGAACGCTGGGTCTGGCTGCGCCTGAAACTGATTGCCGATGTCGGGCTGGTTGGCCTGCCCAATGCAGGTAAATCCACCTTCCTGTCCACCGTATCGGCGGCACGGCCAAAGATCGCTGATTACCCCTTCACCACCCTGCATCCGCAGCTTGGTGTGGTGCGGCTGTCGGTTACGGAAGAATTCGTCATTGCGGATATTCCTGGCCTGATCGAAGGCGCGCATGAAGGCAGCGGGCTGGGCGACCGTTTTCTTGGCCATGTCGAACGCTGCGCGGTGCTGCTGCACCTGATCGACGGCACGGCGGAAGACGTCGTTGAATCCTGGCGCACCATCCGCCATGAACTGTCCGAATATGGTGGCGGTCTGGCGGAAAAGCCGGAAATCATTGTCCTGAACAAGATTGACGCCCTCCTGCCCGAGGAAATCGACGAGCGCCGCACGGCCCTTGAACAGGCAAGCGGACAGACGGTGATGTGCATGTCATCCGTCGCGCATATGAATGTGGATACGGTGCTGCGCCAGTTGCAGGATTACGTAACCCGCAACCGTGCTGAAAAGGCCGAGCAGGAAAAGGGGGAGATCCCCGCCACATGACGGATACCCCCCTGCCCGCCCTGCGTAACGCACGGCGCGTTGTCGTCAAGATTGGCAGCGCGCTGATTGTCGACCCGGCCGAAGCCGCCCCCCGGCAGGCATGGCTGGACAGCGTTGCCCACGACATCGCCAGCCTGCGCGCACAGGGTACTGAAGTCGTGGTCGTGTCTTCCGGCGCAATCGCACTGGCGCGCCATCAACTGGGGCTGACACGCCCGGTGCTGCGGCTGGAAGAAAAGCAGGCCGCAGCTTCGGTCGGCCAGATCCGGCTGGCGCAGGCATGGACCGATGCCCTGTCGCGCCATGAACTGACGGCGGCGCAGCTTCTGCTTACCCCCGATGATACCGAACACCGCAACCGGTATCTCAATGCCCGGGCCTCGCTCAACACGCTTCTGGCGCTGGGCTGCGTGCCGATCATCAACGAAAATGACGCCATCGCCACAACGGAAATCCGCTTTGGCGACAATGACCGCCTTGGCGCGCGCGTGGCGGAAATGATCAATGCGGACCAGCTTGTCCTGCTATCCGACATTGACGGGCTTTATACCGCCGATCCGCGCAATAATCCCGATGCCCGTCACCTGCCGGTCGTGGCCGCCCTGACCGACAGTATCGAAGCCATGGGGGGCGCACCACCGCCGGGCTATTCATCGGGCGGCATGCGCACAAAGCTCATGGCGGCGCGCATCGCCACACAGGCGGGCTGCGCCATGGCAATCGCCCGCGGTCAGGGCCTGCATCCGCTGGCGCGCCTGCGTGATGGCGCGCGCTGCACATGGTTCCTGCCCGCCCCCGATGCCCGTTCCGCCCGCAAGAACTGGATTGCAGGCAGCCTGACCCCGGCGGGTCACGCCGTGATTGATGATGGCGCCGTGCAGGCCCTGATAATGGGATCGTCACTTCTGCCCGCAGGCGTGACCGAAGTGACGGGCGATTTCGACCGGGGCGACCTGATTGCGGTGCTGGACCGGCAGGGCCAGAAGATTGCCTGTGGCCTTGCGGCTTACGCGGCGGATGAAGCCCGCAGGATCGCGGGACATCAGTCTGAACGGATCGAAGCCCTGCTGGGCTGGCAGGGCACGGATGAACTGATCCACCGGGACGATCTGGTGCTGTTTGCAAAAACCGAAAACACACCCAACTGCTAGGTTCTGCCCGGACTAGTCGGCCCGGGGCGGCCAGCGCAGGGTTGGTTCCGTGCGCAGCCTGCGTTCTGGTGGCCAGACGGAGGCACGCACGGGCCGATTCGTAGCTACAGGCCCGGATTCAGTCCGTCCGTTACGGCTCCATTCCGACAGGCTGGGGCCATGATCCCCGCGCCTGTTGTCCTGCCCCCCTGCCGGGAGTTCGGCTTCAGGTGGACGGGGAACGTAGGGCCGCGCGGGACGGGGGGGCTGCGGTGACCAGTCATCCCTTTCTACCTCGCCATACTGGCGGGTGCGCACGGGGTCGGGTTGAACCTGACGCTGTGGCGTGGCAGCCGGGGGCTGTGGCTGAACACGGGCCGCGCGGCGTTCATAGGCAGGTATGTCACGCTCTTCTTCCGCACCGTCACGGTCAGGCGTGACGGGAACGGGTCCGCCCCGTGGCGTTTCGGGTTCCCATACAGGCACGGACGGCGCGGGAGATGCCTGCATGGACGGACGTGGATCGAGCATGTCGGGCAACGTCTCGCCCGCGGCAGGCGGCGCGCTGTTCAGTCCCATCGCCATGACACGCAACTGGGCCTGAAGGTCGTCAAGCTGCACGGCCAGATTATCCAGCCGTCCTTTCACGCCAAATACCGCGAAGGGCACCAGCAGCCATACCAGAGCGAACAGCATACCGCCCACCAGCAGCGCGGCCTGCGCCCATGGCGGCATCCATTGCGGGAAAAGGGACGACAGCATGTATCATGCGCCCTGAACTGAAGTTACCCGGCGGCACAGGCCCGTTGCCCACGCCGCCAGACCATTACATGCCAAGCGCGCGACGGTAGATGTCAAGCAGGGTTTCCTGCTCCTCCACTTCCGCGGGTTCCTGCTTGCGCAGGCGGATGATCTGGCGGATCACCTTTACATCAAACCCGGCGGACTTCGCCTCGGTAAAAATATCCTTGATGTCGCCTGCAAGCGCCTTGCGCTCTTCTTCAAGGCGCTCAACGCGTTCGATAATGCTGCGCAGGCGGTCGGCTGCGATACCGCCGACCGCGGCAGGCTTGTCGTCCGCCTCGAAATTGTCAGCATTCATGGCAGGTGTCTCCAGATATCGTGATTGTGCCGTTCCGCGCCCGCCGGCACATATGAAATTAATGTCACTAGGCGACGGGGTGGAACGGCGGGATTATCGCGCCGCTGTCCGATGGTCAATGCCAACTTGACAGCGCGAAGAAGCGGGCCGTAATCGGACGGCAGCAACAGGCCGCTTTCGCGTCATACCCTATTCATGCCGCATGCGTCCGCACGGCATGCACGATACCAGAGATCAGGCAGGAGGCCGACTTCCATGGCACATCTTCCCCCCGTTGATACCTTTGACTACATCGTTTTCGGCGGGACCGGGGATCTGACCATGCGCAAGCTGCTGCCTGCGCTTTACCACCGTTACCGCGATGGGCAGATCCCGGAAGATTCCCGCATTATCGGCACTGCGCGTTCCCCCCTTTCGCGGGCGGAATACCAGCAGCGCGCCCAGGCGGCGCTGGGTGAACACGTCAAGCCCGATGCGCTGGATGATGCAACGGTGCAGCGTTTCCTGAACATGGTGTATTATGTCAGCCTCAACGGGGCGGAAGCCGACAGTGACTGGCCCGCGCTGAAGGCGCTGTTCGGTGATGCCTCGACATCCCGTATCCGGGTGTATTATCTGGCGACCTCGCCCGCGCTGTATGGCCAGATATGTGAAAACCTCAGCCGCGAAGACCTGATTACCGCGCAGTCGCGCGTGGTACTGGAAAAACCCATCGGCACCGACCTCGCCAGTGCGGAAGCAATCAATGACAGCGTTGGCCGTCATTTCCCCGAAAATCATATTTTCCGTATCGACCATTATCTGGGCAAGGAGACGGTCCAGAACCTGATTGCGCTGCGCTTCGCCAATCCGGTGTTTGAACGCCTGTGGTCGTGCGATGCAATCGACTATGTGCAGATCACCGCCGCCGAGACCGTGGGCGTGGAGGGGCGTGGCGCGTATTACGACCGCTCCGGGGCGCTGCGCGACATGATCCAGAACCACCTGCTGCAGGTGCTGTGCCTTGTGGCGATGGACCCGCCCGTATCGCTGGAAGCCGATGCGGTGCGTAACGAGAAGCTCAAGGTGCTGCGCGCACTCAAGCCCATTTCCGCCGATGACGTGGCCATCTATACCTCACGCGGGCAGTACGCGCGCGGCACCATCGGGGACAAGACCGTTGGCAGTTATCTGGAAGACCTTGGCGAGGGCGTGACCAGCGAGACCGAAACCTTCGTTGCCCTCAAGGCGGAAATCCTGACATGGCGGTGGGGCAACGTGCCGTTCTACCTGCGCTCGGGCAAGCGCATGGCGGAAAAGTGCAGCGAGATCGTGATCCAGTTCAAGTCGGCCCCGTGGTCCATTTTCTCCAACCGGCCCGAACCCAACCGCCTGATCATCCGCATCCAGCCCGATGAAGGCGTGATGCTGTGCGTATCCACCAAGGACCCGACACCGACCGACAGCCTGACCCTGCGTGACGCGGACATCAATGTCGAGTTCGAGAAAGCTTTCAACATCCGCTATCCCGACGCGTATGAACGCCTGCTGCTGGACGTAGTGCGTGGCGACCCGATCCTGTTCATCCGCCGCGATGAAGTGGCCGCCGCATGGCGCTGGATCGATCCCATCCTGCAGGGATGGAAGGAACGCAAGGCCCCGCTCGAACCCTATGCCGCAGGCACATGGGGACCGGAAGGTGCCCGAAACCTGCTGTCGCAGTCAGGGCATCTGTGGCACGAGGACATGAAAAAATAATCCCACATGAATGATACAACACAGGCCACCCCGCCGCGCCTGACCCGCAGGCGCGCGCCCCTCAGCCTGAAACAGCGCATCCTGCGCCGGGTCATGATGATCGTGCCCATGGCCGCGCTGGTTTTTCTGGTCGGCCGGATGGGCTGGCTGGATCAGGCTGCGGACAAGCTGACGTTTTCACGCACAAGCTGGTTCGACAATACCGCCGTGGTCGAGCATTTCCGCACCATCGTCACCCATAACGGCATGACATCGGACGCCAAGGACTGCCTGCTGTTCGTCATCAATGGCAACGACCCGCCAGACGCCACACGTCTGGAGGTTCTGGAAAAACATTCAGGCAAGTGCCCTGGCGACCGGGATACCCTGCCGCACCTGTTCACCATCCAGATCGACCGCCTTAACCAGACCGCCCAGACGGACTGGCAGTCGCCGGGGATGTTCCATCCCCTGCCCCGTTAGGCACATCTTTATCACGCAGGGTACGCCGCAGCGCACGAGCCCCATAGCGGATGGCCTCGCGTCCGGCGGGCAGGAATGAATAGAAGTTCAGGAAGCCATGCACCGTTCCCCGCCATGTCCGGGTTTCGGCATGGCTTCCGGCCCGCCGCATTTCCGCCGCGTATCCCGTTCCTTCATCATGCAGCGGATCGCACTGCGCCAGCGCGATGATCGCAGGCGGCAACCCCGCGAGCGACGGAGCAAAAATCGGCGCCAGTTTCGGATCACGCAGGTCATCGGGCGTGCGGATATACTGCTCCGCGTACCATTCCATAAGCCGCGTCGACAGGACGTAGCCATGCGCATAGGCCTGCCGCGAAGGGACATCACGTTCCCCAAACAGGGACGGATAATACAGCAGTTGCATGGCCAGTTCGGGACCACCCGCATCCCGCGCCATCTGGCTCAGCACCGCCGCCAGCGTGCCCCCGGCGCTGTCGCCCGCCACCGCAATGGGACCGCCCCAGCGATGGGCTTCCCCCGCCAGCCACCGCAGCGCAGCCCAGCAGTCATCCACCGCATGGGGAAAACGGTTTTCCGGCGCCAGGCTGTAGGATAGCGACAGAACCGCGGCACCTGACTGCCGCGCCAGCCTGCAGCAGATCCCATGGTGGGAATTGAGCCCACAATGCACATACCCCCCACCATGCATGAACAGCACCACGCCATGCACCCGGCCATAAGGCACGTATAACCGGGCGGGCAGCAGGCGATCACGCCCCGGCGCGTGGCAATCCATCACGCGCCGTACCTGTAGCGAGGACAGCGCCATGGGAAAACATGGGCGATCCAGCTTGCGGCGCAGGTCTTCCAGTGTATGGGGCGCTTGCGGCCTGCGGGAAGACAGCCACTTCATTCCCCCCAGCAGCACACGGGTCAGCAGGCCGGGGCGAGATGGGCTGGCCAGATCAGGCATGATGCACGTCGTACGGGACAAAACGGACATAAAGGGCGAGAGCGGATGGCATGATTTCATTTATAGCTTGACGCAGCCCCCCTGCACCTCCAGTTTCCGCATGCCAGACGGTCGGACGGTCGCTGTCGCGTGGTTCTGCCATGTGATGGAGGAAAGTCCGGGCTCCACGGAAAAACGGTGCCGGCTAACGGCCGGCGGGGGCGACCCCAGGGACAGTGCCACAGAAAACAGACCGCCCTCACGGCGGTGTCCGTAGCAATACGGGCAGTGTTGGGGGCAAGGGTGAAACGGTGCGGTAAGAGCGCACCGCATCCATGGTAACATGGATGGCAGGGTAAACCCCACCGGGAGCAAGACCGAATAGGAACGGCGGATGGGCCGCAAGGCGCCATCGGGGGTTTTCCGCCCTGTCGTTCGGGTTGGTCGCGCAAGGTGTGTCGCAAGACTCATCGCAGAGGAATGACCGTCCCGCCCCTTCCGGGGCGGACAGAACCCGGCTTACAGACCGTCTGGTATTTACCCAATCCGCACCACAACACGCGTAACGACAGCGTCGCACGCCGTGTTGTTAACAAGTATTACCCAAAAGAACAAAACATAAACCTGCCACAGCATCGCCATTTTATATGCAGATTGTGCGCTTTACCTGCCCGCACCTGTGTCTGTGCTGAATAACTGCGGTTTTCGGCCATCTTTCGCGCATCTTTAATTGACCGCCCATAAAATCCCATGTTATCCCATTCCTACGCCGGGCAAAGGGCAGTCACCAGAATTCAGGCGTGACGGTCTGGGCTGAATACGGTCGGTTTCTGAAATACGTGCCAAGCAAGGGAGGGCATCGCGCAGCGTGAGTGTATTCCTGGGCACACACCAGAACCGGCTGGATGCAAAAGGACGGGTTTCCATCCCTTCCGCATTCCGCACGGCGCTGCGTGCCAGGGCCAAATCGGGCGAACCGCTTGCCATCCTGCGACCGTCCCATCTGCATCCCTGCCTTGAGGCATGGCCCGCCGATGCTTTTGCCGCACTGACCCGCCCGCTGGATGAGATGGATATTTTTTCCCAAGACCACGACGACCTCGCCACAGCGCTATATGCCGATGCGTACCCGTTCGAAGCCGACCGGGAAGGCCGCATCCTGCTGCCTGAAACCCTGCGCAGCCATGCCGGGCTTACCGATCAGGTGGCGTTCATGGGGCTGGGCCGCACCTTCCAGATCTGGGACCCGCAGGCCGCGATGGAACGCCGTCAGGCGGCACGCGACAGTGCCCGCCGCCTTACGGCCGGTCGTGGCACGGGCAGCGGGAGCGCGTCATCATGAACGCAGCTTTTCCCCCGCACGATCCGGGCCATGTGCCCGTAATGCTGGCCGAGGTCATGGAATATCTGGCCCCGCGTGATGGCGGGCGCTACGTGGATGGCACCTTTGGCGGTGGCGGCTATGCCCGCGCCATTCTGGCTTCCGGCAACTGCACCCTGTGGGGCATCGACCGCGATCCCGCGGCCATGGAGCGCGGCGCTGCACTCGCCCCCGCCTATCCTGATGGTAGCGGTGGGTCACGGCTGCATATGCTCCATGGTGGCTTCGGGGACATGGCCGAATTACTGGCGGAAAACGCCATTACGGCGGTTGATGGAATCGTGCTCGACCTCGGCGTGTCGTCCTATCAGATTGACGAGGCCGATCGCGGATTCTCCTTCCGCATGGACGGGCCGCTGGACATGCGCATGGCCGATACGGGGCCCACAGCCGCCGATGTGGTCAACAACGCGCCGGAAGAAGAACTGGCCGACATCATTTACCATTATGGCGAAGAGCGCATGTCGCGCCGGGTGGCGCGCGCCATCGTGGCCGCCCGCGCCGAAGCCCCGCTGCTGCGCACGACCCAACTGGCTGATGTGGTGCGTTCGGTCGTGCGGCCCGACCGTTCCGGCATTGATCCCGCGACCCGCACGTTCCAGGGGCTGCGCATCCACGTCAATGACGAGCTGGGACAGATCAGGCGCGTGCTGGAACAGGCGCCTGCCCTGCTGGCGCCCGGCGGGCGGCTGGTGGTCGTCTCCTTCCACTCGCTGGAAGACAGGCTGGTCAAGCAGGCCATGTCCCTTGCAGCCGGGCGCATGCCCGCCCCGTCGCGCCATGACCCGCGCGCCATGATGCTCCGCCCCGAGCGGACGCGCTTTACGCTCCTGACCGGACGCCCTGTTCGCCCCGGTGAAGATGAAACCCGCCGCAATCCGCGCGCCCGCAGTGCACGGCTGCGCGCGATGGAATGCACGGCTCCCCCAACCCCAGTATCGGAACCTGCCCGATGAGTCGGTTTGTTACGTTATTCTGCGCTGTCATGGCGGCGGTGTCTGGCCTGTTCCTGTATAACAAGAAGCAGCAGACTACCGCGCTGGACCACCAGATCGCCCAGATCGTGGGGCAGACGGAGCGCACGCGTTCACAAACCGCCATGTTGCGGGCCGAATGGGCCATGCTGAACCAGCCCGACCGGCTGGCAAACCTCGCCAGCCGCTATGACCGGAGCCTGCAGACCGTGACCCCCGGCCAGTTCGTGCAACTGTCCGCCCTGAGCAGCCACCTGCCCGCCGTCGGCAGTGCGCCGCATCATCCCGCGCCTGCCCCGCGCGCCGTCATGGTTGCGACCCTGGCAGCCGACCATGGCATGACGCCGGCACAGGCCGACGCACCGGTGACGTCATCCCCCCGTATCATCCCCGCTGTCAGCACTGCCATGGCAGCGCATGTGGATCATGCGGTTGCCACCGTTACGCCGCGCCATGTGGAAACACCGCATGACACCCCGGTCAGGGCGATGGCGCAGAATGACGTACGCACGCCGCCGCATGTGGCGGCCCCTGAACATGTCCGCGCGCCGGAACGGGTTGCGGCGGTCGAACCGGCCCCTGTGGCCAGCAGTGTCCAGCATGACACTGTGGTGCCTGCCACCCGCATGCCCGCCTATCGCGTCCGCAGCCAGAACATTGCCGATGTGGCATGGCACCCGACGGCGGTGGCGCATATGGGAAGCACATCCCTTGGCAGCCCGCATGTCAGCGCCCTGCCGCCGCCGGTTCCCGTCAGCAACTGATTTTCCTTTCTACCGGCTTTCACGCCCGGAACGCGCATGAGCAACCCGATCCATGACCGAAATGGCAGAAGCGAGCAGGCTTCCCTCCCCCCGGGGGGAAGCCTGCGCACGCTTATGGCGCAGGACCGGATGCATGCGCGCCTGCTGTTTCTGGCGGGCGGGTTCTTCGTTCTTTTTTCGGCCATCAGTTTCAAGCTGACACTGGCCACGATCATCCGGCCCATGCCGCCACAGCAGCAGCAGATCGCGCCGCAGGTTCCCCCCATTCCCAAAAGCGACCCCAAGGGCATTATCGCGGGCGACACCGTCCTGCCGCAGGTTCACCGGGCATCGGTCATTGACCGCACCGGACAGGTGCTGGCCATGTCGCTGCCGGTGGCACAGGTCTATGCCAACCCGCTGGAGATGATCGACCCGACGGATGCGGCCCATAAGCTCAAGAGCGTGCTGCCAACCCTGAACGAGGCGGAAACGAAGCGCCGCCTGTCACTGAACAAGCAGTTCGTCTATCTGGCGCGCGACATTACCCCCGCGCAGGAACTCGCCATCAACAATCTGGGCATTCCCGGTGTGTATTTCGAACCCGGGGAGCGTCGTCGCTACCCTATGGGCCGCGTGGCGGCACAGATTCTGGGCGGGGTTGATATCGACGACCACGGCGTAGCCGGGATCGAGCGTTATTTCGACCGGCGGCTGGACACTGACCGCACGCCGCTGCGCCTGTCGATGGATGTGCGCGTGCAGAACGTGGTGCATGATGAACTGCAGGGGGCCATGGACATGTTCCAGGCCATCGGCGCATGCGCCATCGTGATGGACGTGCATACGGGCGAGATCATCAGCATGGTCAGCCTGCCCGATTATGACGCCAATGATTTTGGCAAGGCCCCCCCCGACTCACGCTTCAACCGGGCGGTGACGGGCATGTATGAACCCGGCTCGACCTTCAAGCTGCAGACCACCGCCATGGCGCTGCAGGAAGGGGTGGCCCATATCTGGGACCGCTTTTCCAGCATTCCCATCAAGATCGGTCGCTTCACCATATCGGACATGAAGTCCGACCATTTCGCGCCGTGGCTGTACCTGCCTGAAGTCATGGCCTATTCCTCCAACCCGGCGGCGGCGCATATCGCGCTGGATGCGGGGGCCGCGCGGCAGCAGGACTGGCTGCGGCATATGGGCTTTTTCTCCCGCGTGCCGGTCGAACTGCCGGAAGCGGGCCATCCGATCATCCCGTCCCTCCATAACTGGGGCGTTTCAACCACCATGACCGTGGCGTTCGGCCATGGTGTGGCCGAACCCCCGCTATCCATCGTGCGCGGCACGGCAGCGACCGCCAATGGCGGCTTCCTGCTCAAGCCCACCCTGCTGGCCCATGACAGCGCGCCTGCGGTGCCGGGAGCCGAACCGGCTGCATCCGACGCGGACATCCCGCCCGATGCGGAACGTGTGATCTCGGCCGCCAATGCGGATATCCTGCGCAAGATCCTGCGCCTCGATGTCGTCAAGGGGACGGGGCAGAAGGCGGAATCGCCGGGTTACTATGTGGGCGGCAAGACCGGCACGGCGGAAAAAATCGGTCCGCATGGCGGCTATCTCAAGCACGTCAACGTATCGGCCTTTACCGGTATTTTCCCGATGAATGCGCCGCGCTACGCCATTTACGTCATGCTCGACAGCCCCAAGCCCACAGCGCAGACCCATGGCTGGACAACGGCGGGCTGGAACGCGGCCCCCACCGCATCGCACATGATCACGCGCATAGCGCCCATGCTTGGCCTGTTCCCCGATACGCAGCATACGGCAGCGATCGAGGCCGAACTGGCGATCCCGATGGAACCGGCTGTGCCGCGTGGCTATCGCGCGCTGGGACCGGATTACGATCCGGGCACCGCGCATCTGCACGAACATGACCATGAACATGATGCCCCGGCCCGTGCCGCACGCCACGCCCGCACGCCCCGTGATGCCACCGATACCGCGCAGATAACGGACCGCGCCCTGCACGCCCGCAACGACGTACGCCGCACACCCGCCCAGCACCCGCGCGACAGGGGATGAATGATGCACCTGCCTGAAGTCCTGCGCCATGCGGGGATGGACCTGTCATGCCCCGCCGGGGCAGAACACCTGAACATTACCGGTATTTCCGCTGACAGCCGCCACATTGGCCCCGGCATGATCTTCGCCGCGCTGCGCGGCACCCATCAGGATGGCCGGGCCTATATCGCGCAGGCCATGGCGGCAGGGGCTGCGGCGCTGCTGCTGGATACGGACCCGGCTTTCACCCCCCCCCCCGGCATAACCGTGCTGCGCGCGGATGACGCACGCCGGGCGCTGGCGCTGATCGCCCGTGCGCTGACACCCCGCCTGCCTTCACATATCGCCGCGGTAACCGGCACCAATGGCAAGACCAGCACGGTTGAATTCCTGCGCCAGATATGGACCCTGCAGGCCTTCAAGGCAGGCACGATCGGCACGCTGGGCGCCATTGCGCCCTGCCCGCTGCCCGATTGCGGCCCCGTGCTGACCACGCCCGACAGCGTGGGGCTTATGCACCTGCTGGGTGCGATGGCCGAAGGGGGCGTAACCCATGTGGCGGCAGAAGCGTCCTCCCACGGGCTGGAGCAGCGGCGGCTGGACGGGCTTGCGCCCTATGTGGCCGGTTTCAGCAACCTGACGCGCGACCATCTGGACTATCATGGCAGTAGCGAAGCCTATCGCGGGGCCAAGCTGCGCCTGTTCGACACCATCCTGCCCGAAGGCGGCATAGCGGCCATCAACGCGGATATGGACCCGACCACCTGCGCCGCCCTGCGCGATGTGGCGCTGCGGCGTAATCTGATCCTGCGCACGACCGGCACGCAGGGTGAGACGGTAAAGCTGCTGGAAGCACGTCCGACCCCCACGGGACAGGTGCTGCATGTCGCCACCCCCGCCGGACGGCGTGAGGTTACGGTGCCTCTGGTCGGGCGTTTCCAGGTCGATAACCTGCTTCTTGCCGCCGCCATGGCGGGGGAGACGGAAGCATCGGTAGACCATGCCATCGACCTGCTGCCGCGCCTGCATGGCGTCCGGGGCCGCATGGAGCGCGTGGCCGTCCTGCCCAGCGGGGCTGCCGCCTATGTTGATTTCGCCCATACGCCCGACGCCATTGAACGCCTGCTGCAATCCCTGCGCCCGCATACGCAGGGCAGGATCATTATTGTGATGGGTGCCGGCGGCGACCGTGACCGGGGCAAGCGTCCGGTCATGGGGGCGACCGCGACCCGCCTTGCCGACCGGGTGATCGTGACGGATGACAATCCCCGCTCCGAAACTCCCGCCGCGATCCGCGCCGACATCATGGCCGCCGCCCCCGGCGCGCTTGAAATCGGCGACCGTCGTCAGGCCATCGCCACCGGGCTGGACATGCTGGAAGCGGGCGACGTGCTTGTGGTCGCGGGCAAGGGGCATGAGCAGGGGCAGATCATAGGCGGGGAAATCCTGCCTTTTGACGACGCCACGGTAATCCGTGGCCTGACGGGGACTATATGACTTTGCTATGGAGCCGCGCGGACCTGCTGGCCGCGACATCGGGACATTTTCCATCCACCATCCCATCCGATATCGCAGGTACGGGCGTTTCGATCGACACGCGTACCTTGCGGCCCGGTGATGTGTTCATTGCGCTGCAGGGGGAACGCAGCAATGGCCATGCCCATGTCCGCGCGGCGCTGGACGCGGGTGCGGCGGCTGTCATTGTCCATGAACGATGCGACATTGCCGATCCGCGCATCCTGTCCGTTGCCGATACGCTGGTCGCCCTGCAGGACATGGCACGCTTTGCCCGCGCGCGTTTTGCCGGGCGCATGGTGGCGGTGACCGGCAGCGTGGGAAAGACATCGGTCAAGGACATGCTGCGTCACGCGCTGGAAGCCTGCGGGCCGACGCATTACGCCGTGGCGTCCTACAACAATCACTGGGGCGTGCCGCTTACGCTGGCGCGTCTGCCCGCCGGTGCCGCCTACTGCGTGTGCGAAATCGGGATGAACCATGCAGGCGAGATCCTGCCGCTGGCACGTATGGTGCGCCCGGATGTAGCGGTCGTGAGCACGGTCGCTTCCTCCCATCTGGGGCTTATGGGCAGCGTGGATGCCATCGCGCGTGAAAAGGCGGAGATCATGCGCGCCCTGCCCCCCGGTGGCACCGGCATCATTCCCGCTGGCATAACGGGCGAGGACTATTTCGTGCTGAATGCCGCCGGATCAGGTGCCCGCCTGTGGCGTGCTGGATACGACGCCACCTGCACCGTAACGGTCGAAGTGACGCGGCATGACACGCAGGGCAGCGATCTGGACATCCGGTTGCCCGGCTGGCACGGGCAGGCCCGCATCAATGCGCCGGGACGCCACATGGCGGCAAATGCCATGCTGGCCCTTGCCGCGGCCGATGCCTGCGGCGCGGACATGACGCGCGCGGCAGATGGTCTGGCCACCTTCCGCCCCGGCACCGGGCGTGGCGCCATCACCCATGTGATGCACGATAGTGTTGCACTGCTCGACGAAAGCTATAATGCCTCGCCTGCATCCGTCCGCGCGGCACTTGACCTGCTCGGGCTTGTCGCAGCCGGTCGGCGGGTCGTCGTGCTGGGCGACATGCTTGAACTGGGCACGTTCGCGGGGCATGAGCATGCCTCCCTCCTTCCTGCTGTCCGTGAAAATGCGGATACTGTCTTCTGTTGCGGCCCGAATATGAAAATACTCTTCGACACCCTGCCTTCTTCCCTACAGGGGGGGTGGACGCCCGATTCCGAACTGCTGGCCCCCATCGTGCGCGCCAGCCTGCGCGCCGGTGACACCGTAATGGTCAAGGGCAGTCATGGCAGCCGGATGGACCGGATCGTTGCGGCCCTGCGGGCGGATACCGTGCAGGCGGGGCTGGCCTGATGCTTTATGACCTGTTCCAGCAGCATGCCACGTCCCATACTTCCGTGCTCAACCTGTTCCGCTACATCACCTTCCGTTCCGGCGCGGCGTGCATGACCGCGCTGCTCATCAGCCTGTGTCTGGGCAATCCGCTGATTGCGCAGTTGCGTCGCATCCAGCGCGAGGGACAGCCCATCCGCAAGCTGGGTCCGGAACGCCACCTGATCGAGAAAGTGGGCACCCCCACCATGGGCGGCGTGCTGATCCTGCTTTCACTATTCGGATCGACGCTGTTATGGGCTGACCTTACCAACGGATTTGTATGGGCGGTGATGCTGACCACGCTGGCTTTTGGCGCGGTGGGGTTCGCGGATGACTACCTCAAGCTGTCCCGCCGCAATACCGATGGCGTTTCCAAACGCATGCGGCTGGGGTGTGAGTTCTCGGCCTCGCTGATCGGGGGGATCTGGCTGGAAAGCCTCATGCCGCCCGACCTTGCCAATCATCTGGCCTTCCCCTTCGTCAAGGATCTGCTGCTGCCGCTTGGCTATGCCTTTCCCCTGTTCGCCATGATCACGATTACGGGTTTTGGCAACGCGGTGAACTTTACCGACGGGCTGGACGGACTGGCCATCGTGCCGGTTATCGTCGCGTCCCTGGTCTTCGCGCTGATTTCCTACCTTGTCGGCAACCATATCTTCGCTGACTACCTGCAGCTTCATGCCGTACCCGGCACGGGGGAACTGGGGGTATTCTGTTCGGCATTGGTGGGTGCCGGACTTGGTTTCCTGTGGTTCAACGCACCGCCCGCGGCCGTGTTCATGGGGGATACGGGATCGCTGGCGCTTGGCGGGGCGCTGGGTGCCGTCGCCGTCGCCGTCAAGCATGAACTGGTGCTGTGCATTGTGGGGGGCCTGTTCGTGGTGGAAACATTTTCCGTCATCATTCAGGTGTTCTGGTACAAGCGCACCGGACGGCGCGTGTTCCTGATGGCCCCGCTGCACCACCATTTCGAAAAAAAGGGCTGGGCTGAATCCAAGATCGTAATCCGCTTCTGGATCGTATCCATCGTGCTGGGGCTGTGTGGTCTGGCCACGCTGAAACTGCGTTGAACGGCTCTTTTCCTTCTACCCTGTTCGCGGGCTACCATTACGGGGTGGCGGGACTGGGCCGTAATGGCAACGCAGCCGTTGCCGCACTGCTGGCCATGGGGGCCAGCGTGCAGGCGTGGGATGACAATGCCAGCGCGCGCGCCGCGCTACCCACCCATGAACGGCTGAAGATCGCCCCCTTTACCGGCATGCTGGGGCTTGCCGCCCTTATCCTGTCCCCCGGCATCCCGCACCGCCTGCCCGCGCCGCACCCGCTTGCGACCATGGCGATGGAAGCGGGCGTGCCCATCGTGTCGGATGCGGAAATCCTGTTCCGTGCCGTCCGGGCGGCAGGCAGCCGCGCACGTTTTGCAGGCATCACCGGCACCAACGGCAAATCAACTACCACCGTGCTGCTGGCCCATATGCTGGAAAGCGCTGGCGTGCCCGTGGCTGTGGGGGGCAATCTGGGGCCAGCCGCCCTCTCGCTGCCATTATTGCCCGATAACGGTGTCTATGTGCTCGAAATGTCGTCCTACATGCTCGAACGGCTGGAACGGCTGCATTTCGATGCTGCCTGCCTGCTGAACCTGACGCCCGACCATCTGGACCGTCATGGGGACATGGCCGGGTATGTCACGGCGAAACTGCATGTATTCGATCACCAGCATCAGGGCGACCTGGCCGTGCTGGGGGCCACGCTACCCAATCTTGCCGACCTGCACCGCAGGCTTGCCGCATCCCGCGCCCGTATCGCATGCATAAGCGGCACCGATGTCGCGCAATGTGACCTGTACTGCACCACCACGGCACTATGTGACCAGCAGGGCGTCATCGCGGATCTGCGTCCTGTCCATGACCTGCCCGGCACCCATAACCGTGAAAACGCGGCAGCGGCGAGTGCCATGGCGCTGCATCTGGGCGTACCACGGACGGCGATAGAACCCGCGCTGGTATCGTTCCGCGCGCTGGATCACCGGCAGAAAGTGGTGGGAACCATTGATGGCATCCGGTTCATCAATGACAGCAAGGCCACCAACGCCGATGCGACCGCCCGTGCGCTAGCCTGCCATGACCGGATGATCTGGATTGCGGGCGGCATCGCCAAGGCAGGCGGCATCGAGGATCTTGCCCCCCTGTTCGACCGCATTGCCCTTGCCCTGCTGATCGGGCGCGATGCCCCTGAACTGGCGCGGACGCTGGAACGCCACGATATTCCCTGCCGTATTGTCGATACGCTTGAACGCGCCGTACCGGATGCGCTGGAGGCGGCACGCACACTGCACGCGGATGCGGTAATGCTTTCACCTGCCTGCGCCAGTTTCGACCAGTTCAGCGGGTTTGAGGAACGTGGAGCGCGCTTCGCGGCCCTCGTGCGCGATCTGACGGCGCATGCAGGTGGAAGTTTTCGCGCATGAGTGGCCTGTCGCGCATAAACACCTCGCAGGCGGCGCGGTGGTGGCGAAGCATCGACCGGGTCACGCTGATATGCGTCGGCATCCTGATCGGCTTTGGCTACATCCTGATGCTGGCGGCAAGTCCGGCGGTGGCGGTGCGTATCGGTGCGTCGCGCGACATGTTCATTTTCAAGCAGGTCTGCTTCCTGCTGCTGGCGGCGGGCATTGTCATCGCCACGTCGTTACTGTCCCTGCGCGGGGTGCGGATAGCCGCCTGGGTGGGCTTCGTGCTGGCGCTGGGGGCTACGTTCCTGACCCTTGTGCATGGGATCGAGATCAAGGGCGCGCGCCGTTGGATCGCGCTGCCGATGATGTCGGTCCAGCCATCGGAATTCCTCAAGCCCTGTTTTGCCGTTGTCACGGCCTGGCTGCTGACGGTGCGTAAGGAGCGACGGTATTTCCCCGGCCTGCTGGTGGCGTTCGGGCTGTTCGGGGTCGTGCTGCTGCTGCTCAAGTCGCAGCCTGATATCGGGATGCTCAGCGTCATCACCACCGTTTTCCTGACCCAGCTTTTCATCGACGGGCTCAGCCTGTTTCTGGTCGGTGCAGGGGCCGCCAGCATGGTCGCGGCGTTCATCGGGGCCTATATGGTGTTCCCGCATGTGCGTTCGCGCGTGGAACGTTTCCTGCATCCCGCCGTGGGCGACCATTATCAGATCGATACCGCCCTGCGCGCCTTTGGCAATGGCGGACTGCTGGGGCGCGGGCCGGGTGAAGGCCGGGTGAAGGACCTGCTGCCCGATGCGCATGCCGACTTCGTATTCGCCGTGGCGGGTGAGGAATTCGGCATGCTGATATGTCTGTTCATCATCGGGGTGTTTGCCGTAATGGTCATCCGCACGCTGCTCAAGCTGCTGCGCGAGAACGATCCGTTCATCGCGGTGGCGACGGCGGGACTGATGACGGGGTTCGGGTTGCAGGCTTTCGTAAACATGGGTTCGACCCTGCACCTGATCCCGACCAAGGGTATGACCCTGCCGTTCATTTCCTATGGCGGATCGTCCGCCATGTCGGTCGCCCTGACCATCGGCATGGTTCTGGCCCTGACCCGCAGCCGACTGGGCGAAGGCCGGTTCGGACAGTTCGGGCAGGCCCCCTCTTCAAACCGGAAAGTACCGTCATGACCCGTCACTGCATTGCTGTCGCGGCCGGAGGGACCGGTGGCCATTTCTTCCCTGCCGAAGCCCTGTCCTGCGAACTGGTGCGACGGGGACATGACATCATCCTCATGACCGACCGCCGCGCGGGCGTGCGCGAAAGCGGCATATTCGCAAGCCGCCAGCAGTTTGTCCTGCCCGGCGGCGGCATTGCGGGACGCGGTGCAGTCCGGGCCGCGCGCGCGGCATTCGCGCTGGCACGGGGCACGATGCAGGCGCGGCGCATACTGGCGCGGCTGCGGCCATCCGCCGTCATTGGCTTTGGCGGGTATCCTTCCGTTCCGCCACTGCTGGGGGGCAGCCTGCTGCCACGGGCCATACGGCCGATGCTGTTCGTGCATGAAGGCAACGCCGTTCTGGGCAAGGCCAATGGCTTCCTGGCGTCGCGCATGGATGCGATCGCGACCTCCTTCAGCCTTGTCGCGGGGGTGCCCGCCGCCATTCCCACCACCCTTACGGGCATGCCGGTACGGCCTGACATCGCGGCACTGGCGGGAGAAGGGTACAGCCCGTCCAATGGGGTCATAAACCTGCTGGTCTGGGGCGGATCGCTTGGCGCGCGGGTGTTCAGTGATGTCGTGCCCACGGCCCTTGCCGCCCTGCCCCCTGCCCTGCGCGCGCGGATTCAGGTGACACAGCAGGCACGTGCGGAAGATGTGGCGCGTGTCAGCGCGGCATACGCCACGGCGGGAATTCCCGCCCACGTCGCGCCATTCCTTGATGATGTGCCCGATCGCCTGCGCACCGCCCATCTGGTCATTGGCCGTGCGGGCGGATCGTCGGTTGCGGAACTGACCGTAGCGGGGCGTCCGTCCCTGCTGGTGCCGCTGCCCATCGCGGCCCGTGATGAACAGGGCGCCAACGCGCAGGCGCTGAGCGACGCGGGGGCTGCATGGATGATCCGCCAGCCTGATTTTACCGCCCCTGCCCTGACCGACCGCCTTACCACCCTGCTGGGCGACCGTGACCTGCTGGCCCGCACGGCACAGGCCGCGGCCAGCCTTGGCCGTCCCGATGCCGCCACCCGTCTGGCGGACATGATAGAAGCACGCTTGCCTGAGCAGCCCCGCACCGCTTAATTCCCGCTGCGCGATTACGGAGACCCGGTTACATGAGAGCCCTGCCCCTTTCCATTGGCACCATTCATTTCGTCGGCATTGGCGGGATCGGCATGTCCGGCATTGCCGAAGTGCTGCACATGCTCGGCTACGTGGTGCAGGGTTCCGACATTGCGGAAAACGCCAATGTCCAGCGGTTGCGGGCCGCGGGCATTCCCGTGACCATAGGCCATGACGCGGCCAATCTTGGCAATGCGCAGGTGGTGGTCACATCCACCGCCGTACAGCGCGACAACCCCGAAGTCGTGGCCGCGCGCGCGCGGCTGATCCCGGTAGTGCGCCGGGCGGAAATGCTGGCGGAACTCATGCGCCTGCGCTGGTCGGTCGCGGTTGGCGGCACGCATGGCAAGACCACGACAACCAGCCTTGTCGCCGCAGTACTGGAAGCGGCGAAGCTTGATCCCACCGTCATCAATGGCGGCATCATCGAAGCCTACGGCACCAATACCCGCATGGGCTCGGGTGACTGGATGGTGGTGGAGGCGGATGAGAGCGATGGCTCCTTCCTGCGCCTGCCCTCCGTCATTACGGTCGTGACCAACATGGACCCCGAGCATCTGGACCACTGGGGCACGGAAGAGGCCATGCAGGCGGCCTATGACCAGTTCGTGTCCAACATCCCCTTCTACGGCTTTGCGGTCCTGTGCATCGACCATCCCGCCGTTCAGCAGATGATCCCGCGCCTGTCGGACCACCGGATCATCACCTATGGTTTTTCCCCGCAGGCGGACGTGCGCGCGGAAAAGGTCATTACCGACAAACTGGGCGCAACGTTCGAGGTCGTGATCACCAACCGCAACCGCAACCGTTCCCGCCGGGCGGGGCCGTTCCGCCTGCCCATGCTTGGCCACCATAATGTGCAGAACGCGCTGGCGGCGATTGCTGTCGGCACGGAGATGGAAATCGACGACGCGACCATCCGCTCCGCCTTCGCCGCGTTCCGTGGCGTCAAGCGCCGCTTCACCCGCACGGGGGAAACCGGCGGCATTACCGTGATCGACGATTACGGCCATCACCCCGTGGAAATCGCCGCCGTGCTGAAGGCGGCCCGGCAGGCGGGCGCGGGCAACGTGATCGCGGTGGTGCAGCCGCACCGTTATTCCCGGCTGCAGACCCTGTTCAACGAATTCTGCACCTGCATGAACGATGCGGGCACCGTCATCATCGCCGATGTCTATGCGGCGGGCGAACAGCCGATTGATGGCATTGACCGTGACGCGCTGGTGGAAGGACTGCGTGAACGCGGGCACCGTTCGGTCGTGCCCCTGCCCGGCCCGGAACATCTGGCGGAAATGATCAACGCCATCGCCCGCCCCGGTGATTTCGTGGTCTGCCTTGGCGCAGGCAGCATCACCAACTGGGCACAGGCGCTGCCGGGTCAACTGGCGGAACTCCAGTCCGGCACGCATGCAGCCCCCGCCCAGAAGGCGGAAGCCCATCAATGAGCGAGACGCCCCCTGCCATGTCCGCCCTGCCCCCGTGGGCGCGGGTTCTGGATACGGATGAATTCCATCCCCGTGGCCGCCTGACCGCGCAGGCAGCCCTTGGCCCGCGCACATGGTTCCGCGTGGGGGGACCGGCGGAGCTGCTGTTTCAGCCCGCAAGTGCGGAGGATCTGGCGCAGGTCCTGCGTCGCCTGCCGCTGGAGGTGCCGGTGCTGGCGCTGGGCGCGTGTTCCAACGTGATCGTGCGCGACGGCGGTGTGGACGGGCTGGTGATCCGTCTCGCACGCGGCTTTTCCACCATCACGCGCGATGGGGATGGCCTGATCGCGGGGGCCGCCTGCCTTGACATGACCGTTGCCGAACATGCGGCGGAAGCGGGACTGGCCGGGCTGGAATTCCTTGCGGGCATTCCCGGTTCCATCGGCGGCGCAGTGGCGATGAACGCGGGGGCCTATGGTTCGGACATGGCAACCGTCCTGGACTGGGTGGAGGTCGTCACCCGCGACGGAAGGCTTCTGCGCCTGCCTGCCGCATCGCTGGATTTCGGGTACCGCCATGCCACCCTGCCCGCACATGCGGTTGTCGTGCGCGCGCGGCTGAACGGGATTGAAGCCCCGCCTGCCGTCATCCGCCAGCGTATTGAGGAAATCCGCGCGGCGCGTGAAGCGGCCCAGCCCGTACGCGCCCGCACCGGCGGGTCCACCTTCCGCAACCCCGCCCCGGACGAATCCGACCGCAAGGCATGGGAACTGATCGATGCGGCGGGCTGTCGGGGCCTGCGTGAAGGCGGCGCGCAGATCAGCGAGAAACACTGCAACTTCATGCTCAATACGGGGGATGCCTGCGCGGGCGATCTTGAGCGGCTGGGCGAAACCGTACGCAGGCGCGTGCATGACCATACGGGCGTTACCCTGCGCTGGGAAATCAAACGAATCGGTCGCCCTGTCACCAATGGAGAATGCGCATGACCCGTCGGAAGATTTCCGTCCTGATGGGCGGCCTGTCCGCCGAGCGCGAAGTCAGCCTGAACAGCGGTCGCAACGTGGCAGACGCCCTGCGGGGTCTTGGTCATACGGTGCGCTGCATCGATACGGGAACAGACCTGCTGACAATCGTGCGCGACCTGCATGACCACAGGCCCGATGTTGTCTTCAACGCCCTGCATGGCCGCTTTGGCGAGGACGGCTCCATTCAGGGCGTGCTGGACTGGATCGGCATTCCCTATACCCATTCCGGCGTACGGGCATCCGCCACGGCCATGGACAAGGACGCCGCGCGGACGGTTTTCGCCGCCGCCGGCCTGCCGGTGGCGACGGGTCGGGTCATGACGCCCGCCGAACTGGAACCGGCGGACCCGCTGCCCGTCCCGTATGTGATCAAGCCGTTGAATGAGGGCTCGTCCGTCGGGGTCGAGATCATCCATCCCGGCAGCAACCGTCGCGCCATGGTCGCGCAGTCATGGTCATTTGGCACGCATATCCTTGTAGAAGAATTCGTGCCGGGTCGGGAACTGACCGTAGGCGTGCTGGAAGACCGCGCGCTGACGGTTACGGATATAACACCAGCGGGCAATGGAACCGGTTTTTACGATTATCAGGCCAAATACGCCGCAGGTGGTTCATGCCATGAACTTCCGGCGCGCATTCATCCCGCGGCCTTCGCGCAGGCGCGTGAACTCGCGCTGGCCGCGCACCGCGCACTGGGCTGCCGGGGGGCGAGCCGCACGGATTTCCGCTATGACGACACGACGGACCCGACCGGGCCCGGTCGTCTCGTGATTCTGGAAACCAATACCCAGCCGGGCATGACGCCGACCTCGCTCCTGCCTGAACAGGCGGCGGCATGTGGCACAGATTATGCCGCACTGTGCCAGTGGATGATCGACCACGCGACCTGTCGTACATGAAACGACCGACTGACAGCAGCCATCGCCCTTCCCGGCTTTCGCTTTTCCTGCGCAAGCAGAAACGGCTGCTGCGTCCGTTGCTGGTCCTGCTCGTGCTGGCCGGGATCGTGGCAGGCTGCGCCACGGCATTCCGGCATTTCGGGTCGGACACCCGTTTCGCGCCCCTGCGCGCGCGCGTCATCAACATGCTGCCGCTGCGTATTACCGAAATCGACGTGACGGGCTGCGTGCTGACCAGTGAAACCGCCCTGCAGGAAGCGCTGGGCGTGCGGACGGGTGATTTCATCCTTGGATTTTCCGTCACCGCCGCGCGCAAGCGGATCGACGACCTGCCGTTTGTCGATCATTCCGTGGTGGAACGGCATCTGCCCCACACCATCATCATCCATCTGTTTGAACGCCGTCCGTTCGCCGTGTGGCAGAATCACGGCCATTTCTCCCTGATCGACCGCGAGGGCAATCCGGTGCGTGACCAGGGCATGACCGGCAAGGATGCTGAAGCCTTCATGCAACTGCCGCTGGTCGTGGGGCCGGACGCGAACACAGCCGCCGCGGCGCTGATCGATGAACTGTCCGCCCAGCCCGAAGTACGCAGCCATGTGGTGGCCGCCGCCCGCGTGGGCCAGCGCCGGTGGAACCTGACCCTGCGCAACGGCACGACCATCCTCCTGCCCGAAGGACAGGAGGTCGCGGCGCTGAAGCGACTTGCACAAATGCAGGAAAACATAAAAATACTGGACCGGCCGGTCATCGCCATAGACATGCGCCTGCCTGACCGCCTGATCATACGTGAAAACCCCGCTGCCCCATCCGGCGATACGGACCGGGACAAAGGCGACACGCAACCGCAGGCGGCCCCTACGGGGGATCAGGCACCTTCCGCGCCATGGCTTTTACCTGATGCCGGTTCAAGACGGAGGCGGGCATGACATATCCAGTGCCGGGGCCGGTGAAGACGGTTCTTCCCACCCCACGCACATCCACACCGGGCGCGCCGGTCCCGGCCCTTCGCGCGGAGGGCAGGCCCGCGCGGACATCACGTTCCCGTCAGGCCACCGCACTGGTGCCGGCGGAAGAACGCGCCCCCGCGCGCAGGCTGCGTACGGGACCGTTCAGCGTGCTGGATATCGGTTCCACCAAGATCGTGTGCCTGATCGGACGCGGCGAGCCTGACAACACCATCCGGATTCTGGGCCATGGCTGGCGCCGGTCGCATGGCGTGCGGTCGGGCGGGATCGTGGACCTGCGCGAAGCGGAAAGCGCCATCCGCGCCGCCGTGGCCCAGGCGGAGGACATGGCGACGGAACGCCGCGACTCGATTTTCGTCAACCTGTCCTGTGGCCATCCCGAAAGCCGGCATATCAATGCGCGCTGGCCCATCGGCGGGCGCGAGATCACAAAGGGCGATGTCAGCCGCATCATCGCCGAAGGCCGCCTGCGGGCAGTGTCGGAAGGGCGGTCCGCCATCCATACCCTGCCGCTGGATTACGCGGTTGATGACACGCAGGAAGTGCTCGACCCGCGCGGGCACCTGTGCGACCTGCTTTCCGCACGCCTGCATGTCATTGATGCCAACACGACCGCCCTGCGCAACCTTGAAGCCGTACTGTCGCGCGTGGAACTGAATATCGAGGGCATGGTCTCATCCCCCCTCGCCTCCGGCCTTGCGGTCATGAACGAGGATGAGCGCAACCTTGGCGCGACGGTTGTGGATATGGGTGGGGGCACCACCTCCATCGGCGTGTTTGGCGAAGGGCGGCTGCTGCATACCTCCACGATTCCCGTGGGCGGGCTGCACATCACCCGCGATATCGCCCATGGACTGTCCACATCCATCGACAATGCCGAGCGGCTGAAAACCATGCACGGGTCAGCCGAACTGCTGGCAGGCGACGATCACGATCCGATCCTTGTGCAGCTTATTGGTGACAACGACCATCATTACGTCAGAATTCCACGTGCAAGAATTGTCTCGATCATCCATCCGCGTGTGGAGGAAACACTGGAAATGGTTCGGGACAGGCTGGAAATGGCGGGCGTCGGCCCCGCATCGGACGGGCGCGTCATCCTGACGGGGGGCGGATCGCTGCTGGAAGGGATCGGGCCGATGGCCGCGCGCATCCTGAACCGTCAGGTCCGCCTGGGCCGTCCGCGCCGGATCGTGGGGCTGCCGGAAAACGCGGCGACCTGGCCCATGTTCTCCACCTCGGCGGGGTTGCTGGCATGGGCGGCGGGTGCCGCTGATGAGATGGGCGAACCCGACATACGCGACGTACGCCCCGCCGGGCTTGTGCGACGTTTTATGGATTTCATACGCGAAAGGGTATGACATTGTGTCAAAACCCTTTATTGTACTTTAGCCGTTAATATGCCAGCCCGCATACCCCAAGCCATCGGGAGCCAAGCATGACCCTCAACCTGACCATCCCGCAGCAGAATCATTCCGATTTTACCCCACGCATCACGGTGATCGGGGTTGGCGGCGGTGGTACCAATGCGGTGGACAACATGATCCATTCGCAGTTGCAGGGGGTGGAATTCGTTGTCGCCAACACCGATGCCCAGCAACTTTCGCACAGCAGCGCCGACCGCCGCATCCAGCTTGGCCCGCATCTGACGCAGGGCCTCGGCGCGGGTGCGAAGCCCGAGATCGGTCGTGCGGCGGCGGAAGAGGCATGCGATGAGCTTTCCCGCCACCTTGATGGCGCGCATATGGTGTTCATCACCGCAGGCATGGGCGGCGGCACCGGCACGGGCGCGGCCCCCGTCATCGCCCGCATGGCGCGCGAGCGTGGCATCCTGACCGTGGGCGTGGTGACCAAGCCTTTCACGTTCGAAGGCGGACGCCGCGCGAAATCGGCGGATGCGGGCATTGCCGAACTGCAGCAGTTTGTCGATACGCTGATCGTCATCCCGAACCAGAACCTGTTCCGGCTGGCCAATGAGCGCACAAGCTGGAAAGACGCCTTCAAGATGGCGGATAACGTGCTGTACATGGGCGTACGCGGCGTGACCGACCTCATGATGGCGCCGGGTCTGGTCAATCTCGACTTTGCCGACATCCGTACCATCATGGCCGAAATGGGCAAGGCGATGATGGGCACCGGCGAAGCCGAAGGGGAAAACCGCGCCATCGCCGCCGCCGAGGACGCCATTTCCAACCCGCTGCTGGAAGATACATCCATGGCGGGCGCGCAGGGCCTTCTCATCAACATCACCGGTGGCGAGGACCTGACCCTGTTTGAAGTGGATCAGGCCGCCAACCGCATCCGTGAGGAAGTGGCCGAGGACGCCAACATCATCTTCGGTTCCGCCATTGATACATCGCTGAACGGGCGCATCCGCGTATCCGTGGTGGCGACCGGTATCGACAACCCGCCTTCCCGCGCCACGACCCAGCCGCCGCAGCAGCCTGAAGCCGCAGCGGCCCCGCAGGCGGCCCCCGCCGCCGGGCAGCAGCAGGCGGGCGCACCGACTGCCGCAGCACCGGCCCAGCCGGCCACGCCCGCACCGGCGGCACCCGCTGCCGCCCAGCCGGCCGCCGCCACCGCGCAGCAGCCTGCAGCCCCGCAGGCCCCTTCCCCCAACGCGGTCCCGCCGCAGGTTGCACAGGCACAGCGTAGCGCCTCCCCGCGCTCGCCACTGTTTACGGAAAGTGCGAAGGCCCCCGCTGCCGAACCGCAGCCCGCACCGCGCAGCCTGTTTGGAATCGTGACCGGCGCGCTCCGCCGCCATTCCTCCCCGCCGCCGCAGCACGAAGCACCCGTACGGAACGAACCCACCGCAGCCCCGCAGCAGGCCGCGCCACAGCAGGTACAGCCGCAGCCACAGCAGCCCGAACAGGCCGCCAGCGGCAACCCGACGCCGGATGACGGGGGGCTGGACATTCCCGCCTTCCTGCGCCGCCGTTCTTCATAATTCCTGTTCCACGCGGCCTGTTTCATGACAGGCCGCGTCTCCTTGCCGATAGGTAACAATAGGCAATAATCCTTGACTGTCCGAACGGGCGACAAGGCAGTAGCATTACGTCATGCCATCTACTGCGAGTTTTCCCACTCTGCCCTCAAGGATACAGGCGATGAACGCCGCATTGCCGCAGACAGGCGCTACCCTCATGCCTTCCCCCCAACATGACGGGCAGATGCAGCATACCCCCCGCCAGCCGATCCGTAGTGTTGGCACGGGCCTTCATACCGGCGCATGTATTGAACTGCGCCTTTCCCCTGCACCGGAAAATACCGGCATCGTATTCCGACGCACGGATATAGCCCTGCCGCCCATTACGGCACGCTATGACGCAGTGGTTGATACGCGGCTCAGCACGGTGCTCGGGCACGGCACGAACCCACCGCAGGCTGAACGCATCGCTACGGTAGAACATCTGATGGCCGCCCTGTCCGGCTGCGGCATCGATAACGTGTTCATTGATGTTAACGGCCCGGAAATCCCGGTTTTTGACGGTTCTGCCGCCGAATTCGTCTTCCTGCTGGAATGCGCGGGCATCACGCAGCAGGCTGCCGCGCGCCGGAACATCTACATCCGCCAGACCGTGCGCGTGGAAGACGGCGACGCCTTTGCTGAACTTTCACCCACCACCCAGCCTGGCCTGTCGATTGACATATCGATAGATTTTCCCGCCGCGGCCATCGGCCAGCAGCGTTATGGGGCGCAGGTGGATGCCGCCCTGTTCCGCAGGCATCTGTGCACGGCGCGCACCTTCGTTCTGCAATCCGAAATCGACCACCTGCATTCCGTGGGACTGGCCCGGGGTGGCTCGCTTGACAACGCCATTGTCGTCAACGGGGATAATGTGCTGAATCCGGCTGGACTGCGCCATGCGGATGAATTTGTCCGGCACAAGGTTCTGGATGCGATCGGTGACCTGTATCTGGCCGGTGGGATGATCCATGGCCATTTCCGGGGTCATAAATCGGGGCATACCCTCAATAACCGCCTGCTGCGCAAACTGTTTGCAAATCAGGAAAACTGGCGCACGACACGACCGGGCACCCGCACGCGCCTGCCCCAGATCAAGGCCGCATGATGGGAAGGGGCGAAATCCGCACGCGGAGACTTCACCCGCACCCGGCGCATGATATAAAGCTTCCGTAACTGGAAGAGCCGGCATGTTCGTACGCAGATCACGATATACCCCACAGCTATCGCGTAGTACCCGCCACATGGCGCGCTGGATGGCGTTCCTGCCCGCAGCGTGCATGCTGGCGGCGTGCGGCAACAACGCCAGCAGCATCAACGAACGTGCGCCCCGCGTCGGTTCGGCCGAAACGCTGTATAATAACGGCGTGGATGCCCTGCGTTCGGACCGTTTCCTGCTGTCGGTCAATCAGTTCGATACGTTGCAGCGCAACTATCCTTACTCGCCCTACACGGCCAATGCGCAGCTTATGGAAGGCTACGCCAACTACCTGCTGAACAAATATCCCGAGGCCGTGCAGCAGCTTGACCGCTTTCTGGAACTCCACCCCACCAGCGCGGATGCTGCCTACGCCTTCTACCTGCGTGCGTTATGCTATTATGAACAGGTCGCCGACGTGCAGCGTGACCAGCAGGGCACGGTCGAAGCCATGGACGCGCTGGAGGAAGTCATCACCCGCTTCCCGCAAAGTCCGTACGCGCGTGATGCGCAGTTGAAAATCGACCTGTGCCGTGATCATCTGGCGGGCAAGGAAATGCTGGTGGGCCGCTATTACCAGCAGCAGAACGACTATCTCGCCGCCGCAGGACGCTATCAGCGCGTGGTGCAGGATTTCCAGACAACCAACCACGTGCCCGAGGCACTGGAACGGCTGGTTGAAGTCTATCTGGACATGGGACTGCTGGAACAGGCGCGCAAGACCGGATCGGTGCTGGCCTATAACTATCCCAGCAGCAAATGGTATCATGATGCGTATGACCACCTGCGCGCGCATAACCTGATCAAGGGCGTGGATGGCAAGGATCACAAGCAGGGGCGCAACGTAATCTCGCGGGCATGGCATTCGGTTTTCTGATTTCCGCCAACGACGTTTGCTGAACAGGAATCCTGCATGCTGACACAGCTCTCGATACGGGATGTGGTCCTGATCGAAAAACTGGATCTGGCGTTCCCGCCCGGACTGACCGTGCTGACGGGGGAAACCGGGGCCGGAAAATCCATCCTGCTGGATAGTCTCGGCCTTGCACTGGGGGAACGCGCCAGCGCATCGCTGGTGCGCGCGGGTTGCGAACAGGCCAGTGTCAGCGCCTGTTTTGAAATTACCCCCACCCACCCGCTGCATACCCTACTGAATGAACAGGGCATCGTGCTGGATGACGTGCGCGAGCCTGTCCTGCTACGCCGTGTCGTTACGACCGACGGACGTTCGCGCGCCTATATCAACGACCAGCCTGTCGCCGTAAGCCTGCTGCGTCGCGCCGCGACCCTGCTGGTGGAAATACAGGGACAGCATGAACAGATGGGGCTGGCCGATCAGGCCACGCATCTGGACCTGCTGGATGCCTTTGGCGTGGCCCCCGCCCTGCGCGGCCAGACGGGTGGAGCATATCGCAAATGGATCGAGGCCACGGCGGAACTGGCTGCGGCCCGAGCCGAAATGGAAAATGCCGCGCGGGAGGAAGACTGGCTGCGTCAGGCGGTGGAGGATCTGGGCACACTCGCCCCGCAGGAAGACGAGGAAGCCCATCTGGCTGGCCTGCGTCAGGCGCTGCAACAGGGGGAACGCCGGGCGGAAGCCATATCCGCAGCCCTTGCCGACCTCTCGCCGCGTGACCGCCGCGCCCCCGGCCCCGCATCGGCGCTGCGTAACGCCAGCCGTGCGCTGCAACGCCTGCTGCCGGCACCTACCGACCTGAACCCGGACGCCATAGGGGCGGATGAACAGGCAGCCGCACAGGAAGCCCTGAACGCGCTGGAACGGGCGGAAGAAGCGCTGGCCGAAGCCGAAAGCCTGCTGTCCCGCCTTGCATCCGATGCGCAGGCTGAACCACGCCTGCTGGAACAGACGGAAGAACGCCTTTTCGCCCTGCGCGCCGAAGCCCGCAAGCATGGCGTATCGGTGCCGGAATTGCCGGGCCTGCTTGCCGCCTTTACCGATCGGCTGGCCGCGCTGGATTCGGGCAATGTCCGGATCGAGACTCTGGAAAAAACCGTGGCCGAAACCCGCGCCGCGTTCGAAGCCGTCGCCCTTGAACTGACGGGGGCACGTGAAAAGGCGGCCCGCAGGCTGGAACAGGCCGTCATGGCCGAACTGAAGCCGCTCAAGCTGGAACGCGCCCGCTTTATCGTCTCCCTTGTGCCGCTGGAAGCTGAGGCATGGAATGCACGGGGCAAGGAACAGGCGTCTTTCCTGATCGCGGCCAATCCGGGCCAGCCGCCGGGACCATTGGCCAAGGTGGCGTCCGGTGGTGAACTCTCGCGCCTCATGCTGGCGCTCAAGGTGGTGCTGGCCGGTCGGTCGGCCATTCCCACGCTGGTATTTGACGAAGTGGATTCCGGTGTGGGCGGGGCCACGGCCTCCGCCATCGGGGAACGGCTTTATACCGTGGGCCGCAGCGTGCAGGTGCTGGTGGTGACACACAGCCCGCAGGTTGCCGCGCGCGGTGACGCCCATCTGCGCATAAGCAAGAGTGTGAGCAAAGGCCGGACGGAAACCCACGCCGCCCCGCTGGACGCGCAGGCCCGGCGCGAGGAAATCGCCCGCATGCTGTCCGGCGACACCATTACCCCCGCCGCGCGGGCCGCGGCGGACAGCCTGCTGAAAGGGGACTGACATGCCCCCCCTCGCCCCCCTGCAATCGCTTACGGAACAGGCCAGAAGCCTGCTGGCTGATGCCGCCGCCACCAAACAGGACGCACCCCATGCAGCACGCCTGCTGGAACGTCTGGCACAGGTGCTGCCTGCACTGGACGCCGCCTATCACCAGAATGATGCGCCCGCTGTCGATGATGCCACCTACGATGCGCTGCGCAGGCTGAATACCGAACTGGAATCCCGCTTCCCCGGCCTGCACCGCGCCGACAGCCCGACCGCACGGGTCGGCGCTCCTGCTAGCGGCCCCTTCCACCGCCACCGGCACATGGTGCCGATGCTCTCGCTCGATAACGTTTTCTCACGCGAGGAATTTGACAGCTTCGTCAGCCGTATCGCCCGCTTTCTTGGCCTGACGGATGAACATGCCCACCAGCTTGCCTTTGTGGCGGAACCCAAGATTGACGGCCTGTCCATCAGCCTGACCTACGAACACGGGCGTTTCGTGCGCGGGACCACACGGGGTGACGGGACGGAAGGCGAGGACGTAACGGCCAACCTGCGCACGATGGGCGATGTGCCTGAACAGCTACCTGCCCCTTTCCCCGATATCATCGAAATCCGGGGCGAGGTTTTCCTGTCCAAGCAGGCATTTCTGGACCTGAACACGGCACAGGAACGCGCGGGCGACAAACCGTTCGCCAACCCGCGCAATGCCGCTGCAGGGTCGTTACGCCAGCTTGATCCCAATATTACGGCCAGACGCCCGCTATCCCTGTTTGCCTATGCCGCCGGTTTTTGCAGCGCGCCGCTACCCGCGACCCATCATGCCTACCTCCGGCTGCTTGAGGACTGGGGTTTCCGGATCAATCCGCTCAACACGCAGGTCCGCAATGCGGCGGATGCCGAATCCTTCATGGAACGGCTGACACGCGAACGTTCGGCGCTGGACTATGACATTGATGGCATTGTCTACAAGATCGACGACCGGGCGCTACAGGACCGCCTCGGCTTCGCGGGGCGTGCGCCGCGCTGGGCGGTAGCGTGGAAATTCCCCGCTGAACAGGCGATAACACGGCTGGAAGCCATCGACATACAGGTCGGACGCACCGGCGCCCTGACACCGGTGGCATTCCTGCAACCCGTCAATGTGGGCGGCGTGATCGTGACCCGCGCCAGCCTGCATAATGAAGACGAAATCACGCGCAAGGACATCCGTATCGGCGATCTGGTGCATATCCAGCGCGCAGGCGACGTGATCCCGCAGGTGACGGGTGTTGTCCTGCCGCGTGATGGCAAGCGGGAGCCCTACGCTTTTCCCCATATCTGTCCCGTCTGCGGCGCCCATGCCGAACGCCCCGAAGGCGAGGTCGTATGGCGCTGTTCCGGCGGGCTGACCTGTCCGGCGCAGGTGGTGGAACGTCTGAGCCATTTCGTATCGCGCGATGCGTTTGATATCGACGGCCTTGGCGACCGCACGATTACGGAATTCCATGAACTCGGCTGGCTGCGCACCCCGGCCGATATTTTCCGCCTTGAAGCCCATGAAACCGAAATCGCCAGTCGTGACGGCTGGGGCAAGGTTTCGGCCCGCAACCTTGTCACCGCCATCGCGGCAAGGCGCACCATTGAACTGTCACGGCTGATCTATGCGCTGGGTATCCGGCGCATCGGCATCAACAATGCCCGGCTGCTGGCGCGGCATTACCATTCGCTGGCGAACTGGCGCGAGCAGATGGAAAAGGCAGCCATAATCGGATCGGATGAACGGCTGGAACTGGGTTCCATCACCGGAATCGGCACGGCCATCGCCGATGAACTGGTCGCCTTCTTTGCCGAGGAACACAACCGTACTACGCTGGATGACCTGACCGCACAGCTTGCGCAGGTTGTGGACGAGGAAATGGTGGCCGAAGGCGCACTGTCGGGCAAGACCATCGTCTTTACCGGCACGCTGACGACCATGACCCGCCCCGAAGCCCGCGCCGTAGCCGAGCGTCTGGGCGCCAGGGTCTCGGACAGCGTATCGAAAAAGACGGATCTTGTGGTGCTGGGTGAAAAAGCGGGCTCCAAGGCCCGCAAGGCCGCCGAACTGGGCGTCGCCACCATGGATGAAGCCGACTGGCGCACACTGGCTGGCATGCCGCCCGTGACGGCGCAGGAATGACGCATGCGGGTCGGGGCCGCATAGCTGTGGATGCGGCCTTGCATGTCTGTGTCGCGTAACGTTTACTGTCATATCGAACCAGTCATGAAGTAGCAGGAGCAGCCGCACGGGACCGACACGTCATGATGCCGCGATGGGATGCGGCATGGATTATCAGGGGGATAATATTTTATGACAGTTTCAGGACCG
Source organism: Komagataeibacter sp. SM21 (assembly GCF_041402665.1). NCBI lineage: Bacteria > Pseudomonadati > Pseudomonadota > Alphaproteobacteria > Acetobacterales > Acetobacteraceae > Komagataeibacter > Komagataeibacter sp. SM21. The sequence goes on from NZ_JBGLOV010000002.1 coordinate 53,202, forward strand.
CGGGGGCGGTTACTGACAACGCGCCGGGGCCTGCTGGGCATGGCCGGGGCAGCCGGGTCCGGCCTGCTGCTGCCACGTCACGCCACGGCGGCGGACCAGCCCGCGTGGCGCAGGCCGCTGGCGGAATCGGATGCGGTCATTGCCTTTGGCCATACGGGGCCGATTACCGATGGTGGCTGGTCCATGGTGCATGACCGGGGTGTGCAGGCGGTGCGCAGGACCTTCCCGCGACTGCGTACGATCTATGTCGAAAGCGTGCCCTATTCCGCCGACGCCACGCGCATTTTCCGCCAGTTCGTGGCCGAAGGCGCACAGATGGTGTTCGCCACTTCGGAATATGGCGATTTCATCAAGGACGTGTCCGACCGCGCGCCCGATGTCGCCTTCATGGAATGTGACGGCAACAACGTAACCGGCAATCTGGGCTGGTATTACGTGGCGCACTGGTATGCCAGCTACATCATCGGCATTGCGGCGGGGCTTATGACGCGAACCGGCAAGCTGGGCTTTCTGGGGTCGTTTCCCATTCCTTCCGTCTATGCCAGCGCCAATGCGACGCTGCTGGGCGCGCAGTCGGTCAATCCATCCATCACGATGCAGGCCATCACCATCAACGCATGGTTCGACCCGCAGGCGGCCACGCAGGCGGCGACGGCGCTGGCCGATAACGGATGCGACTTCCTGTGCGGGATCATGGATGAACCCGCCTATCTGCGTGTGGCCGTGCAACGCGGCCTGAAGGCCGCGATGTGGAATACCGGCATGCTGAACTACGGGCCGGAAGCCTATGTCAGTTCCGTATCGCTGGATTTCAACGATTTCTATGTATCGCAGGTGCGCGACCTTCTGGCGGGCACATGGCAGCCGCAGGGGCGGTTCCTGACGCTGGGCCACGGCGTGGACCGCGATGCCTGGGGGCCAAGCGTGCCCGAAGCCGTAGCGCGCCAGGCCGATGACATGCGTACGCGCATCCTGGCGGGGTATGTTCCCTTCACCGGCCCGATACATGACAATCACGGGCGGCTGCGCGTGCCTGCTGGAGTCACGCCAAGCGATCTTGACATCTATCACAGCGATTGGGCTGTGGCGGGAGTATCCGGTCTTGAATAAACCGTCCAACCCGAACGGCAGGGCGCCGGGCACACCGCCTGTCCTGCAACTGCGTGGCATCGGAAAATTCTTTCCCGGCGTAATCGCCAACAAGGACGTGGACCTTGATGTCTGGCCGGGTGAAATCCATGCCCTGCTGGGTGAGAACGGAGCCGGCAAATCGACGCTGATGAACGTCGTGACCGGCATCTACCAGCCCGAGGAAGGTGAAATCATCCTTGACGGGTATGGCCAGACCTTTGCCTCCCCACAGGAAGCGATCAGGGCCGGGATCGGCATGGTCCACCAGCACTTCAAGCTGGTGGAAGCCTTCACCGTTGCGGAAAACATCCATCTTGGCTGGGACGAGGCCCCGCGTATCGCCTCCCCCGCCGTGATGGAAGCGCGCACGCAGGAAATTTCGGAGCGTTTCGGCTTTCCCGTCCGCCCCGATGCCCGCGTATGCGACCTGTCGGCGGGGGAACAGCAGCGCGTTGAAATCCTGCGCGTGCTGGCGCGCAAGGCCCGGCTGCTGATCATGGATGAACCCACAGCCGTCCTGACGCCGGAGGAGACGCGCGAACTGTTCCGCGCGCTGCGCGCGTTCCGGGCGCAGGGCAATGCCGTCATCATCATCAGTCACAAACTGGACGAGGTGATGGAGATTTCGGACCGCGTGAGCATACTGCGCGGTGGCCGCAAGATCGGCACGTTCAACACGGCGGACTGCAACCCGTCCATGCTGGCGGCGACCATGGTGGGGCGCGACATCGTGCGCCGCGACATGCGGACCCGGCCCGAAGGGGCGGCCCCCATCGCACCGGAACCGATCATGCAGCTACGCCATGTGAGCGTGCGCGACGACCGCGGGGTGGAAACCCTGCGCGATGTCAGCCTTGACCTGCATGGCGGTGAGATCCTTGGTATCGCGGGGGTTGCGGGTAATGGACAGCGCGAACTGACCCATGTGCTGACCGGCCTCATGGCCCGCACCTCGGGCGAGATCCTGCTTGATGGCGCGCTGGTGGACCGGGCGGACCCCGCCCTGTTTGCCGCAGCAGGCGTAGGCCACATACCCGAAGACCGGCTGCGCAGCGCGCTGGCCCCATCGCTGTCCATTACGGCCAACATGGCGCTGCGTGAATATGCCCAGCCACCGATTGGCCGGCACGGGCTGTATGACGCCACGGCGGCGGGTGCGCTGGCGCACGATATCGCCGGACTGGCGCAGGTGAACATTCCTGACTTCGCCATGCCGATCCGCAATCTGTCGGGTGGTAACCAGCAGCGTCTGGTCGCGCGACGCGAAATCCGTATCGCCAGCCGGGTTCTGGTCGCGGCCTATCCCGCGCGCGGGCTGGATATCGGGGCCATCGCCACCATGCTGGGTTATCTTACGGACCTGCGCGATCAGGGGGTGGCGGTCGTTTTCATATCGGAAGATCTGGAAGACCTGCTGAATGTATCGGACCGGATCGGGGTCATGTTTCATGGTCGTCTCATGTCGGTGATCCCTGCCGCGGGCGCGGATATCGCTACAATAGGAATGCTGATGGGTGGCCGCGAACCGGCTGACATACAGGCGGGAGCAGCACAGTAATGGCAACACGTGCATTCCAGCGCCTGCCCACCGCCCCGGCCGGGCGCATCCTTATGCTGCGGCTGGTGGCCATTATCCTGTCGCTGTTCATCATCGCCTGCGTGCTGGCGCTATCGGGGCATAGCCCGCTGATGCTGGCGGAACTGATCATACACTCCACCCTCGGGTCGCGCTTCGGGCTGGAGGATCTGGCCCTGTTCATGTGTCCGCTGCTGCTGACCGGCGCGGCTGTTACCGTGTGCGGCACGATCGGGTTGTGGAATATCGGCGCGGAAGGACAGTTCTACGCTGGCGCCATTGCCGCGACGGGGGTGGCCCTTGGCGTGCATGGCTCCGCCCTTACGGTTCTGCCGCTCATGACCATCGCCGGTATCGTGGGGGGCATGGCGTGGATTACGGTACCCACGCTGGCGCGGGCCTATGCGGGGGTGAATGAAATCATCACCACCCTTCTGCTCAATTTTATCGCCTCCCTCCTGACCTATTATCTTACGACCGGGCCATGGCGGGACCGGATCAGCGGGGCGCAGGTTTCGACACAGCGGATTTCGGTCTCCATCCCCGAAATGTGGGGAATCGTGCATTGGGGCTTTCCGGTGGCGATCGTGATCGTGATCGGACTGGCGCTGGTGCTGTCGCGCACGCGGTGGGGGTATGAAATCCGTATTGGCGGCGCGAACCCGGAAGCCGCGCGCTATGCCGGAATTCCGGTCAGGCTGCGCATCATTTCGGTCATGCTGCTTTCCGGCGGTCTGGCGGGGCTGGCTGGCATGTTTGAAGTTGCGGGTACCGTGCACCGGCTTCAGGGCGGGATGGCCAATAATTTCGGTTATCTGGGCATTGTCGTGGCGGTGCTGGCGCGCGGGTCGTGCCTGAACGTGATCCCTGCCGCGCTGCTCATGGCCCTTATCCTTGATTCGGGCATTGTCATGCAGACCCAGCAGCTTTCGGCTTCGGTCATTCTGGCCATTACCGGGCTGATCCTGTTCATGATCGCCATTGGCGACGAACTGGCTCATTACCGGCCGCTGGCCCGGACAACACCACAGGGTACTGCGGCAGGGAGTAAAGTATCATGATCACGCTGCTGACAGGGATGCTGGCCACCGCCGTTCTGGCCGGTGGCGTTCTGGCGCTGGCCGCCCTTGGCGAAGTACTGGCCGAACGGGTGGGCGTGACCAACCTTGGTGTGGAAGGGCTGATGGCCCTTGGCGCCGTCAGCGCGGTCATTACCGTGTTTTCCTTCCACTCCCCGTGGGTGGGCCTGCTGGTCGCCATAATGGTGGGGGCTGTGGGGGGCATGGTTTTTGCCTTTGGCGCCGTGGTCATGCGGGCCAATCAGGTACTGTGTGGTCTGGCCACGACCTTCATGGGGCTGGGTCTGTCCACCGCGCTGGGGCACAATTATGCCGGACAGCCGGTTGATGCGACATTCGGCCATGTGACCATTCCGCTGCTATCCGCCATACCGGTGATCGGGCCTGCGTTTTTTGCGCAGAATATCCTGATCGTGCCCATCTATGTGCTGCTGCCTGCCCTTGTGCATTTTGTGATGTTCCGCACGCGCCACGGCCTGAACATGCGCGCGGTGGGTGAAAACCCGGCTGCGGCGGATGCGGCGGGCATACCGGTCATGGCCATGCGGTTCTGGTACGTAACACTGGGTGGTGCGATGGCAGGCATGGCAGGCGGTTACCTGACCCTGACCTATGTGCCGGTCTGGTCGGAAGGCATGGTGGCGGGACGGGGATGGATCGCGCTGGCACTGGTGATCTTTGCAGGGTACCGCCCGATCATTGTTACGCTGTCGGCCCTTCTATTCGGGCTGGTCACGGCCCTGTCCTTTGTCGGGCAGGCCCATAACTGGCCCATTGATCCGGCCTTCCTGAACATGCTGCCCTATCTGGGGACGATGGCGTTCATCATCGTGCCTGTCGTGGTGTGGCACCGCATGCGCCGGGTCATGGCGGCCCCGGCCGCGCTGGCCCAGCCCTATTACCGCGACGTGCGCTGAGAGGCTGTTTCAGTTCCCATGCAGCACACGCGGAGAAGGATTTCCTGATCCGCGACAGGGCGCGACGGGGCGAAAAGCCCCGTCAGATCCCACTGGTCGCACATGGAGACAGCATGATCGGTTATAAAGCCTGCATCACGGGCCAGTACCCTGACCGTGGTGCAGGACATCGGCAGAAATCCGGCGTGCGTAACCTGCCGAATCAAGGCTGTCAGGAAAAATGGCCAGTAGCTTGAGTTCATCTATGTAACGCGCAAGCTGGGTTTTAAGGTCGTTGCCGACAGGGCTGATCCCCAACACTTCGTGACGCATCATCTGCAAGATTTCGTCCTGGCGCATGCCTTCCACCCGGCCATCCAGCAGGGTCGCGGCCTCGGCCATATGGGTGGGCAGCCAGTGCGCGGCATTATACAGCGCCAGCACGAGGGCTACGGCAGCAGATGGGGTCTGTTGCAGCAGATCCGTCGCGACACCCAGCGCAAGATTGGTGCGCCGCGCATACAGGCCGCTGACGCTATTGACCAGTTCGACCAGATCCAGCGCCCGATTGCCCAGCAACTGCCATGCCAGCGGATCATGCACCGCCACGGCATCAACACTACCCGCCATCAATGCATCATCAATCTGGTCGGGCGGCATGATGATCCAGTTCGGCGCGGTATCGGGATTAAGCCCCTTGCGCCGCAGGATGACGGAAAAGAACAGCCGGTCCGCCATGTCGGCGTTCAGGACCGCAATCCTGCGCCCGGCAAGATCCTCGATCTTGGCAAGCCTGAGCCGCCGCCGTGTCAGCAGGCGGAACGTGCCTGCCTGCAATCCCATGACCAGCCGGGCCGGCAGGTCCGCATTGGCCTGATAGGCCTGCAGCCATGTCAGCACCGGGGCGACGGCGGCCATGCAGCGCCCCGCCTGCAGATCGGCTATGGCGTCACGCCCCGTCTGCGCGCCGGTACGCAGGATGACATTCAGCCGATACTGCGAAAAGAAGTCCTGCCTCAGCCCGACATTATAAAGCGTTGAAGCGGCGGCATTGGGCCATGACAGGGTCAGGTCATGCGGTTCGCCATCCAGCAGGGCGTCATCGCGCCGGACAAGACGGGCCTGCTGGCGGCTTTGCACCCATTGCGCCCCGACAACGGCGCAGCCTGCCCCGACCAGCAACGGCATGACCGCGCGGCGTAGCAGGCGTGGCGGCTTCGCGTCCGTGTTCCCATCTACCATTGGCTGCGGTTTCTCCTGATCTGCGAAGGTCTTACCGTTCTTTTTCCCGGCATGGTCTCCCTTATTTCCCTTTTTGAAAAAAAGTTCAAAAGGGGGGTTTACGCCCCCCCATCACTGTGGCTATAAGCTGCTCAACGCTGATCCCGAATAGCTCAGTTGGTAGAGCAAGCGACTGTTAATCGCTGGGTCGTAGGTTCGAGTCCTACTTCGGGAGCCACCTTTCCTTAAAATCAGTTTACGCATGTCGGTTAGGGACTTCCCTATCTGACCGGTGCGTTTTGTCGTGTACGCATGCTGGCAATGGACCGGCAAGGACATCGCCAGCCGCGAGGTCCGTGCACCGACTGCATGCTATCGCAATGCGTGGCGATACTGTTGGACTGTTGCAGTTTGTTCAGGACGCGCCACAACGCCGTGCGACAGACATGATGACTTACCGATAATAGCCGAGGGCGCTTGTCGGCCTGCTCCAGAGCAAGACATCTCTGTGCCTGACTTCAAGCGAACTGACGCACCGACACGACATAATCGGAATGCAGATTCATTGCAGGGCACCAGCGCGGCTGACCACGCCGGTCGCCAGCCTGTCCTAGCGGAAATCAGCCCTGAATTTTGTTACCGCAGCCTGTGCGCAGGCTTCATCCTTGTCACCACCCGGCGCACCCGAAACCCCGATCCCACCGAGCACGGCATTATCCGACACCCGGCGCAGCGTGACCCCACCGGGCACAAACAGGACTTCCGGAATTGTATTGAGCGCCCCATTAGGCGGGCCACCTGCCTTGGCGGCGATCAGTTCGCTGGTGCTGTTCAGGTTGAAGGCCAGACCATAGGAATAAGCTGTATAGGCCTTGCGATAGGAAACGGATAGCGACTGCAGCGGTACGCTATCCCCCTTGATGACGGCCTGCTGATGGCCTGTTGTGTCCACCACTGTCGCGGTGACGGAATACCCCTGCCCTGCGCAACTCCGCACAGCTTCCGCCGCCAGTTTTTCAGCCGTGCTCCAGTCAAGCTTGGGCGTAATGACGATATGGCCCTGCGCATGGGCGGATGCCGACATGCCCATCCCCATGAAAGTCGCCGCACACCATAGCTGCCAACCGGATTGCACCATGCGCCCATTCCCTGCCCTGGAGGGAGCATGATGCAGAACCGTGAGAAAAAACCGCAACAGCAAAAGCGCCCGTACACATAATAGTGCCCACCCCGGCACAATGGAGCCGGGGCGGGTTCAGGCTCTTACAGACCCAGCGTGCGCCGTAATCCCGCACAGTAGGCATCCATGAACCGGCGTGACAGTTCAGCCTCCGGCACAAACATGTCGAACACATGGTAGGCTCCGGGCACGACCATTACCTCCGTCGGGACGCCGGACGCCATGAGACGGCGGGCATATTCCAGATCCTCGCACAGGAACAGGTCCATCGACCCTACGCCGATAAAGGTGGGCGGCAGGCCGGACAGATCCTTTGCCCGCGCGGCGGCGGCATAGGCGGGCGTATCGTCACCCCCCGCCGCACTCCCCAGATAGGCTTCCCATGCGTATTTATTGGCCGAACGGGTCCAGACGAATTCCCCAAAATCCGGCGCGGGATCGACTTTCGTGGCCGTGCGGTCATCCAGCATGGGATAGATCAGCAACTGATAGGCCAGCCTGTATTCCTTGCGGTCACGCGCCATGAGGGCGAGTGCGGCACTCAGGCCGCCGCCTGCACTTTCACCCGCAACGGCCACCTTTTCAGGGTTGATGCCAAGCTGGGCGGCATTATCGTTCATCCATTTCAGAGCTGCATAGCAATCCTCGATCGCACCGGGATATTTGACCTCCGGCGCCAGACGATAATCGACGGACACGATCACAAAGCCCATACGGCTGGCCAGAACCTGGCATTTGGGATCATCGACCTCCGGATGGCCGGAAACCAGACCGCCACCATGGATATAGACCATGGCGGGTGCATTCGGCTGACGCTTGCGCGGGCGATAGACAAGCACGCGCACATCCGGCGCGCCCTTCAGGCCGGGCACGTATTCTTCCTGCACTTCCACATCCGGCAGGGGCTTGCCTTCGATCAGCCGCACGGATGTCATGAAGATTTCGCGCACTTCCGGCAGCGATCGCCCCGACAGGCCATCAAAAGAAGGCATCTTTTCCAGAATTGGCAGGAATTCGGGATTTACGACATTTTTGGGCATAATCAACAGAGTCCTCTTTTATCACAGGCAGCCACACGGGACGCCCTGATGCACAGGACCCTCACGCACGGAGCCGTGAGCAACCATGATCGACATCAAATAATATTAGATACATTTGAATATAAAATATAAATATATAAGATTATCCCATCAAATATATTTAAAAACAAAATCATATTAAATATTTATAGGATACATTTGCGCCATTTATATAATAATATGCGAATCAATTTATGAATGAATACAAGACATGTTATCGAATTATCAGAATTATCCATTCATTTATGATGATGAATTTTTCACATACGCACTGACCTGTTTTGTTTTTACCAGAACAACAAGAAGTAAAAAATAAATATCACAAGAATATCCGGCAGCTATCCACCACGCGGAATATGTAACACGCGATCTGAACCAGTGCTGCTGCGTGGCGTTCTATCCCAACGCAAGAACTCCGCAGGCCATTTGTCGCCGGAAGCAGAAACAAAAAGGCACAAAGAGCAGGAATATTCTTACATAACATATACTTCATGCAACTAAACAAAAATAAACCTTCCATACGGATTTTTTATATATAATATGCGCGGACTATAAATACGGAAGGATCACCATTGTCAGACATTACGGCGCTTATTCCTGATGTCGTCCTCTTTGTTATTTTTCCATGGGGGCTATGGCGGCTGCTGAACCGGACAATACCGATTGTTGTCCTGCCCATCCTTCTGGGTATCGGGCTGGCCGTAATGCATGCGCCGGTGCAGGAACTGGGCATCCCCTCGACCTGCGGTAACAATATCGGCTGGCTGGCCGTGCTGGTTCTTGCCTTCACTGCCGGACTGGAAATGTGGCAGTCACCCGATGCGCATGTTTCGGCCCATACCATTCCCGCCCCCACCCTTGGGCGACTGCTTGGCGGCGCGTTGATGGCGCTTGGTGGACCGTTCCTGATCGGGTCATTCTTCGTTTATTATTTCTTCCTGCCCCTGCATGGATGGCAGCCGCCCCATGTCGGACCGGTTATCGGCGCCATGGCCATCGGGCTGTGTATCGCCGTCAGTGCGCTGCCCGTGCTGATCGGCATCGTGCGCGAACTGCCGCCGGTCCAGCGTTCCATAGGGCAGCTTGCGCTCAAGCTGGCTGTGGTGGATGACGCGGCCCTGTGGATCGGGCTGGTCATGTTGCAGTTCGCCGCACGCGGTCCCGCCGCCCTGCATGGCTGGACAGGTCTGGAACTGGTGGCGGTGGCCCTGCTGATTGCGCTGGCGATCGCCAGCAACTGGGCGACCCATAACATGCGCAATCCGCCTGCATGGGTCATATGGATGTCGGTGCCGGTATATCTGGCCGCCGGATCATGGGCGAGCATGCAGCTCGGCCTGCATGAACTGATCGGGGCCTATTTCGCCGGGGCGCTGATGCCGCCGCGTTGGGTGGCGCGACTGCCGGTGGAAAAGGTGGGGACGTTCTCGCTCATCTGGCTTGCCCCCCTGTTCTTTGGCCATAGCGGCCTGCACATCAATGGTGATGCGCTGACATGGCCGTCAATCGTGGCGTCGTTCATGCTGGTGGTCATTTCCGTTCTGGCCAAAATGGGATCGGTCTACATCTTTCCACCCGCACCGGGCCTGACGCGGCGGCAGGCCCTTGGCCTTGGTTCGCTGCTGCAATGCAAGGGGCTTATGGAAATCGTCGCGGCCACGATCCTGCATGCACAGGGCATGCTGTCGGACTTTGCCTTCGCCTCCCTTATGGTGCTGGCCGTTGTTTCCACGGCGTTGACCGGGCCGCTTTTCCGCCTGTTCGCACCCCGCACGGGCGCAAGCGACACAGCACGGTAAAGATCGGGTTCACAATCCTAATCAGCCGTGATGTCATCCAGCCGGTCCAGATGCCACAGGGCCGGAAACATCCGTATCCACGCGGCGGTGACGAGCAGCGTGCCAACACCGCCCATCGCGACGGAACCCACGGGTCCGATCAGGCTGGCCAGCATCCCGCTTTCGAACTCGCCCAACTGGTTGGACGACCCAAGGAACAGCATGTTCACGGCCGAGACGCGCCCACGCATGCTGTCGGGCGTGCGCAACTGCACCAGCGCGCCACGAATGACGACACTGACCACGTCCGCCGCCCCAAGCACCGCCAGTGCGAGAATGGAAACCGCCATGGAACGCGACACGGCAAATATGATGGTCGCCACGCCAAATATGGCCACGGCCATGAACATGCGCGGCCCGGAGCGGCGGTTAAGCGGTCGCCATACCAGTATGATGGAACAGATCACCGCCCCGATGGCCGGTGCCGCCCGCAGCAGGCCAAGCCCCATTGGCCCGGCATGCAGGATATCGCTGGCATAAACCGGCAGCATGGCCGTCGCCCCGCCCAGCAGCACGGCAAACAGATCAAGCGAGATCGCCCCCAGCATGTCGGGACGCCCGCGCATGAACTGCGCAACCTCGATAATCGCGGCGCGGGAAAGAGGCACGCGCGGACGGGGCGTAAAGACCAGCGGAATGCACAATGTGCTTATGCACGCCGCCGCGAACCCGACCGCGCAGACCAGATAGCACACCCCTGCCCCGGCACCGTACAGCAGGCCGCCAACGGATGGCCCGGTCACCGCCGCCGCCTGGAACAGTGATGAGGATACCGCCGCCGCCCGGGGGAACATATGCGCGGGCACAAGGGCGGGCAGGAAGGTCTGCTGGCTGGGCATCTCGAACGCGCGGGCGGCACCGAATATGATGACCATGGCATAGATCATCCATGGCGTCGTCCACCCACCCAACGCGCCAATGGCCATGAGCAGGGCGGAAACGGCCTCGATACACTGGCATATCACCACGATCAGCCGACGGTTGAAATGATCTGCCGCATGACCCGCAGGCAGAAGCAGTCCCACCATGGGCAGGAACTGCGCAAGCCCAACCAGCGCCAGCGCCGTGGTGCTGTGGGTCAGGGCGTAAATCTGCCAGCCCACCGCCACCGCCTGCACGCAGGCGGAAAAGGAGGACGCCGTGCGCGCCCACAGGAAGGCAAGCAGGCCCGGATGACGCCACAGCGACACCGGCTGCGGCGTAAGTTGCGTATTTTCCGTAGTGGGGGATGGGGGTGCGGAAGGCATGGTCGGCCATCCTAACAGCAGTCACGAAAAATATCCTATGGTGGTCCCTGAAATTTGCGTTCCCCTGTTTGCAAATCCGCACCAACACGGGCAAAAGCTGTTCCATGACAGACCCTGCAAAGCATGCCGTCGTGCCCAGCACCCAAGGGGACACGCGTGACTGGCTTGATATCCGCGCCGGTACGGTCGTGGACGCCCACCCCGTGCATGAAGCACGGCAGCACGCCATGCGGCTGACCATCGATTTCGGCCCCCATATCGGGATGCGGTCGTCGGTGGTGCAGGTCAATCACCGCTATATCCCTGCCCGGCTGGTTGGCCGCCAGATCTGCGCGGTGATCAATATGCCCCCCCGACAGGTCGGATCCTTCCGCAGTGAAGTACTGACGCTGGGGATGCCCGACAGTAATGGAGAGGTCGTCCTGATACGCCCGGACGGCCGCGTTCCCGATGGAGGAAAACTTTTCTGATGGCTACAAGCTACGCAACCGTAACCTGGGACCAGCTTCACCGCGATGCCCGCCAACTGGCCAGCACGCTGATGACCCGGGGCCCGTTCAAGGGAATTGTGGCCATCACGCGCGGCGGCATGATCCCTGCCGCGATCATCGCCCGTGAACTGGACTGCCGCCTGATCGAGACGGTTTCCGTCGTGACGTATGACGAACAGAAGATGGGCCAGTCCAGCGTGGTCAAGAAGCCCGAGGCTGCGGGCGACGGCGAAGGCTTCCTGATCATTGATGATCTGGTTGATTCGGGCGTTACCGCCCAGATCGTGCGCAAGATGCTGCCCAAGGCCCTGTTCGCCTGCCTGTACGCAAAACCCGCAGGCCGCCCGATTACCGATATCTTCGTGGTGGAAGTCCCGCAGGATACGTGGGTGCTGTTCCCGTGGGACACGGCGCCGCTGTTCATTCCGCCGCTGGCCAGCAAGTCCGCTGAAGAGGTCTGATCCACCAGCCGCTTCCCATTACACGACGTGTTGTTCGCCGCGCCCGCCAGACCTGCTTGCCGCAGGACCGGTGGGCGCGGTATTTTTTTTGCAAGAATGTGCTTGCCAGAACAGCAGTTGCCACATAGTTTCCCGCTCGTGGTCGCGGGGCGTGGCGCAGCCTGGTAGCGCGCGTGTTTTGGGTACACGAGGCCCCCGGTTCGAGTCCGGGCGCCCCGACCATATCCAGGGAGACGGATAGTAATGCGAGCCCGGATTTACAGGCAGTCAAAACCCGCCGGCCAGTCAGGTCAGGCCACTACCCATACATGGATACTGGATTACGGGCAGAACCGCCCCCGCCATGTCGATACCCTTATGGGCTGGACCGGCAGCGCGGATACCCCATCGCAGATACGCCTGCAATTCCCCGATCAGGACAGCGCCGTGGCCTACGCCACGGAACAGGGCATCGCCTTCGATATCGAAATTCCGGCGCCGCGCATGCGTCGCCCAAAGGCATATGCCGATAATTTCCGTCATGACCGTATCCAGAACTGGACGCACTAGGTTCGATCTGGCACAACGACATGCCCCGCGCCCTTAGCTCAGTTGGATAGAGCAACAGCCTTCTAAGCTGTGGGTCGCTGGTTCGAATCCAGCAGGGCGCGCCATTTTTCAATGGGTTAGCAGATTCAAAGTTTGCATGGTTTGCAGATGGTTTGCAGTGCACTATGGGTCACCGCAGAAGTGAATCACCCCAGACGGCCGCGCGTGGCAGCGATCGAGACGACCTTTCTGGTCTCTCGATCCTGATGTTTTTCCCACAATTGCACACCAGCCACGGCGACTTCCGTGCGGCGGGCCAGATAGGTGTCGATGATCCGTTGACAATAATCGATACCGTGCCCGCTGATAGATGCAATTTGCAGCGTTGTGGCACAGCCGCGGCCAACCTTACGATACCCGTCCGACGAAGGTCGCGGCGCTGTCGATGACTTTCGGCAAGTTGCTCCCGGACTTCTTCTTTCGAGAAACCTTCCCGAAAAAGCTGCCTAGGTTCTGTTGACAAAAGGTCTTTTTAGACTGGCTTGGACGTGATTCAACGTTGGTCTTTGCGGAGACCGATGGATGCGTGGCGACCTGACGGACGAGGAATGGGCGATCATTGGCGGCCTGCTGCCGCCTGAACGTGGGCGTTGGTCACGACCGGCACAGGATAACCGTCTGTTTCTCAATGGAATGCTTTATGTCCTGCGTGTTGGTTGCCCATGGCGGGACATGCATGAGCGCTACGGAAAATGGAACTCGGTCTATGTGCGGTTCCGTCGGTGGGCAGAGCAAGGTGTCTGGGACGCTCTGCTGGAAACGCTGGTCGAACTTGGCCTGACCGATGACTGGCAGCACATGATCGACAGCACGGTCGTTCGGGCTCACAGCCAGGCGGCTGGCGCAAAAGGGGGACGCATAAGGAAGGCTTTGGTCGAAGCCGCGGTGGCTTTACGAGCAAGATCCACGCCCGTGCGGATGGTCAGGGACGCCCTCTTGGCTTCGACCTGACGGGGGTGAAGTTTCTGATTATTCCGGCGCTGATGCCCTGATGGACCTGCCGATCGTGACACCGCGCCGATTTCTGGCCGATAAGGGGTATGATAGTGACAGGATACGGGAGAACCTGCTTTTTCGAGGCATTCTTCCCGTAATCCCACCGCGTTCAAATCGCACAGCGGATATTCCCTGCGACTTCCGTCGTTATCGGGATCGAAACCGTATCGAGCGGATGTTCAACAAACTGAAGCAGTTCCGACGTATCGCCACACGATATGACAAGACAAGAAAATCGTTCCTCGCCTTTCTTAACCTCGCAGCCGTGAAATTGTGGCTACTGTCTTTTGTCAACAGAACCTAGACCCAAGCACCAACAGAGGCAGCGTGCGCTAACATGGCTATGGTTAGGGGCTTAGGATCTAGCCGAGAACGTTTTCTATTCACAAAGCCGAACAGCAGTGCACCTATGATTCCTTCACCCTCTTCTGGGAAATATTTTTCGAAATCAAAATTTTGAGCACTGACATCAAAGTGCTCAAAGTAACGGTGCATTAGGTTCTTAGCATCGTCGTTGTACATACGAAGATCGCCTCGCAGTGTCGTATTTTCTGTCAATTCGCGTGGTTTCGGGCCCGGAACTTGTTCAGAAATAAATGACAAGATTTCAGATAGCGCGTCTTCGTAAGATTTTACCATGCCATTTTGTCCTCCGGCTTGACTAAAGCGTTATAGCGTCGAACTGATTTCAAGATGATTTCAGTAACGTCCTTCGTCATGACGACATAGCCAACAAATGGGATGGTTCGCCCTACCCATGCTCCTAAATGTCTTGTCATAGCAATACGAAGAGTGAATAACGATTTTCCGGTAAACATCGGAAGACGAAAAGGTAGCTGAACGTCAATAGCTCGCCTAGAAGCCAAAGATGCGACTGACGTCCCTTTGGTAGCGCCCGAGGGCTTCCCCCGTGTCGAGATTACTGGCTGCCCACTTATAATCGCAATAGCCCCTACAATATCATCAATACCCAATTGTTCTTTTGTAGTATCAATGACAATCCACATGAACAAACGCTCTGCATTTAGACCATAAAGACCGTTGTATGAATACGTTGTCATAGTGGGTTGCTTGAGTGAATATTTTGAACGAGGCATGGAGATATTCTCTCTAGGTAAGAAATTATGCCGCTTCAATGAACAAAAAAATGTGTATTTTTGTAAAAATGTACAAAAATAACAAGTTGTCTGGAAGCGGCGCAAAAATACGACCACCTTACCTTCCGAGGCCTTATGCCTTTGAAGGTATAAAAACCGCCTTGTTCTTCATTTGTTCCACATTCTGCGCGCAGTGTCAACGATGCATCCTGTGTGCGGGATTGTCTGAGCCGATATTTGCTTTACGAAAAGTAACAGATGAGAGCGAATAACCGACATGAGGCGGCAGTCGCCTGTCTGCTTCTGGAACGCTGAACCGCTTCGCAATCTTGGTGAGATTTTTACCCACCGGCCCTTCCCAGAGATAAGGTATAAACTGCTATCATAACGGACCTCCTCATGGAGTTAATATGCCGCCGCCGATCACAGTAAGACTTGTACCTCACGATCCAAGGTGGGCAGAAAGCGCCTCACGCGAAGCGCGGCGCCTTCAGGAGAACGTCTCAGCAATCCACGCTGTCCACCACATCGGATCGACATCAATCCCAGGGATTGTCGCAAAGCCCATACTCGACCTGATGCCAGTGGTTTCGTCATTGGATGCTCTGGACTTACAACGTGCAGCGATTGAAGCACTTGGTTATCAGTGGCATGGTGCGTGCGGCATCGAGGGGCGGCGTTACTGCACCTTGGATGATCCAGAAACCGGCCAACGATTAATTCAACTGCATTGCTTCGCTAATGGTGACCAAAATCTCCGCCGCCACCTCGCCTTCCGAGACTATCTGCGCAGTTCACCTGAAATGGCGCAACATTACGAGCGCGAGAAACTCCGATGCGCTGGCCGCCATCCCACAGACAGCCATACCTATTCCGACTGCAAGAGTGCACTGATCAAACGCATCGAAGCTGAGGCTTTGAAGTGTTATCCTTAAAATTAGTCTAATAAGGCCAACGCTCAATGTAGCTGCGAGCACCAAATATCTATTGTCTGCTTTGCAGCATAAGGTCTTGCTGACCGGATGACTGAGATGAGGCGAAACCTGTCATCTGCGTCCGTGGTCGAGTGACCCGAGGTTTGCGGTTCATGCGATGCTGCGGCAGATTGGGGCATGGTCCGTATTTTCATCGATTCTGATGCCTGCCCCGTGAAAGACGAAGTCTATCGTGTGGCCGGGCGCTATGGCTTGCATGTTTTCGTTGTCTCCAACCGGATGATTGCGGTGCCGGAATCGCCGTTAATCGAGCGCGTAGTGGTAGATTCAGGACCTGACGTCGCAGATGACTGGATTGCCGAGCGCACCTTGGACAGGGACATCGTCATTACGGCGGATATTCCACTGGCGGCGCGCTGCATTGAAAAAGGCTCGTACGTTCTCGAACCGAAGGGGCGCCGTCTGGACCGTGATGCGATTGGCATGGCGTTGGCGATGCGCAATCTGATGACAGATCTGCGCTCGGTGGGCGTTATGACCTCGACCGGGACTGCGTTTGGGAAAGCTGATCGATCTCGCTTCCTCTCGGAACTCGATACGTTGGTTGTAAGGGCACACAAGTCGTGACGTGGCCAAAATAGCGGCTAATGCGTTGCAGTTCGTTTGAAATTCGAAACGGGAATATCCGGTTTCGGGTTGGCAGGATAATCCGTTGAGCGCCTAAAATGAGGCGACTACCGCCTGTCTGCTGGATGTTCACTGAACAGACAGGCAACGGGCGTGTCGTCAGTTAATTCCAATGATGGCGAAGACGAATTGCACGGCTATGAGGAAAGTTGACTTCAGCTTGCCGTAGCGTGTCGCTATGCCTCTGAACTGCTTCAGTCTGGCGAAGAACCGTTCAATGATGTCCGCCCTTTGCCCGGGTGTCAGGGAAAGAGCCACAGCCTTTCCCGCAGCATCGACAATGGCATGCATTTTGGTAGTCAGTCCGCCACGGGATCGACCGATGGCCTGATCCACCCCCTTTTTACAGGCGCCTGCGCTATGCTGGTGAGCGCGGACAATCGTGCTGTCGATCATCATGTATTCGTTGTCATGGTCAGCAGCCAGATGCCGGAAAATCCGTTCGATCACACCGCTTTCACACCAGCGACGCAGCCGCCGGTGCACGTTCTTCCAGTTCCCAAAGCGGACAGGCAGGTCACGCCAGGGAATGCCTGCGCGATAACGATACAGCACGGCTTCGATAAACAGACGGTTATCCGCAGCCGTCCCACCGACATGACCTTTGCGACCCGGGAGAAGGTCCTTTATCCGCTCCCACTGACCGTCGCTCAGACCATACCGTCGCATTCATACTCTCCCCGAAAAACAGGGAGAAAACATCACAGATCAGGCAGGAGTACAAGCGGCATAATCCTCCCGCTTAACTGACGACACGCCCTAACCCGTTCTTTCCTTCGCACCCGACGGAACCGTAGCTACGACGGGGGATATATCTTCAACCGGCCTGCGACCGGGGGCGACGCGGCGGAACCACATCACAACAGGGCGCAGGCAGATGCACAGCATGATCAGCGCCGCGACATCGGCGGCCGCAGCAGCCCCCTCCAGATGCCACAACGTTGTCATGCCATAGACCAGTGGCAGGTAGGTCAGCGTTACGATGATACGCCCCTTCAGCACCTGCGAGACCTGCCCGATAACGGTCAGCAGCGGCTCAAGCGGCACGACGCCAAGGCCCAGTATCGCACTGCCCAGCATCAGCATGATCAGATGCCGCCCCCCCTGCCAGTGAACATGCAGCATCCATGTCAGCAGGATATTGCCGATCGCCATCGCCACGCCCATGAGCAGGATGGAAAATCCGCCGATCATAAGGAACAGCTTGGTCGTGACACGTTTGATGCCGTACCAGTCCTGCTTTTCGCGCAGGCGGATGAATTCGGGGTAGAGTGCCGGCATCATAAGCTGCGCGGGCTTGGCGATCCCTTCACCAATCTGGCGGGACACGCGATAGACGGCGGCATCGGCCGGCCCCAGCAGCCCCCCCACCAGCAGCGTGCCGAACTGGTTGAAAACCGATCCCAGCACATGATTGCAACTGGTGGAAAGCGTGAAGCGCCAGATACCCGGCGCATCGCCGGACTTGAGGCGACTGAACAGGCTGAAACCTGCCAGCCCCCCTGCCCGCCTTATCTGCAGCCAGCCCAGCGTGGTGCTGCTCATGAACATGACAAGCTGCGTCCCGCTCCACACCAGCAGGTAGTAATCCAGACCCATATGCCACATGAAGCCAAGACCTGACCCCACCGTGCGAACCAGCACGCCCGACAGATCGGTCAGCGTTGTCAGCCAGAAGGAATTGCACAGCCGGAACACACCCGCCGACCAGCTTGTATTGGTATAGGAAATCGTCACCATATAGATCAGCGCCGCCGTCTGATCGGCGGCAGGCCAGCCCATATAAGTGCCGAAAAGCACCACCCCCAACGAGCCGACAAGCCAGCCCACACTCCCGCTGATATAATCGGCCCGCATACAGAATGCCAGCACGCGGGCGAACTGCGCCCGCCTGCCACGGGTAAAGGGATCAGTCCCGAAATGCAGCAATGGTTGCCATGACTGCAGATGCGTTGCGGCGGATACGGCGGCGCCGAATGTCGTCACCAGCATCAGCACACCGAACTGCTGCAATCCGAGTGCACGCACGGCCCACGCGACGTAGACAAAGCTGCACACCGCATTCGTCGCCCGCCCGGCGATCAGGAAACCGGTATTGCCAAAAATACGCCTGAGCGCATCCCGTTCCTCACTGGACATGGGCGCTCACACGTACCAAAGCCCGCGCACGGCAAAAACCCGGACACGTTCCCTCTAGACCACCGGCGAAAACGATAGCGCAAGCCCCCCTGGCTGAACTCAGGCGCGGGTTATGGCCAGCAGGCTGTCGTCCGCGATATCTGGCATCAATGCCCATGGCTTCATACTTTAATGCGCCGGGCCGGTTGCCGCTAGCCCCCTGCCCCCACGCGTTGCAAACGATTCGTAACCGGCGATGCCGCCAGCGCCCAGCCAACCGCCATGAACAGCCACCCCGCCGTGGGCTGGGTCAGGAACGAGCTGGATGACTGAATAGGCCAGAAAACCAGAAAACAGGTAATGGCCAACATCATCCGGCCCGGATCGCGTGCGGGAGACAGGTCCGTGCAGGCCACCCGCAACCAGCATAGCACCAGCGCCACATACAGACCGATGGCAGGCAGCCCGCCCATGGTCCCGATCAGCAGATAGTAGTTATGGGGGTGCAGATTACAGCCCGCCGCCCCGCCATGGGCACCTTCCGCCACGCCAAGCCATGGCAAGCCGTGGAAATAGGCCGGATCGGGACAGGCATGGCGAAATCCGTCAAATCCCAGCCCCAGCCATGGATGATGCCAGATCATGACACCCGCGCGGATAAACAGCATTCCGTAAGGACTGTCGGCAAAACCGTGCAGATGTGCGATGAAGTTCACGACCAGCTTCTGATACGCCTGCGGCGCCAGCAGGGGTGACAGCACAACGCCCACTGCCCCCAATCCGGCAGTCACCAGCATCCCGCCCCGCAGACGCGGGATCAGAACGCCCACTATCCCCATCGCCATCAAAAAGTGCAGCAGCGGCATGCGCTGGGCCACCAGCACCATGGTCAGCATCAGGCCCATCAATATGGCCGCCGCCATGGTGCGCCCCCGCCTGCCTTCTCGCATGGATAACGTCATGGCCAGCGGGAACAGGGTGGGAAGTGCTGTCATGACCAACGCATGCCCCGCGCGTGGTGCCCATAATGGACCAAGCAGCGCGCCATCAGCCCACCGGCCATACCCCATGAAGTTACGCCCACACAGATACTGCTGCCAGCACCCGGCCACCAGCCACACGGCCACCGCAGCATAAGCCTGCCCCAGCATCCGCCGCGTGCGGGCATCAGGCAATATCCATACCTGCAGGGCCACAACGAACAGGAAATAGCGCACGAAACACAGGGCCTGCACACCCGCATGAATGCCCCCCATTACGCCGGATGCAACAACAATGTCACCGCACAGCAGTGCCGCCACCACAACCCATGCCTGCCGTAACCAGCCCCAGTCCCGACATAGCAGGCAATGCACGACAAACAGCACGGCCACCACCGTCATGACGACTTCCGCCGGAGCCAGCGCGTACAGAAGCAACAGCGGCATGGGAATGACAAGGCCGGTTACACCCCGCCGCATCCAGTGCTCCACCCGCTGCATCAATCCTGTGTCCCACATGCCATCATGCACCACATATGATACGCAGCCCGTCCCCATGAAAAGTGTAATGTCCAGGAAGAGTCCCGATAGCTGTCACCGCCCCTACGCGGCCTCGTGTATGTTTGTCGTCCCGTTCATTCATCGGCGGGGCCTCCCATAACTCAGGCCGTCATGAGGCCTTGTGGGCGGAACGAACCGGGATGTAATGTGTAAAAAGTCTGGATGAACGGGAGCCATATAATCGCGGCAACAGAGTGACTGCCCGTACTTTTCTTCCTGCGTCACACCCTTGCCGCCGATAGCACATACATCTTACGGGCGTTTCCTGTCGCCCGTCATCTCAACGCTGAACCACCCCATTATCCGTCCCTGAAGGGCTTCGGATACCCTGAAACATATGAACTGGCCCGCGTGCTACCCTCGCCCGTTGCGGGACGTTATAGCGGGCCTGCATCGAAAAAGGGCAGCAGGACAGAAACCGGGAGCAGCACCCGTAAACCGCTACGCATGATCCACGTTGAGCCTTCACCCGCAGGAGGCTGCCATGCGCCATACCTTACAGTTCCTCACCATCCTTGCCCTAAGCCTTTGTGCCACAGGCTGCCACCACCCATCGCATAACCGCCCTGTCTACTGGCATGAAAATCAGGACCCGTACAGAAACCCCGACCAGCACTGGAGCCGGGGGCCGCATACGGATCACTGACACCGCGCAGCTTCAGGCTGGAGAAAACGCAGGGGTCAGGCAGTCTGGGGCGATTGCACCGCGCGATCATCGAGATTACGACGCACATCCTGCACGAAACGCGAATATCTGACTGCCGTGAAGAAGATATCCATCAGGACACGGGCAGGCCATCTGCATGGACGCCTGACCTGAATCAGCAGGACATAGCGGGTATCGTCCGTATTGTTCCAGACTTCATGGTTATAGGTATCGTCAAACAGGATCGACTTGCCCGCGCTCCATGGATGGACGTGCATCTGTCCGTGATCTTCAATCTGTATCCAGCATTTTTTCCGGTCACGCGGAACATGTAGGGCCAGATGGTAGGTCAGCATGGCCTTCGTCATGCCCCTGTGCCGGGGGATATGACAGCCCGGTTCCAGCACGGAAAACGTCGCCGTGCACAGATTGGGAATCCGGTCGATCAGGGCGCTGGTGACAGGAACGCGCGCACGGTTTTCCTGTCGCTGGTAGCCATACCCCTCAAGAAAGAAGGACCGCCAGCGTCGGTCGGCTGCGATGCGGCCATGGTCGGGTGATATGTCCCCAAGGGAGGGGATGTCCTCCCCCCCAAGCCGGATGGCCTCATCGCGTATCCTTTCCCAGTTCTGTTCCAGTTCCTTGACCCAGAACATGACGTGCGGGTCAAAGACCGCCAGATCGGGAAGCAGGGAAAACCGCATGATGAAAGCATCAAGCCGGTCCCGGATGCCTTTGGTCAAATGATAGATCGATTTCCTTGTCGACATTTTTACTTTCTCAGAACACAGGCAGGATCAGGCCATATTATTTCGTGAGATAGCGCATGAACATGCCTTCAGTTCGACATGTACACCTGCGTTGACAGCATATCACACCAGTAACAGAGGAAAATAATCCGGATTTCTGGTATTTATTGATACTTATTGTCATAATTTCTTGGATCAGCTTCCGGGAAAACGGAAATTTTTCTCCCCACATGACCTGACAGCATCCACCGTCTTTCCATCACGCTGCGATGGTCCGCCGTGTTCTGTGAAATACCAGATGCTGAATAGAGCATTACCAATGGGACAGTTCATGACCTTCCCATCCCGTCCGTTGCCTTTAGGGCACCGGCCATGCTAGATTTCTGTTCAGTAGCGCCCGTTCGATACCTTTTACGATGACGATCCGGACCTCGCACCTCCGGTACAGGGCTTCATCGCGACGGGACAGTTTCTGTCCCGCAACCGGTATACCGAAGGGCCCGACATGACTGTCGATCTCCTGATAACTGACGCCTATATCTATGTTGACCATGGCCATGAAATTGCAGGCGGCTGGATTGCCATAAAGGACGGACGCATCCATTCCCATGGACAGGATGCGCAAGCCGCGCCACAGGCACACAGGACCATATCGGCCCATGGCCAGCTTGTGACACCCGGCCTGATAAACGCCCATCACCACATGTACCAGAACCTGACCCGGTCCTACGCGCCCGTTACGAACGGAACCCTGTTTGAATGGTTGCAGGGTCTCTATCCCCTGTGGGCAGGACTGGATGAAGAATCCGTCTATCTTTCCACTTTCATTGCCATGGTCGAACTGCTGATGGGTGGCTGCACGACATCGATGGACCATATGTATGTCCACCCCAAACCGTTTCTGATCGACGCGCAGTTCCGGGCGGCGCGCGAGATCGGCTTCCGTTTTCATGCAACGCGGGGTTCCATGACCCGCTCTGTCGAGGATGGCGGCCTTCCCCCCGCATCGGTAGTGCAGGACGAAGATACCATTCTGGCGGATAGCGAACGTCTTGTGGCCAAATTCCATGATGCGTCGCCGGGTGCCATGGATCGCGTCGCTCTGGCGCCATGTTCGCTGTTCAGCGTTTCCGAACGGATCATGCGGGAGTCCGCCATGCTTGCGGACAAGCACGACCTGCGCCTGCATACCCATCTTGCCGAAGACCCCGACGAAGATGCGTATTGCGCGGAAATATATGGCTGCACCCCCACGGAATATTTCGAGCGCGTCGGCTGGGCCTCTCCCCGATCATGGGTCGCGCATTACATCTATCCCTCCAGTGCGGAAATAGACCGGCTGGCCCATGCGGGTGTCTGTACGGCCCAGTGTCCGTGTTCAAACATGATGATCGGCGGCGGTTCCGCCGATGCGATGGACCTGCGCCGACGCGGCATGCGGGTGGGGCTTGGCTGTGACGGCTCGGCATCGACCGATCATGCGTCCATGTGGCTTGAAACCCGCATGGCGCTTCTGCTTGGGCGTTTTCGTCATGGTCCGCACTCCATGTCCGCGCGCGATGCGCTCGACATGGCGACACGGGGCGGGGCTGCCTGCCTTGGCCGGGAAGACGAACTCGGCCACCTGCGCCCCGGTGCCTGCGCCGATCTGGTGATCTGGAAAATGTCGGACATCGCCCTTGCCGGTGCCCTGACGGACCCTGTCGAAGCATGGTTACGCTGTGCGCCCGCCGTGGCTGGCACCACCATTGTCAACGGTCGGATACTGGTTGAGGACGGCGTGCCACTCATGTCCAGCCTCAACGACATCCTGCGCGCCCATACACGCGAAGCCCGCCGTATCCAGCGCCTGTCTGACTAAATCTGACCGACATTCGCACCATCCAGATCATGGCAGGTCGCGTAACATCGGCAGTGCCTGCCTGATACGATTACATAGCCTTCAGGCGACGGGATCATGCGGGATGAGAACTTATGCGGAGTGTCAAGGGATGACGGCCTGTGCTTGTCCCAAGAATGAAGGAATATAATCAGTCTTATCGACCATGACGGTGCTGCCCCACCCTCGATAACTGAAGAAGGCCACCGACCAGCCAGGCCGTGACAGCCCGGAGGGATGCATTTCGCATCCTTCCGGGCGCAGGCCAGAAAAGATCATTATCCATGCGCATGAACGCGACAGTTTTGTCAGGGTAGTATCTGGACGAGCGCGACAGACGTAGCTAAACAGTTCCTATGGAGAGGTGGCCGAGCGGTTGAAGGCAGCGGTCTTGAAAACCGCCGTGCGTGTGAGCGTACCGTGGGTTCGAATCCCACCCTCTCCGCCATCTCATTTCAACTTACCCGTTAGGCGTTGGTCCGTTATGGTCCAACTGCATCTTACGGCGCGCAGTTTGATTTCCTTAAAGACTGTTTGAAACAGTCTGTCCGGCAAACATCCAGAAATCATAAAGTAGTTTTTGACGTAGCTTTTTCGCAAAAAGGCGACACTTAAAAATTACGCCTCCTTTTATAAAACATTACTTTAAAAAAATATCTTATATAGATAATATTTTTGAATTTATGCTTTTTTAAAAGTAATTACTCCTTAAACGACAGTTACAATCATTCAGAAACAGAAGGAATGAGGCATAAGGCAATATGCCCGTTCATAAATAAAAAAAGCACCCGACCGGCATGGTCGGGTGCTTTCCTTATGAAAGGCTTTGCGCGCTTACGCCCGCCGAGACGGGCCGAAAGCGGCAGGGTCAGACCGCGCGGCGGCCTGCACCACCTGAACGCTGACCGCCACCGGGGCGGCCCCCACGGCCACCTGCGGGAGGACGGCCACCGCCACCAGCAGGACGACCGCCGCCGCCGGGGCGTCCACCACCGGGACGTCCGCCGCCACGGCCACGACCGCCGCCGCCACCCAGAACGGGCGGACGCATGGTCGAGTTCTCGGCCGCTTCCGAATGGTAGGGATGTTCGGACACAACCGGGATGGCCTTGCCGATATTCTTTTCAATATCCCGCAGCCATGCACGCTGTTCCGCATCGCACAGTGACACGGCCCAGCCTTCACGCCCGGCGCGCGCCGTACGACCGATGCGGTGCACGTAGCTTTCCGGCACATTCGGCAGGTCATAGTTGAACACGTGGGTCACGTCATCCACGTCGATGCCACGGGCCGCTATGTCGGTCGCCACCAGCACCTTGACGTTACCGGAACGGAAGCCCGACATGGCGCGTTCACGCGCACCCTGCGACTTGTTGCCATGGATGGCTTCGGCGGTGATGCCATGATCACTCAGGAAGGCTGCGACCTTGTTGGCTTCATGCTTCATGAGCGTGAACACCACGGCGCGCTCGACCTTGGGCGAGTCCACCAGCAACTTCAGCGCCTCGCGCTTATTGCCCGTATCGACGAACATCACGGCCTGACGGATACGGTCAACCGTGCTGGACGGCGGCGTCACCTGCACGGTGGCCGGGTCGCGCAGCAGACCATGGGCCAGGTCGGAAATGCTCTTGGGCATCGTGGCCGAGAACAGCAGCGTCTGGCGGTCGGTCGGCAGGGCCGCGACGATCTTGCGGATGTCGCGGACGAAACCCATGTCGAGCATGCGGTCGGCTTCATCCAGCACCAGCACTTCAAGGCCGGACAGGTCCACATGCCCCTGACCCATCAGGTCCAGCAGGCGACCGGGGGCTGCAACCAGCACGTCCACGCCACGGCGCAGGGCTTCGATCTGACGCCCCTGCCCCACGCCACCGAACACGACAGCGTAGCTGAAGCGCATGTGGCGGGCATAGGATGCAAAGCTTTCCCCGATCTGGGAAGCCAGTTCACGCGTGGGCGCCAGCACCAGCGCACGGGCGCCCTTGGGGTGTGCACGGCCCTTTTCACGGAACAGGCGGTCAAGGATGGGCAGCGCGAAAGCCGCGGTCTTGCCCGTGCCGGTCTGCGCCAGACCAAGCAGGTCGCGCCCTTCCAGCAGGTAGGGGATGGCGCCGGCCTGAATGGGGGTCGGGGTGGCGTAGCCTTCCTCGTCCAGTGCCCGCAACAGCGGCTCTGCAAGATGAAGATCGGCAAACGTTGTCATGAATGGCGCCTCCTGGCGCAAAAAATCGGGGCCGCAGGCCGTAAGGCTGGCGGCGGACCCGGATGGCGAACCGACAGATATGCCCGTCCCTGTCCCTTGGTGGCACAGGGGCGCGTATTCTGGCGTCGCAGGGATATCATGTGAGGAATAAAGGCCGGTCCAGTCTGCGTTTCTGCGTGTCCCCCGCGTCAAGGACACGCGCAATCAAACCAGCACGAGGAACAGGCGCGGTCCGTTCCCAAGCGCGATGCTGTATCGCGTTGTGGATGCGGGCGCAAGCTTTTTCACGCCCGCATGCCCTGCCATATGTTTACAGGATATTCAGGCGGAAGGGAAACGGTCGGTCAGGATGACTTCGCTATCGGGCAGTTTACCAACCCGCGGCAGGGCCGGGGCCAGACCCTTGCCAATCACCACGAACATCGCCACCACATGGTTGGGCGGCAGGTTGATCAGCCTGCCCACCGCTTCGTAATCAAAACCATCCATGGGACAGGACTGATAACCCATGTCGGCCGCCGCCAGCATCAGGGTCTGCGCGGCCAGACCGCTGCTGCGCATGGTCTCGTCCTGCTGGACCCATTCGCGGCCTTCGTAATAGGCTAGGATCTTCTCCGCCATCATCTGCTGCACGTCTTGCGGCGCGCCATTGAAGTAGCGGGCCGGATTTTTCTTCCATGCATCACGGTCGGCACACACGACAATCAGCACCGATGCGTCGGTTACATGCGCCTGATCCCACGCCACCGCGCGCAGTTCACGGCGCAGGGCGGGGTCCCGGACCACCACGAAGCGGCAATGCTGGATGTTGAAGGCCGAAGGCGCCATCCGTGCCGCCGAAAGCATGGTCCGCAGTTCGGCCTCGCTGATCGTGTGATCGGGATCGTAGGTCCGTATGGCCCGGCGGGTGCGGATTGCCTCAAGTGTATCCATTATCGCGTCTTCCCCTTGTGCCGCTTTTATGTGCGTGGGGTGTCCTTGCGCCGCAGCAGAAACAGCGCCTGTTCACCAAACAGGTTGGCCAGCCGGATCGAACGCCGCCATGGGGCGCGTTCGCCATCCTCATCAACCGCCATCCATTGCTGGACAACATAACCTTCATCTTCGCACAGCGTCAAAAAGTCGAGGATCGTGCATGGGTGGATATTCGGGGTATCATACCATGGCGTGCTCCACACGCTGGTCATGGGCATGCGCCCACGGGTCAGCATCTGCACGCGCAGCCGCCAGTGCCCGAAATTGGGAAAGGATACGATGGCATGGCGACCGATACGCAGCATCTGGCGCAACACTTCGCGCGGACGTTCCACGGCCTGCAACGTGCGTTGCAGCACGACGTAATCGAAGGCGTTGTCAGGATAATGCGCAAGGTCATGGTCGGCGTCGCCATGCATGACCGGCAGTCCGTGCGCGACCGAACGGGTCACTTCCTTCATGTCGATCTCGATGCCACGCGCATCGCACCCGCTATTGCGGAACAGATGGTCCAGCAGCGCGCCATCGCCACTACCCACATCAAGCACCCGTGTTCCGGGCCGGATCATTCCGGCGATCAGCCGCTGGTCAAGGCGCATGGTCAGGCAATCCCGGCATGTTCGGCGGTACCGGCCAGAAAGCCGCGTATGGTCCGGTCAAAATCCGGTTCATCCAGCAGGAAGGCATCATGGCCCTTGTCACTATCGATTTCGACAAAGGATACGTTGGCGGCAACCCGGTTGAGCGCCCGCGCCAGCAGTCGCGCCTGCGATGTGGGGAACAGCCAGTCCGAGGAAAAGGAAATGATGCAGAAGCGCGTACGCGTGCCCGCGAACGGGTGCGACATATCGCCATCATGCTCGGCGCCCAGATCGAAATAGTCCATGGCCCGCGTAATGGTCAGATAGGAATTGGCATCAAAGCGCCGCACGAAGGATGACCCCTGATGGCGCAGATAGCTTTCCACCTCGAACATCTCCCCGAACAGGGAACCGGGCACCCCGCCCCGTCCCGGTTCATGGCGCACGCGGCGACCGAATTTGCGGGTCAGCGCGGCTTCCGACAGGTAGGTGATGTGCGCCATCATCCGCGCAACCGCCAGCCCCCGCGCCGGGATCTCGTTACATTCCCAGTACCGCCCGCCATGCCATTGCGGATCAGCGAAAATGGCCTGTCGGCTGACTTCGTTAAACGCGATGTTCTGCGCGGAATGAAACGGCGATGTTGCAATCGGCATCGCGGCGAACACATGGTCGGGATAGGTTGCGGCCCATTCCAGCACCTGCATCCCGCCCATTGACCCCCCCACCACGGCCAGCAGGCGGCTTATGCCCATATGGTCGATCAGCAGTTTCTGCGCGCGCACCATGTCGCGGATGGTAATGGCGGGAAATTCGGTGCCCCACGGCTCCTGCCTGCCATCTTCGCCCCTACGCGGGCTACGCGGGCCGGTCGTGCCCATGCAGCCGCCCAGCACATTGATGCAGATGACAAAAAAACGGTCCGTATCAATCGGCAGGCCGGGTCCGACCATGCGGCTCCACCAGCCGGGCTTGCCGGTCAGCGGGTGCGGATCGGCTACATACTGGTCGCCCGTCAGGGCATGGCAGACAAGGATGGCGTTGTCACGCGCGGGCGACAGCGTGCCATAGGTGCGATAGGCCACGTCCACCGGTGCAAGGTGGAAACCGCAATCCAGACGTAATCCGTCCGGAAAGGTGACATGCTGGTGCGACAGGCTGGGGGCTGGGACGGTCTGGTCCATTCTGTATCCGGCATTGCGTCGACAGGGACGATAAAAGGCGGCAGGCACGCGCTCGCCCGCGCATGCGGGGGATACATGCTTCACAGCGTATGACATTACAACCCGGCGGTTGCAAGGTTCATGACCATATCACGGGTTTTACGGGTTCAGAACTGCTCCACCCTGCCAACCCCTTCTATCGCCTTGATCATCTGCGCCACGCGCGGCGTTACGCGATACCGCTCGGCCAGGGTCAGTTCAACGTCTCGCGTTTCCGCAACCGATGGCAGCAGGATCACCCGCCCCCGGCCACCGCCATTGCCATGCAGCACATCGCGGATCGGTTCCAGCGCATCGGCGCGGTCGAACCATATGCGCAGCTCAGCCGCAGCCTCCGCCGCAGCCTGTTCCAGTTCCATCACGTCCGACGCGGTAATGCGCAGTGCCTCGCCTTCCAGCTTCAGGTCGGCGGTTACGACCACGGCATTACCTGCCGTCAGGATCTCACGCGACCGCGACAGCACTTCGGAGAAGAAGGTCACTTCGCACCCGCCGCTGGCGTCTGACATGCGCACCCATGCCATCTTGTTACCGGTGCGCGTGGGGCGTTCCTTGCGGTCCACCACGCAGCCCGCGATCTTGACCCGGCCAATGCCCGCCTGTGCCGCCGCTTCCAGCCCGGTGGCCCGGATGGCACCCAGCCTGCGCATGAGGGGACCGTAAGAATCAAGCGGGTGCCCGGTCAGGTGAAAGCCAATGGCATCGGCTTCCATGTTCAGGCGTTCGAATTCAGGCCAGTCGGTACAACGCGGCAGGCGCAGCGGTTCACGCTGGGCGGGACCGCTGCCGCCCCCACCAAACAGGCCGATCTGCCCACTGGCCGCTTCATGCGCATTGGCCTGCGCGCGGCGCATCACGGTTTCCGCCGCACCACAGGCCTGCGCGCGGTTGGGCAGGATGGTGTCGAACGCCCCGGCGCGGGCCAGGTTTTCAAGCTGCATCTTGTTGACCTGCCTGGGGTCCAGACGCGCGGCCAGATCCTCAAGATCTTTGAAAGGTCTGTCGCCACGTACCGCCACCAGCGACTGCATGGCGCTCAGTCCGACTTTCTTCACCGCCGCCAGCGCGTAGCGGATGCCGTAGGTCTGGCCGTCGGGCATTTTTTCCACCGTGAAATCCGCGCCGGACGCATTGATGTCGGGCGGTAGCAGCGGAATGCCCAGCCGGTCGGCTTCCTGCCGCAGTCCCGCCAGCTTGTCGGTTTTTTCACGCGCAAGGGACATACACGCAGCGATGAAGGCGACGGGGTGGTTCGCTTTCATCCATGCGGTCTGGTACGAAACCAGCGCATAGGCTGCGGC
The DNA here is from genome assembly GCF_041402665.1 of Komagataeibacter sp. SM21. Classification (NCBI taxonomy): domain Bacteria; kingdom Pseudomonadati; phylum Pseudomonadota; class Alphaproteobacteria; order Acetobacterales; family Acetobacteraceae; genus Komagataeibacter; species Komagataeibacter sp. SM21. The sequence continues at coordinate 82,923 of NZ_JBGLOV010000002.1, forward strand.
ATGGGATTTGTTAAACCCGTAATCGGCGAATTTGGCCATGAGGTCGAACACCTCCGCCGCCTTTTCGCGTTCGATGCCGCGCTTCATCGCCCCTTCGGTAAAGATTTCACGCTGACGGTCCATTTCAGCGCGGATCTTCTTGCCCATCGCACGCCGCAACAGGTCAGCGCCACCCAGGCTGTAGCCCGCCATCTTCTGCGCGATCTGCATGACCTGTTCCTGATAGACCATGATGCCGTAGGTCTCTTCCAGGATGTCGCGTATTTCCTCGTGCGGGGGTTCCCATGCCTCCCCGTGCTTGCGGCGACAGTAATCGGGAATATTCGCCATCGGGCCGGGACGGTACAGCGCCACGGCGGCGATCAGGTCTTCCAGACGGGTCGGGCGCATCTGCTTGAGCACGTCACGCATGCCCGCGCCTTCGAACTGGAACACGCCGCCGGTGTCACCGCGCGCCAGCATGTCATATGTCAGCCCGTCATCCAGCGGCAGGGCCGACAGGTCGACCTCAACCCCCATGCCATGCAGGAATTTCACCGCGCGTTGCAGGATCGTCAGCGTGGTGAGACCAAGGAAGTCGAATTTGACCAGCCCCGCCTGCTCGACAAACTTCATGTTGTACTGCGTGACCAGCATATCGCTCTTGGGGTCGCGGTACAGCGGCACCAGTTCCACCAGTTCGCGGTCCCCGATCACCACACCGGCAGCGTGGGTACTGGCATGGCGGAACAGCCCCTCAAGCTGCTGGCCGATTTCCAGCAGGCGGCGGATGGCTTCATCCTCGTCGCGCATTTCCTGCAGGCGCGGCTCGCCTTCTATCGCCTGTTTCAGGGTGACTGGCTGGGCAGGATTGTTGGGAATCAGTTCCGCCACCCGGTTGACCATGCCAAACGGCAGGCCCAGCACACGCCCCACGTCACGCACGGCGGCGCGGGCCTGCAGCTTACCAAAGGTGATGATCTGGGCTACGCGATCCGGCCCGTATTCATGCCGGACGTAGCGGATGACTTCATCACGCCGGTCCTGACAGAAATCGATATCGAAATCCGGCATCGACACGCGTTCGGGATTGAGGAAACGTTCGAACAGCAGGTTGAACGGGATGGGATCGATATCGGTAATGGTCAGCGCCCACGCCGCCAGCGAACCCGCCCCCGACCCACGCCCCGGCCCCACGGGGATGTCATGCGCCTTCGCCCACTGGATGAAGTCGGCAACGATCATGAAATAGCCGGGGAAACCCATCTGGGCGATGATGTCGAGTTCAAACGCCAGCCGTTCTTCATATTTCTGGCGCGTCTCGTCATCGATTTTCATGCGCGACAGACGGTTCGCAAGGCCGCTAATGGCCATGTGGCGCAGGGTCTGTTCCTCGGTCTGGCCTTCTTCCACCTTGGGACAGACCGGCAGCAGGGGCTTGCGCGTTTCCACCTGAATGGCACAGCAACGCGCGATTTCCAGCGTATTGTCACAGGCTTCGGGCAGGTCGGCGAACAGTTCGCGCATTACCTCGGGCGGCTTGAACCAGTGTTCGGGCGTGACCCGCCAGCGGTCACGCTCCGCCATCGTGCGCCCCTGCGCGATACACAGCAGCGCGTCATGGGCTTCATACATATCGGGGCGGGGGAAGAAACATTCATTGGTGGCGACCAGCGGTATGCCCATGCGGTCGGCCATGGCGATCATGCCCGGCTCCACCGCGCGTTCCGCCGCCTGTCCATGCCGGTGCAGTTCCACGGCCATGTTGGTGCCATAGGCTTCATGCAGGCGGGCCATGAAGGTTGCGGCTTCGCGTTCCTGCCCTTCCGCCAGCATGTGAAACAGCGGGCCACGGCTACCGCCAGTCATAAGGAACAGCCCCCCTGCCCGTTCACACAGCAGGTCGAGGGTTACGGTCGCCTCATCCGTTTCATTCTGGAGGAACCCCGCCGAGGACAGGAACTGGAGATTGGCCAGCCCTTCCGCATTGCGCGCCAGCAGCGCCAGCGGTTCGGCCGGCATGCCCGGCTTGTCGCTACGTGATGGCAGGGCAAGCTGGCAGCCGATGATGGGCTGCACGCCCTTCTTGCCGCAGTACTGCGAAAACTCCAGCGCGCCGAACATGTTTCCCGTATCGGTAATGGCGACGGCGGGCATGTTCATGTCATGCGCCAGCGCCACCAGTTCGGGCACGCGGATGGCCCCCTGACTGAGGGAATAGGCGGAATGGACACGCAGGTGAATGAAATCGGCATGGGACATGGCGACACTCTACCCTACTGGCCACCCGATTTGCACTACCTCCGAGACCTGGCCGACCTGCCCGCACGGGTGCTGCAGGGGCAACGGCAGACAGGACGCGGCCCCGCGCACATGCCCGGCCAGATTACGGCATCGGTTGTGAGCGGGGGCCTGAAAAAAGAAATGCCGGAACCCGAAGGTCCCGGCATGGGATAATGCAGACTGGTCGGATCAGACGGGGCGGCGTTCACGCAGGAACGGAAAGCACGCCATCCCGAAAAAAAATCTAGGCGTCCGTCTCGCCCGACGTTTCCTTCAGCGGGATGATCTTCCCGTCACGCAGGGTAACAACGCGGTCCATGCGCCGTGCAAGGTCCATGTTATGGGTGGCGATCAGGGCGGCCACGCCATGCGCCCGCACGGTTTCAAGCAGCGCGTCGAATACCGCATCAGATGTATGGACATCCAGATTGCCGGTCGGTTCATCCGCCAGCAGCACCTGCGGGCGGTTGGCAAGGGCACGGGCGATGGCCACACGCTGCTTCTCCCCCCCCGAAAGCTTGCCGGGCAGATGTTCCAGGCGGTGCCCCAGCCCGAACGCCGCCAGCAGTTCTTCGGCCCGTTCGCGTGCCTGCCTGCGCGGAACGCCTGCGATCATCTGCGGCAGCATGACGTTTTCCCGCGCGCTGAATTCCGCCAGAAGGTGATGGAACTGATACACGAAACCGATCCGGTCCCGCCGGAGTTCCGTCCGGTCCCGGTCCGGCAGCGCACCCGCGTCCTGTCCCGCCAGCAGGATACAGCCCGCATCGGGTTTTTCCAGCAGGCCCGCAAGGTGCAGCAGGGTCGATTTGCCCGTGCCCGACGGGGCCACAAGGGCCACGATCTCACCGGGGTAGAGGGTCAGGTCCGCGCCACGCAGCACGTCCAGCACTTCTTCCCCGCTGATATAACGGCGGGCAACCGCGTCCATGCGCAGCGCGGGTGTGGACGGATTGGGGTTCTCATTCATGGCGCAGGGCCTCCACCGGATCGGTCCGCGCCGCCCGCCATGAGGGATACAGCGTCGCCAGAAGCGACAGGACCAGCGCCATGACGATAACCTCGATCACCTGCGACCAGATCAGCCTGGCGGGCAGATGTTCCAGATAATAGACCTCCGCATTGAACAGGTCGGTGCCGGTGATACGCTGCAGAAGCTGGCGGATATGTTCGATGTTGAGACAGAACACGATACCCAGCACCGTGCCCGCTATCGTGCCGGTCACCCCGACCGACGCCCCGCACATGAGGAAGATGCGCATGATCGCACCCCGTGTCGCCCCCAGCGTACGCAGCACGGCGATATCGGCGCTCTTGTCCTTGACCATCATGATCAGCGATGAAATCACGTTGAACGCGGCGACAAGGATGATCAGCGTCAGGATCAGGAACATGACATTCTGCTCCACCTGCACGGCACCGAAAAAGGCGTTGTTGCTCTGCGTCCAGTCCATGACGCGCACGGTGCCATCCATGGCCTTTTCAATGCCCTGACGCACCGGGGCCACGTTTTCCGCATCGCGTGTCATGACCTGCACCTGCGTCACCTGACCGGGTAGCTGGAAATAGACTTGTGCGGCATGCAGGGGCAGAAATACGTAGCTGGCGTTGTAATCATTCACCCCTGCATCAAAAATCGCCACCACGCGATAGGCCCGCACGCGTGGCATGGTGCCAAACGCCGTTGCGGCGCCCTGCGGGGAAACAAGGGTAAGCCTGCCGCCTACGGTCAGCCCGGCGCGTTCGGCCAGCGTGGTGCCGACGATGATGGTGTCATCATCTCCAAAGTCATCCAGCGTTCCGGCGACCAGATTGTCACTGACTTCGTGCAGGGCGATCAGGTCATTGCGGGTCATGCCACGCACCAGACCGCCCGCATTGTAGTTACCCGAATTGAGCAGTACCTGCGATTCCACCAGCGGCGCTGCCGAAACCACACCCGGCACCTGACGCACGCGACCTGCGACATCATCGTAATCGCTGATCGTGCGCGTAACGCCGTATACGCTCAGATCTCCGTTCAGGCCGAGGATGCGGCCCAGCAGGTCGGCCTTGAACCCGTTCATGACCGACATGACGATGATGAGCGTCGCAACGCCAAGGGCGATCCCCACAAGCGAGAAGATCGCAATGACGGAAACGAACCGTTCCCCGCGCCGGGCATGCAGGTAGCGCCCGGCGACCATCCGCTCGAAGGGACCGAACATCAGCCGTGGTTTTTCAGGACAAGGGCCAGCGCACCTTCAACCGTATCCTCGGTGCGTTCACCCGTGCGGCGGTTCTTGATCTCGACCTTGCCCTCCTTCGCCCCACGCGGGCCGACGATAAGCTGCCACGGATGCCCCATCAGGTCAGCATCGGCAAACTTCGCGCCCGCGCGTTCGCTGCGGTCATCATACAGCAGCAGGTCCGGCGCGGCCGCGTACAGTTTTTCGCAGATGCCGTCACACACGGCGTCGCCCGACTTGAGGTTGATGATCGCGGCCTTGAAGGGGGCCACGGATTCCGGCCAGATGATGCCGTTTTCATCGTGGCTGGCTTCAATAATCGCGGCAACCAGACGCGAGACGCCAATGCCATACGACCCCATTTCCGGATACAGCGGCGCGCCATCCGGCCCGCTGATCGCGATATCCATGGATTCGGTGTATTTGCGCCCGAAGTGGAAGATGTGCCCGACCTCGATGCCACGACCCTCGCGGCGGCGCCCGGCAGGTACCTGCGCCCATGCGGCTTCGTCATGCTTCTCGTCGGTCGCGGCGTAGAAGGAGGTCATGCGCGTGAAGAATTTCTCCAGCGACTGGCGATCGGTGATATCGACATCTTCCGCCAGCCAGTCCTGCTCCTCCAGTGCGCTGTCGAAGAACACGCCGCTTTCGCCGGTGGGGGCAAGGATCAGGAATTCATGGCTCAGTTCGCCCCCGATCGGCCCCGTATCGGCCAGCATCGGGATCGCCCGCACGCCCAGACGCTGGAACGTGCGCAGGTAAGCCAGCATCATGCGGCGATAGGTATCGACAGCCGAAGCGTAGTCCGTATCGAAGCTGTAGGCGTCCTTCATGTAGAACTCACGCCCGCGCATCACGCCAAAGCGGGGACGCACCTCGTCACGGAACTTCCACTGGATGTGGTAAAGCACCTGCGGCAGTTCCTTGTAGGACTTGACCACCTGACCGAACAGGTCGGTGATCATTTCCTCATTGGTCGGCCCAAACAGCATGTCACGTTCATGGCGGTCACGGATGCGCAGCATTTCCGGCCCATAGGCGTCATACCGGCCCGAACGCTTCCACAGGTCGGCGGACTGGATGGTGGGCATCAGCATTTCCTGCGCGCCGATGGCATCCTGTTCATGACGCACGATGTTCGCGATATTGCGCAGTACCCGCAATCCGGCTGGCAGCCAGGCGTAGATGCCTGCCGCCGTCTGGCGAATCAGGCCCGCACGCAGCATGAGCCGGTGCGAGGTGATCTGGGCCTCGGTCGGATTTTCCTTGAGGGTCGGCAGAAAACTGCGGGACAGACGCATATCCGTATGAACCTTGAAGTATGGGAGCCAATAACGCGACGGACCCTAAACCAATAGCAACGCCCGTGGAATGGGGCATGTGCAGCCGCCCGCCCGATACCACACCGAAGCGTGATGCCCCGCCATCCCCCGGACGTAAACATCCGCGTGAGGGGGTGTAGCCGCTGCCCCCGTGCGGGGCTAAGGTGCGCGGGCAAATCTGGTTGCAGAAACGACGCCGGGTTTAGGGAAAACGTACCAAAAAAAATGGCAGGAAACGGATCAACCGCTTCCTGCCATAATCATTTCCGGCCTTGGCCTGTCCGGTCAGACGCGCAGCAGATGCACATCCACCAGCGGGCGCTTCTGCAGCTTGCGGCCCAGTGCGCGGCGCAGGGCGGTTTTCGCCGCCTCGCGGAAGGTGGCGTCGCTTGCACGCAGCTCATCGGGAATCTCATCCAGCGCATTGCTGAACTCTTCCGTGATCCGCTGGGTTTCCGGGTCTTCCGCATCCAGCAGGCCCGGCGCGCTCACCTTCGGGTCACCGATCAGGTAGCCTTCATCATCCACCGCGAAGCTACCCAGAACCATGCCATTGAACAGCATGCGACGGCGTGCCGACAGGACGCCACCGTTCATGGGCAGAATCCGCCCGCCATCAAGCACCAGACGCCCGGTAGGCGCCGTATCCCCGACTTCAACGCCATCAGCGCGGATATCGAGGATATCACCATCTTCCAGCAGGACCGGCTCGATATCGAGTTCCTGCGCAATGGCCGCGTTGGCGGTCAGGTGCCGCCATTCGCCATGTACGGGAATAAGGAAGCGCGGTCGCACGAGATCATACAGCATGCGCACGTCGCCACCCGTTGCATGGCCCGATACGTGAACAAGGTGATCCTTGTCCGTAATCACATGCACGCCACGACGGGTCAGGCTGTCCTGCACCTGAATCACCGCCTGCTCGTTACCGGGGATCATCCGGCTGCTGTAGATGACGGTGTCATTCTCGCCCAGCGCGATATTGGGGTGCGTATCACCTGCAATGCGCGACAGGGCCGAACGCGGCTCGCCCTGGCTGCCCGTTACGATAAGCAGGATTTCGCCATCGGGAACCGAGTTGGCATCCTGTTCCGAAAGGAAGGCCGGCACGTCGGACAGATAGCCACATTCACGCGCCGCGACCTCAAGGTTGCGCAGGCTGCGGCCCACCACCGCCACACGGCGGCCCGCCGCCTGCGCGGCCTTGGCCAGTGTTTCCACGCGCGCCACGTTACTGGCGAAGCAGGTAACGGCAATCCGCCCTTCAAGCGAGGCGATCAGCCGCGTCATCTCGCGCCGCACATCCGCTTCGGAGGCGGAGGGACCTTCGGTGCGGACATTGGTGCTGTCACACACCATCGCCAGCACGCCTTCACGCCCCAGGGCGGCAAAGGTCTCAAGGTCGGTCGGGGGGCCGACCTGCGGGTCGGGATCAATCTTCCAGTCGCCGGTATGGACGATGATGCCCTGCGGCGTACGCAGCACGAGCGACTGCGATTCCGGCACCGAATGGGTGACCGAGACGAAACGCAGGTCAAACGGCCCGACCGTAAACGCGCTGCCCGGCGCCACGACATGGATCGGCACCTGCTGGAGCAGTCCGGCCTCACCCAGCTTGCGGCGCAGCACGGCGGCGGCAAACGGGGTGACATAGACCGGACAGCCAAGCTGCGGCCACAGATGGGCGATCGCACCCAGATGGTCTTCATGCGCGTGGGTGACCACAAGGCCGGTCAGCGCCTTCTTGCGTTCGGCGATGAAAACCGGATCGGGCAGCAGGATCTCGGCTTCCGGCGTATCGTTGCCGCTGAAGCCGATACCACAATCGACTGCAAGCCATGCCTCGCCCTGACGGTACAGGTTGAGGTTCATGCCAATTTCACCTGTCCCGCCCAAGGGCAGGAATGAAACGCCTGTTACTTCATTCATCAAGAAATCCTGTTTCTGTTAATACGGTTTGCGATGGGTTCGAGAAAACGGGCCTGGAACGTCTGTTCCGTGCCGGATTGGTTGTCCTGTTGTCAGCCCGTTCAGGGCCAAGAATGCCGTTAGTCACCAGCCTCAGGCCGGTATGCGCGCCGCGCTGCGTGGTGGAACCTGTCCATCTTCCCATTCCTTGCCCCAAGGGGACCGGATGGCTGAAAATGGTGCTCGACACCGACGCAGGTTTGCGGACCTACGCTAACAAATCCTGTATGGGATTATCATGTAATGCCGCTGACTCAAATCTCTTTCGGTGGTCGGGCTGGATTATTATCATCCGCGGGGCGCCAGAAGCACCTCGCCCGTTACGACCCGGACCGGGCCGGACGCCGTATGCAAAAGCAGGATTCCATCATCGGCCAGACCTGCAAAAGTGCCGCTGAACTGCCGGTTTCCCGCCTTTACATCAACCTTTGTGCCTACCGGATGCCCGCGTTCAAGCCATGCCGTACGGATTGCCCCAAACCCCTGCGCCGCATGACAGGCAAGCCAGCCATCCAGCCTGCGCAGCAGAACCTGCGCCATGTCGGGGGCAGTCGGCACATCCCCCCCGCATTCAGCCAGACAGGCCACATCCCGACCGGCGATAACAGGCGCACAGCGCAGGTTCGCCCCCATTCCGATAACCTGCCAGGCAATACCTCCGGCGCTGCCGGTCTCGATCAGGATACCCGCCATCTTGCGGCCATCCAGCAGCAGGTCATTGGGCCATTTCAGTTCCAGCCGGTGCCCGGCGGGCAGAAAATCCGCAACCGCGTCATACAGCGCAAGCCCCGCGATGAATGGCCACAACCCCACAGGCACATCATCCGCCCCCTGCCCCATCAGCATGACGGACAGGGCCAGATTGCCACCGGGATCGGACCATTCCCGCCCCCGGCTGCCACGCCCCGCAGTCTGCTTCAGGGCCAGGATCGCGACACCGTTGGCGCCCTGCCCCGCATCCAGCCGCTCCCGGCACAGATCCGATGTCGATCCCAGCCGGTCATGCACCTCCAGCAGCCACGCCCCACCACCCGTGCGGGGAATGGAACTGATGGAAGGACAGGCCGGGATATGGGTCATGCTTTACCTGAACAATGCGGAAGCCGCCGCCTGTGCCGCCGTGGCGACGGGACCAAGCCCCACCACGAAGAACACCGTCACCAGCCCCATTCCCACTGACACGAACGAGACGGAAACAGGTGACCGGTCCAGCGCCGGGACGGCGGTATCAAAGAACATGACCTTGACGATGCGGATATAGTAGTACGCCCCGATCACGCTGCTTACGATACCGATTGCAGCCAGCGCGTAAAGATGCGCGTTGATCGCGGCATAGAACACCATGAGCTTGCCAAAGAACCCGGCCAGCGGCGGCGCCCCGGCCATGGAGAACATGAATATCGCCATCGCCAGCGCCATGCCGGGGTCCGTACGGCCCAGACCGGCCAGATCGCTGATGCGGGTTACGGCGCGGCCATTGCGGCGCATGGCGACAATGCCCGCAAATGCGCCGACATTCATGAACAGGTATGTCACCAGATAGACCAGCGTGCCACGCGTGCCTTCCGCCGTACCGGCGGCCATGCCGATCATGGCGTAACCCATATGCCCGATGGAGGAATAGGCCATCAGCCGCTTGATGTTCCCCTGCGGGATCGCCGCCAGCGAACCAAATACCATGGAAAGGGCGGATACCACTTCGATCAGCAACTGCCATTGCGGCGTCATGCTGCCGAAGGGACCGGCCATGACACGCAGCAGCACGGCGAAGGCCGCGATCTTGGGCGCGCCGGCCATATAGGCGGTCACCGATGTAGGAGCACCCTGATATACATCCGGCGTCCACATATGGAACGGCACCATCGACAGCTTGAAGCACAGCCCCACCAGCACGAACACGATGCCCACCATAAGGCCCGCAGGCAGCACGGCGCTGCCACGCACGGCCTGTTGCAGACCCGCATATTCCAGCGTCCCGGCAAAGCCGTAAGCCAGTGAAATGCCATAGAGCAGGATGCCCGACGCGAGCGAACCAAGCACAAAATACTTCAGCCCCGCTTCAGCCGCCCCAACCCGGTCACGCGCGAAGGCGCACAGGATGTAGATGGACAGGGACGAAAGCTCCAGCCCCACAAACAGCGTCATGAGATTGCCAGAGGACGCCATGATCATGGCCCCCAGCGTGGAAAACAGGATCAGCACCGGGAATTCGAACTTGTCGATTTCCATTTCGCGCGCATAACCCACGCTCAGCACCAGTGACAGTGCCGCGCCCGTCAGGCTCAGCACCTTCATGAAGCGGGCAAAGCCGTCATTGATAAAAACATGGCTGTAGCCCGTGCCATCGGGCGAAATTACGACAAGCACCCCCGTCACGACAAAGGCCAGCAGCGTCATCATCGCGCAGGAAAAGAAAGCCTGCCCACGCTTCTGCATCACCCCGGCCAGGAGGATGGCCAGCCCCGACAGGGCCAGCACGATTTCAGGCAGAGCAAGTGTCCAGTTCATCGGTATTGGCCCTGACATCCTTGGGGTTAGCGGTAAAACAGCATGGTGGACAGTAGCACCACCAGGCCGATCAGCATGGAAAAGGCGTAAACCGCGATGGAGCCGGTCTGGACCCGCACCGTCTGTCCCGCACTGCCGGATGTCAGGCGGGCCAGTCCTTCGGGAATGGCCTCGATCACACCTTCATCCGCGCCCTTCCACAACAGGCGCGCAAGGGCGCGGTACGGGCGGATGATCGCCACATCGTACAGTTCGTCGAAATACCATTTGTTCAGCAGGAACAGGTAAAGCGGCCGCAGGCTGCGGGCGAGTGCCGCCGGAATACCGGGGCTTGCCACGTAGCAGACATAGGCGACCGCAATGCCCAGCACGGCTGCGAATGTCGGCACCAGCGCGATGAAGCCCGGCGTCTGCTCCAGACGGTCGATCACGGACTGACCGGGCACACCGGCAATCGCCCCATTCCAGAATGCCGCATGACGCGCGCCGATATACAGCGGTTCCAGCGCCAGACCGGCCACCACGGCACCGAAGGACAGCAGCACGACCGGCAGCATCATGGATGGCGGACTTTCATGCGCGCCTTCATACAGATGCCCGTCACGCGGCCGGCCATGAAACACCAGAAAGATCAGGCGCCAGCTATACAGTGCGGTCAGGAACGCGGTGATGCAGCCCATAAGCCAGCCATAATGGCCCATGCCATTACCCGACATCCATGCGGCCTCAAGGATCGCATCCTTGGACCAGTATCCGGCAAAGGGGAAGATACCCGCCAGCGCAAGGCTACCGATCCACATGGCGATGTAAGTCAACGGGATCTTGCGCCACAGCCCGCCCATGCGGAACATGTCCTGTTCATCGTGAACGGCATGGATCACACAGCCCGCGCCAAGGAACAGCAGCGCCTTGAAGAACGCATGTGTGGTCAGGTGGAACATGGATGCCTGATAGGCCCCTACACCCACCGCCACGAACATGTAGCCAAGCTGCGAACAGGTGGAATAGGCGATCGTGCGCTTGATGTCAGGCTGCACCAGCCCTACCGTCGCGGCAAAGAAGCTGGTTGTTCCACCGATCAGCACGATCAGGTCGCGCGTGACGGGGGCAAGTTCCACCAGCGGCGACATCCGCACCATGAGGAAGATGCCCGCCGTCACCATGGTCGCGGCATGGATCAGGGCGGAAACCGGGGTCGGTCCCTCCATCGCGTCAGGCAGCCATGTGTGCAGGAACAACTGCGCCGACTTGCCCATCGCGCCGATGAACAGCAGCGTCGCGATGACTTCCAGCAGCGGGTGCGTGCCGAAAAGCTGGAACGTGTCGTTCACATGCGCAGGCAGGGCGGCAAAGATGTCATCATAGGACACGCTGCCCAGACGGATGAAGATGAGCGAGATGCCGACAAGAAAGAACAGGTCCGCCACGCGGTTGACCACAAATGCCTTGATGGCGGCGGCACAGGCGGACGGACGGTCGTACCAGTAGCCAATCAGCAGGTAACTCGCCAGCCCCACCCCTTCCCAGCCGAAGAAGAGCTGGAGCAGGTTGTCGGACGTAACCAGCATGAGCATGGCAAACGTAAACAGCGACAGATAGGAGAAGAAGCGGAAAACCGGCCTGCTCTCATGCGCCATGTAACCCACGCTGTACACATGCACCAGCAGGGAGACCACCGTGACCATGGCCACCACGCTGACCGACAGCGCATCCATGCGCAGTTGCCAGTCCGCCCGGAAACCCGCCGCCTGGACCCAGTCGGCCACGGGCACGATAACCGTGTTCATGCCGCCGCCCATCTCGAACCCCAGCACGCCGATCGCGGCAAGTGCCGCACACGTCATGAAGGCGATGGTCGTGAAACGCGCGGCCCCGTCCCCCATAAGGTGACCGAAGCACCCGGCGACAAGAAACCCGATCAGGGGCGCGAACACCGCCACTTCAAAAAGGAAGGATGCTGTCTGCATTTTCCTTACCCCTTCATCATCGTGATATCGTCGACTTCGATCGAGCCGCGATTACGGAAATACACCGTGACAATGGCCAGACCGATGGCGGATTCCGCCGCGGCGATGGTCAGCACGAACAGGGTCATCACCTGCCCCGACAGATCGCCGGTAGCCGCTGAAAACGCCACGAAATTGATATTGGCCGAAAGCAGGATCAGCTCGATCGACATCAGGATGATGATGACGTTCTTGCGGTTCAGGAAAATGCCGAACACGCCCAGAACCAGCAGGATCGCGCCAACACTCAGGTAGGGCGCAAGGCCGATCCCCTCAATCGCGCTATTCATCGTCCTGTCCTTTCGCGCCTTGCGCCGGGGTAATGACCACCAGCGCGGTTTGTGTCTGTTCCGCGGCCTCGCGCGCACGCCATGCTTCCGTCCCGTAGGTGCCGGGCACGGCGGCGACATCGTAGCTGTCATGCGGGCGCAGGAAGCCGCCCTGTGCCGCGACCCCGGCCCCCAGCGGCACCTGAAGCATTTCAAGCGATTCCTGGGGCACGCGGTCGTGCTGGCGGTCGATGTTCTGCCTGCGGCCCGTCGGGCGGTCGCGCAGGGTCAGCACGATCGCGCCGATCATGGCCACCAGCAGCACCAGCGCGCAGGTCTGGAACAGGAAAATATAGTGGGTGTAGAGCACATCCCCCAGCGCCGCCGTGTTGGTCCGGTTGGGCGAGGACGGAACCAGATGCGTGATCTGCCCGATATTGCCCGCCACGCGCCAGTGGGTGAACGCCATGATGAGTTCCACCAGCAGCACGCCACCAACCGCAGCCCCGATCGGGGCGTAACGCTGCACGCCTTCACGCATCTGCGCAAAGCGGACATCAAGCATCATGACCACGAACAGGAACAGCACCGCGACCGCGCCGACATAGACAATAACCAGCGTCATCGCCAGGAATTCGGCCCCCGCGATCAGGAACAGCCCCGCTGCGTTGAAGAACGCCAGAATCAGGAACAGCACCGAATGCACGGGGTTACGGGCGCACACCACCATGGTGGCGGACAGGACCAGAACCGCCGCGAAAACGTAAAAGACGATTTGGGTCATCATGGGTGAGCTTCCTGCCGCATGGATGTTTCCTCCTGCTGGCATGGCGGCCACGGCCTGCGCGCGGTCCGCCGTGCGGTATCAGCGGTACGGGGCATCAAGCTCGAGCCTGCGGGCGAGAACGCTTTCCCAGCGGTCGCCATTGGCCAGAAGCTTGTCCTTGTTGTACATAAGTTCTTCGCGGGTTTCGGTCGCGAACTCATAATTCGGCCCTTCGACAATCGCATCGACCGGGCAGGCTTCCTCGCACAGGCCGCAATAGATGCACTTGGTCATATCAATGTCGTAGCGCGTGGTGCGGCGGGAGCCGTCATCGCGCGGTTCGGCCTCGATGGTGATGGCTTCCGCAGGGCATGTCGCCTCGCACAGCTTGCACGCAATGCAGCGTTCTTCCCCGTTGGGGTAGCGGCGCAATGCGTGTTCGCCACGAAAGCGTGGCGAAAGCACGCCCTTTTCATAAGGGTAGTTGATCGTGGCCTTCGGCTTGAAAAACGCCTTCAGCGTCACGCTCATGCCCGCCACCAGTTCGGACAGCAGCATGGAGCGGGCGGCCTTGCTTAATGTACCCATTAGCCTGCTCCTCCGGGCAGAAGGCCCGTTACCATCAGGAATCCCGCGCTCAGCACCATCCACGCCAGCGAGAATGGCAGGAACACCTTCCACCCCAGCCGCATGAGCTGGTCGTAGCGATAGCGGGGGAATGTCGCGCGCACCCAGATGAACACGAACAGGCAGAACAGGATCTTGGCGATCAGCCACAGCGGCCCCGGTATCCATGTAAAGGGCGCGATGCCCAGCGGCGGCAGCCAGCCACCAAGAAACAGGATGCTGACCATGCCGGACATGAGGAACATGTTCGCGTATTCGCCCAGAAAGAACAGGCCGAATGCCAAGGCTGAATATTCGACGAAGAAGCCCGCCACCAGTTCGCTCTCGCCTTCCGGCAGGTCAAAGGGCGCACGGTTGGTCTCGGCCAGCGCCGAGATGAAAAACACGATGAACATCGGGAACATCGGCAGGCAGAACCAGACATGGCGCTGCGCCAGCACGATGTCATTGAGGTTGAGGCTGCCCACCGCCAGCAGGACCGATACGATCACCAGCCCGATGGACACTTCATACGACACCATCTGCGCCGCAGAACGCAGCCCGCCAAGAAACGCGTATTTGGAATTGGACGCCCAGCCCGCGATCAGGATGCCGTAAACACCCAGCGAGGAAATCGCCAGCAGGTACAGGACACCCACATTGATGTTGGCGATGGCCAGCCCGTTCCCCGTGGGAATCACCGCCCACGCCACCATGGCCAGCGAGAAGGTCAGGAACGGCGCGAACAGGAACAGCATCCTGTTAGCACTAGACGGAATGACCGTCTCCTTCGTCAGCATCTTGATCGCATCGGCGAAAGCCTGCAGCACGCCGAACGGGCCGTTTACATTCGGCCCCTTGCGCAACTGCATCGCGGCCATGACCTTACGTTCGGCCAGGGTCAGATACGCCACGCCCAGCAGCAGCGGCACCAGCACCGCCAGGGATTCCAGCACGATCAGCAGGATCTGGCCGATGACGGTATGAAAGAAGAAATCAGCCATGTCCCTACTCCGCAGCCTCGATGGCGGGGTGCAGGTAAATCCCCGAACAGGTTTCCATGGTCGGGCTGGCGCGGCACACGGCGTGGGTCAGGTAATAATCGGATATGACCGGCCGAAGCGGCGCATCCGACACCGGAACCGTCCCCGCATCGGGTGCCGTGGTGTCCGATGTGCCATGGCGGCTCCATACCGCGTGCCCGAATACCGGGCTGGCCTGCACCATGCGCGCACGCAGGGCTTCCAGCGTATCGTAGGGCAGTTTGTGGCCCGCCACTTCGGAAAAGGCCCGCAGGATGCGCCAGTCTTCACGCGCATCACCCGGCGGCATGACCGCGCGGAACGCTTCCTGCACGCGCCCTTCGGTATTGGTGTAGGTGCCCGGCTTTTCCGCATAAAGCGTGCCCGGCAGGATCACATCCGCCCGCGCGGCACCCGCATCGCCATGATGCCCCTGATAGACGACGAAGGTTTCCGGCCCGATACGATCGGTCGGGAACTCGTCCGCGCCCAGCAGCCACAGCACGTCAACGCCGCCATCCAGCATGCCCGCCACATCGCGTCCCTGCGGGCCGGGCAGGAAACCAAGATCCAGCCCCGCGACCCGGCTTGCCGCCGTATGCAGGACATTGAACCCGTGCCAGTCCGGGCTGATCGCCCCGACCTTCGCCGCCAGATCCCAGCATGCACGCGCAATCGCCTGCCCGTCCGGGCGGGTCAGCGCACCATGGCCGACAATGATCATCGGTTTTTTTGCGCCCGCCAGCACATCGGCAAACGGATGCGTGCCGTCGGCAAGGGCCGCCAGCGCGTCCGGCCCCTGCCCCAGCACATCCACTGCGTATGTCGGATCGGCATTGGGCGCGCCGATCATGCCGATGGGAAAACCACCCCGGCCTGCCGCAAGGTAGCGTTTACGGATACGCGCATTCAGCACGGGCGCTTCCTGCCGGGGAATGGAGCCTACGATCAGCAGGGCATCCGCATCCTCGATCCCGGCGATACCTGTGTTGAAAGTATAGAAGTCCCGGCGTGAAGTATCGTATTTCGCCCCGTCCTGACGGCAGTCAATATTGGGCGAACCCAATGTTTCCATCAGATCCTTCAGCGCCATCATGCTTTCCGCATCGCACATGTCGCCCGCGATCGCGCCGATACGCTGGCCCGGCACATCCTTCAGCCGTGTGGCGATGGTGGCGAACGCATCCTGCCAGCTTGCGGGCTGGAGCCTGCCATCCACCCGCACCCAAGGCCGGTCCAGACGGCGGCGGCGGAACCCGTCCACAACAAAGCGCCCCTTGTCCGCCAGCCATTCCTCGTTCACTTCGTCATTGATGCGCGGCACGATGCGCAGCACGGCGGCCCCACGGGCCTGCATGACGATATTGGTGCCTACCGCGTCGCACACATCGATTGAATCCGTGCGCTTGAGTTCCCACGACCGCGCGGTAAATGCGTAAGGCTGCGAAGTCAGCGCACCGACGGGGCAGATATCGATCAGGTTACCCGACAGTTCGGATGTCAGGGCCTTTTCAACATAATTGGTGATTTCCAGATTTTCCCCGCGCGAAATGCCGCCCAGTTCCGGAACGCCCGCGATTTCGGTGGAAAAACGGATGCAGCGCGTACACTGGATGCACCGTGTCATGACCGTCTTGACCAGCGGGCCAAGATACTTGTCGGTCACCGCGCGCTTGTTTTCATGGTAACGGGTATGGTCCGCGCCATAACCGAATGCCTGATCCTGCAGGTCGCATTCGCCGCCCTGATCGCAGATCGGACAGTCAAGCGGGTGATTGATCAGCAGGAACTCCATCACCGCGCGGCGGGCGCGACGCACCACCTCCGTATCGGTGAAGATCTGCATGCCTTCGTTTATCGGAAACCCGCAGGAGGCGACCGGCTTGCGCCCGCCCGAGACCTCGACCATGCACATACGGCAGTTGCCCGCCACAGACAGGCGTTCGTGATAACAGAAACGCGGGATTTCCTTGCCCGCCGCCTCACACGCCTGAAGGGCGCTGGAACCTGCCGCGACCTCGACGGGGATACCGTCAACGGTTACTTTCACCATTGTTCCTACTCCGCCGCTTCATTCATGCCAGCCGGAACCTGTACGGTCCGGCTACCGCCATGCGCCGCCTTGTAGGCGTGGATACGTTCTTCCATCACCGGGCGGAAACGGCGGATCAGCCCCTGGATCGGCCATGCCGCCGCATCGCCCAGCGCGCAGATGGTATGTCCTTCCACCTGCCGGGTGACCTGCTCCAGCATGTCGATTTCCTCGATTTCCGCGCGACCCTGCACCATGCGGTCCATGATGCGCATCATCCAGCCCGTGCCCTCGCGGCACGGCGTGCACTGGCCACAGCTTTCATGCTTGAAGAATTTGGAGAACCGCGCGATGGCCGCGATGATATCGGTGGATTTATCCATCACGATCATGCAGCCGGTACCAAGGCCGGACCCCTCGGCGCGCAGGCTGTCGTAATCCATCAGCACGTTTTCACACACGTCACGCGGCAGCATGGGTACCGAACAGCCGCCAGGTATGACCGCCAGCAGGTTATCCCACCCGCCGCGCACGCCACCGCCATGCTTTTCGATGATGTCCTTCATCGGAACACCCAGCTCCTCCTCAAACACGCAGGGCGTGTTGACGTGGCCCGATATGGCCATGAGCTTGGTACCCGCGTTGTTGGGCCGCCCCAGCCCGGCGAACCATGCCGCGCCACGACGCAGGATCGTGGCTGAAACCGCGATGCTTTCGACATTGTTGACCGTAGTGGGGCAGCCATACAGCCCCATCGCCGCCGGGAAAGGCGGCTTCATGCGCGGCTGGCCTTTCTTGCCCTCAAGACTTTCCAGCAGGGCGGTTTCTTCCCCGCAGATATAGGCGCCCGCGCCGCGATGGATATAAAAGTCGAAATTCCAGCCCGACCCGCAGGCGTTCTTCCCGATCAGTCCGGCTTCATATGCCTCGTCAATGGCGTGCTGGAGATGGCGGGCCTCGTTATAGAATTCGCCACGGATATAGATGTAAGCCGTATGCGCACCCATGGCGAAAGAGGCGATCAGCGCGCTTTCCACCAGCTTGTGCGGGTCATGGCGCAGGATTTCGCGGTCCTTGCAGGTGCCGGGTTCCGACTCATCGCCATTGATGACCAGATAATGCGGTCGCCCGTCATTCTTTTTGGGCATGAACGACCATTTGACACCGGTAGGGAAACCCGCCCCGCCCCGGCCGCGCAGGCCGGACGCCTTCATTTCGTTAATGATGGCATCGCGCCCGCGCGCCAGTATCGCGCCCGTATTGTCCCAGTCGCCGCGGGCACGGGCACCTGCCAGCTTCCAGTCATTCTGGCCATACAGGTTGGTAAAGATGCGGTCCTTGTCCTGAAGCATGACCTTACTCCTGCCCCTGCGGCTTCTGCACCGCATCTTCGCGCAGGACCTTGCGTCCACCCGCCGGGGCGCAGGCCATGCGCGCGATGGTCGGGCCGGGCGTGGGCCGTTCGCCCCGGCGCAGGGCCTCGATCAGTTCAAGCGTGCGCGGGCCGTCCAGATCCTCGTAATAATCATCGTCAACCTGCAGGATCGGGGCGTTGGAGCATGCCCCCAGACATTCGACCTCGGTCAGGGTGAACAGGCCGTCCTTGCTGGTTTCGCCAAAACTGGTGATGCCCGTAGCCGCCTTGCACGCCGCCGTTACATCATCCGAACCACGCAGCCAGCATGACGTGGTGGTGCAGACCTGCAGGTGATACCGACCGATCGGGGCGGTGTTGAACATGAGGTAAAAGGTCGCGACCTCGTAAACCCGGATCGGCGCCATTTCCAGCCGTTCGGCCACCACATCCATGGCCACGCGGGGTATCCACGCGCTGCCGGTCGCGCGGCCCATCTGTTTCTGCACGATATACAGTAGCGGCAGCACCCCGCTTGCCTTGCGCTCGGGCGGATATTTGGCAAGGACCGTGGCGATCTGGCGCTCACTGTCCTCATCAAATGCGAAATGGGTCGGTTCCGCGCCCTGTGGCGCGTCGGATTGGACGGACATGTCGGTCACCTGTCAATCTCGCCAAAAACCAGATCCAGCGATCCGATAATGGCCACGGCATCAGCCAGCATGTGCCGCCGCGACATCTCGTCGATTGCCTGGAGATGGGAAAAACCCGTGGGCCGGATCTTGCAGCGATACGGCCGGTTGCTGCCATCGGCCACCAGATACACGCCGAATTCCCCCTTGGGGGTTTCGGTTACGGTGTAAGTAGCGCCCGGCGGCACGTGATAGCCTTCGGTAAACAGCTTGAAATGATGGATCAGCGCTTCCATGGACCGCTTCATCTCGCGCCGTGGCGGGGGCGTGATCTTGTGGTCCTGCACCTTGACCGGGCCGGGACGGATCTGTTCCAGACACTGCCTGATGATGCTGACGCTTTCGCGCATTTCCGCCACGCGGATCAGGTAGCGGTCGTAGCAGTCACCCTGCCTGCCGACCGGCACGTTGAATTCCACCTTGGCGTAATTGTCATAGGGCTGGCTGCGCCGCAGATCCCACGGCACGCCCGAAGCCCGCAGGCATGGGCCACTGAACCCCCAGGCCAACGCCTGTTCGGTCGTGAACACGCCAATGCCAACCGTGCGCTGTTTCCAGATTCGGTTGTTGGTCAGCAGCGATTCCAGATCGTCGATCCAGCGCGGGAAGGTCGTGGCCCAGTCCGCGATGCGCTCTTCCAGCCCGGCGGGCAGGTCACGCGAGACACCGCCGGGACGGACATAGTTGGCGTGGAAACGCGCGCCGGACGCTGCCTCATAAAACTCGAGCAGCTTTTCACGTTCCTCATACCCCCACAGCGCAGGCGTCAGTGCGCCACAGTCCAGCCCGAAGGAGGTCAGGTTGAGGATATGATTCAGGATGCGCGTGATCTCGGCAAACATGACGCGTATCCAGCGCGCGCGGTCCGGGGCCTCGATCCCCAGCAGCTTTTCAACCGCCAGCGCGAAAGCCTGCTCCTCACACATGGGCGAGACGTAGTCGAGCCGGTCGAAATACGGCAGCGCCTTGGGATAGGTCTTGTATTCGATCAGCTTTTCCGTGCCGCGATGCAGCAGGCCGACATGCGGAATGGCACGGGCGACAACCTCGCCCTCCATTTCCAGCACAAGCCGCAGCACGCCATGCGCGGATGGATGCTGGGGACCGAAATTAAGCGCGTGGGAATCAATTTCCACCACATGCCGCCGCACTTCGCCGGTATCGTCCTCCGGCAGGAGTGAGTCGGGAACAGCGGCATCGCTACGAAGGGTTACGTCGCTCATCTGTCGCCTACCCCTGTCGTTTCATGTTCTGGCGGCTGGCATGCGCCTTTTCATCGCCCGGCAGGGTCAGGATTCCCTCCCATGGCGATTCAAAATCGAAATTGCGGAAGTCCTGCACCAGATCGACGGGTTCATAGACGACCTGACGCCGTTCGCTGTCGTACCGCATCTCCACATATCCGGTCAGCGGGAAGTCCTTGCGCAGCGGATGCCCTTCGAAGCCGTAATCGGTCAGGATACGCCGCAGGTCGGGCTGATCGGTAAACAGGATACCGAACAGGTCGTAGGCCTCGCGCTCCCACCATGTCGCGGCGGGCCATATCTGGTGCACTGACGGGACGGGAGCCGTCTCGTCAGTGGTCACGATCACGCGGATACGGTGGTTATGAGTAACGGACAGCAGGTTGTAGACTACATCGAACCGTTCGGGCCGGTCGGGAAAGTCCACGCCGCAAATGTCCATCACCTGCTGGCAGGCAAATTGCGGATCGTCACGCAGCATGAGCATGAGCGCCAGCAGCCGGTCGCGTGTGGTGCGTACCACCAGTTCGCCTTTTTCCAGACCGGCGGAAATGATGCCTGGAACCCGTGTGGACAGATGGAAGGTGATGGCCCCCAGCCCACCCGACACTGCGTACGGCACCACCGCCGATGGGGACGTGTTTGCTGGTTCAGCCACGGCGTATTGTCCCTGTCCTGCGAATTTTCTTCTGAAGCTGCATGATGCCGTAGATCAGCGCTTCCGCCGTGGGCGGGCAGCCGGGCACATACACATCAACCGGCACGATCCGGTCACAGCCCCGCACGACGGAGTAGGAATAGTGGTAATACCCGCCCCCGTTGGCGCATGACCCCATGGAGATGACCCAGCGCGGTTCGGCCATCTGGTCGTAAACCCGGCGCAGTGCGGGAGCCATCTTGTTGGTCAGAGTACCCGCTACGATCATCACATCCGACTGGCGGGGCGAACCGCGCGGGATGATGCCCATGCGATCCAGATCGTAGCGCGGCATGTAGGCGTGGATCATTTCCACCGCGCAGCAGGCCAGCCCGAAGGACATGGGCCACAGGCTGCCCGTCCGGCCCCAGTTCACCAGTTTGTCGAGATTCGCGACCACGAAGCCCTTTTCGGTAATCTCGCCCGTGATGCCCTTGATTACGGCGTCCTGCTCCGCCCCCGGCGGCAGCATTTCACGGTTCCAGGCGATGCTGTCCGCAGGCCGACCAGGCCCGGATGTATCGTTGCCCATTGGT
Organism: Komagataeibacter sp. SM21; assembly: GCF_041402665.1. Taxonomy (NCBI): domain Bacteria; kingdom Pseudomonadati; phylum Pseudomonadota; class Alphaproteobacteria; order Acetobacterales; family Acetobacteraceae; genus Komagataeibacter; species Komagataeibacter sp. SM21. Next base: position 104,435 of record NZ_JBGLOV010000002.1, read on the forward strand.
GCGCCTCCGCTTGTCATGCTCAATCCCAGTCCAGCGCGCCCTTGCTCCATTCATAGATGAAGCCAACCACCAGAACGCCCAGAAAACCCATCATGGACAGGAAACCAAACCACCCGATCCGCGATAGACTCATTGCCCATGGGAAGAGGAATGCGACCTCAAGGTCGAAAATGATGAACAGGATCGCGACCAGATAGAACCGCACATCAAAGCGGTGGCGCGCATCATCAAAAGCCTCGAAACCGCATTCGTAAGCCGACGTTTTTTCGGCATAGGGTTTCTGGTGGCCAAACAGCAGCGAACTGCCCAGCATCGCGCCAGCGATGACCACCGCAATGCACCCGAATATCAGCACGGGCAAATAATCAGTGATAACGGGATGCATGTTCCGTGTTCCCAACCTGTTAAGAAGCCATCTGCGTGTCTTTATCGACTTATGTGTGGCTTCGGGGATGCTAGACCCAACGTGGTGCAGGGAACAGTTACTTAACCGTGTTCTTTCAGGAACATTACTGTGAGGATAGATACAGGACCAGATACGTCAATATTGCGTGAATATTTGTTTACGCACGGTTTATTGTTCTCATTTTCCCGTGTACCGCCTGATTGAAGGCACAAAAAAACGCCAGCGCTGAAGCGTCTGGCGTGTCTGCCGGGAAAACCGGATAACCATGTGGCGCGAGTGACGGGGCTCGAACCCGCGACCTCCGGCGTGACAGGCCGGCGCTCTAACCAACTGAGCTACACCCGCATGGTGTATGCCCCTGCCCCGCAATGCGGAACGAGGGAATATGGTGGGCGATGACGGGATCGAACCGCCGACCCTCTCGGTGTAAACGAGATGCTCTACCGCTAAGCTAATCGCCCGCGACCCTACTAAGCGATTGCAAAAAAAGGGGCAACCCAAAAAATGGATTGCCCCTTCTTTTTTTCCTGAAAAATCAGTCAGCCTTACTTGCTGACAGCTTCCTTCAGGTTCTTGCCCGGCTTGAAACGGACGGAAGTGGAAGCCGGAATGTCCAGCGGCTCACCCGTGCGGGGGTTACGCCCCTTGGCTGCCTTGCGGGTAGCCGTCACGAACGTGCCGAAACCGACCAGACGGACTTCCTGCTTGTTTGCCAGCGCCTTTTCGATCGCACCGAAAACCGCATCAACCACTTCGCTGGCTTTTGCCTTCGCCAGATCGGCTTCCTCGGCTACCGCAGCAACGAGTTCCTGCTTGTTAAGTGGCTTCTCCATTTTACGCCTTTCTTTGTACTGTGCGCCTACGCAATCATTCAAAAGTCGCGCCGCATTTCTGCACGCACTATGCCGCTGTTTTGTCTCACGTCAACCAACAGAATTGGAGGAATGACAGAGAAATCCGTCATTCTCCTTCTGCACGACAATTCTGCGCCGTAGCCTCTGCCCGATATTGACTAATGCGTCAACGCAGGCGCTGCCGTGCTTGCGGTATCAGCCGGTGTTACCGGTTCCGTCCACTCGATCGGCTCGGGCTTGTGCACCAGCGCCTGACCAATCACCTCATCCACATGGGAAACCGGCAGGATGGTCAGCGCGGTCTTCACGACATCGGGAATGTCGATCAGGTCCTTCTCGTTATCCTTGGGGATGAAGATGGTCGTCAGCCCCGCACGATGGGCCGCCAGCAGCTTTTCCTTAAGCCCGCCAATGGCCAGCACGCGGCCACGCAGGGTGATTTCACCCGTCATGCCCACTTCCCGGCGCACGGGAATGCCCGTCATCACGCTGACCAGCGATGTCGCCATGGCGATACCCGCCGACGGGCCATCCTTCGGCGTAGCCCCTTCGGGCACATGCACATGCAGGTCACGCTTTTCAAACAGGTCCGGGCTGATCCCGAACGTAACAGCGCGGCTGCGGACGTAGGAAAGGGCCGCAGCTACGCTTTCCTTCATCACATCGCCCAGCTTGCCGGTCAGCTTGATGTTGCCCTTGCCCGGCACCATCACACTTTCGATGGTCAGGATTTCTCCCCCCACCTCGGTCCAGGCCAGTCCGGTCACGACTCCGACCATGTCTTCCGACTCGGTCTCCCCGTGCAGGAACCGCTTCACCCCTGCGTATTTCTCAAGGTTTTCAGCCGTGATCGCCACGGTCTTCGCCTTGCCCGTCACGATTTCGGTCACTGCCTTGCGGGCCAGTGTCGCAATTTCGCGCTCAAGGTTACGCACGCCCGCTTCACGCGTGTAGCTGCGGATCAGTTCCCGCAGCGCATCATCAGAAACAGACCATTCGCCCGGCTTGAGATTGTTCGCCGCCGTCTGCTTGGACAGCAGGTGACGCTTCGCGATCTCGACCTTTTCGTCTTCCGTGTAACCGGACAGGCGGATGATCTCCATGCGGTCCAGCAGGGGCTGGGGCATGTTCAGGCTGTTGGCCGTGGTAATGAACATCACATCCGACAGGTCGTAATCGACCTCCAGATAGTGATCGCCAAAAGTGGCGTTCTGTTCGGGGTCCAGCACTTCGAGCAATGCGGAGGACGGATCACCACGCCAGTCAGCGCCCAGCTTGTCGATCTCGTCCAGCAGGAACAGCGGGTTGGAGGTCTTGGCCTTCTTCATGCCCTGAATGATCTTGCCGGGCATGGAGCCGATATAGGTACGACGGTGACCCCGGATTTCGGCTTCGTCACGCATGCCGCCCAGTGACATGCGGACATACTGCCGTCCCGTCGCCTTGGCGATGGACTTTGCCAGCGAGGTCTTGCCAACACCCGGCGGCCCCACGAGGCACAGGATCGGCCCCTTGAGCTTCTGCGCGCGACTCTGCACGGCCAGATACTCGATGATGCGTTCCTTGACCTTTTCCAGACCATAATGATCCGTATCAAGGACCTGCTGGGCTTCCGACAGGTCATGACGGACCTTGGAACGCTTCTTCCACGGGATGCCCAGAATCCAGTCGAGATAGTTGCGCACCACCGTCGATTCGGCGGACATCGGGCTCATGCTCCGCAGCTTCTTCAGCTCGGCCACCGCCTTTTCGCGCGCTTCCTTGCTCAGCTTTGTCTTGGCGATCTTTTCCTCAAGCTCGGCGGTCTCGTCCTTGCCGTCCTCACCTTCGCCCAGTTCCTTCTGGATCGCCTTGAGCTGCTCGTTCAGGTAGTACTCGCGCTGCGTCTTTTCCATCTGCCGCTTCACGCGGTTACGGATGCGCTTTTCCACCTGCAGCACGCCGATTTCGGCTTCGATATGCGCAAAAACCCGTTCCAGACGTGCGTTCACGTCCTGAATTTCAAGGATTTCCTGCTTTTCGGGAATCTTCAGGTTCAGATGGCTGGCAATGGTATCCGCCAGCTTGGACAGATCATCAATCTGGTTAAGGGAGACCAGCACCTCGGGCGCGATCTTCTTGTTCAGCTTGATATACTGCTCGAACTGACCAATCAGAGTACGGCCGATCGCTTCGGCTTCCTTGCCGTCGCTTTCCTGCTCCGGCACGTCCTCGATCTCGGCCTCGAAATGACCATCGATTTCATGCAGCGCCGTAATGTGGGCGCGGCGGCCACCTTCGACCAGCACCTTCACCGTGCCGTCAGGCAGCTTGAGCAACTGCAGGATGGTGGAGACCGTACCGTAACGATAGATGTCATCCGGCGTGGGATCATCCTGCGCGGCGTTCTTCTGCGCGACCAGCAGGATCTGCTTGTCGCTGCGCGTTACGGCTTCCAGCGCGCGGACGGATTTCTCACGCCCGACGAACAGCGGCACGATCATGTGCGGGAAAACGACAATATCACGCAGCGGCAGCACGGCCATCGTGTCGTGCCCGTTTTCGACTTCCTCGGGCTCGCGCGTTGCGGGTACCTGCGCTGCTGCCTTGTTTTCGATGGGGTCCGTCCCTTCGGGGACGGGATTCAGTCTGTCAGTTTCAGACATATTATGTTCGACCTCCTGATGGACGATCCCGGATGGACACCCGCCCTGGCGGCCTGCCCATCCGTTGCGCCGCATATGCGACAACCTTAAAGCTTCATGTTGTCACGACGCCGCACCACCACAACCCCGGTGGTGCCATTTCAGCGGAGAGACCAGGCCGCGCCGGGGGCCTCAGGCCGACTGTTCGGTCGGCTGGTTCTTGCCATACACGTAGACCGGCTGCGCCTTGCCTTCCGCCACTTCCTTGTTGACGACAACTTCCTCGACATTCTTCAGGCCGGGCAGGTCGAACATGGTCGACAGCAGGATGCTTTCCAGAATGGCGCGCAGGCCACGGGCGCCGGTGCGCCGGGCAATGGCGCGCTGGGCCACCTGACGCAGCGCGTCCTCGGTGAAGGTAAGCTGCACGTCTTCCATCTGGAACAGGCGGGCATACTGCTTGACCAGCGCGTTCTTGGGCTTGGTCAGGATCTCGATCAGGGCGGCTTCGTCCAGATCCTCCAGCGTCGCCACGACCGGCAGACGACCGATGAATTCGGGAATCAGACCGAATTTCAGCAGATCCTCCGGCTCGACATCGCGCAGCACGGCACCCATCCGGCGTTCGTCGGGGGACTGCACATCCGCCCCGAACCCGATGCCCGATCCCTTGCCGCGCGCGCTGATGATCTTGTCCAGACCAGCAAACGCGCCACCGCAGATGAACAGCATGTTGGTGGTATCGACCTGCAGGAATTCCTGCTGCGGATGCTTGCGCCCGCCCTGCGGCGGCACGGAGGCGACGGTGCCTTCCATGATCTTAAGCAGCGCCTGCTGTACGCCCTCACCGCTCACGTCACGCGTGATGGAGGGATTGTCCGACTTGCGGGAAATCTTGTCAATTTCGTCAATGTAGACGATGCCGCGCTGGGCTTTCTCCACATTGTAATCCGCGGCCTGCAGCAGCTTGAGGATGATGTTCTCCACATCCTCACCAACGTAACCGGCTTCGGTCAGGGTGGTGGCGTCAGCCATGGTGAACGGCACGTCAAGGATACGCGCAAGGGTCTGGGCCAGAAGCGTCTTGCCCGAACCGGTCGGCCCGATCAGCATGATGTTGGATTTTGCAATCTCGACATCGTTGTTCTTCTGGGCATGGGCCAGCCGCTTGTAGTGGTTATGCACCGCGACCGAGAGAACCTTTTTCGCATGACCCTGCCCGATGACGTAATCATCAAGGATCTTGCAGATTTCCCGCGGGGTGGGCACGCCATCGCGCGATTTGACCAGATGCGTCTTGTGCTCCTCACGGATGATGTCCATGCACAGCTCGACGCATTCATCGCAAATGAACACGGTGGGACCGGCGATCAGTTTGCGGACCTCGTGCTGCGACTTGCCGCAGAACGAGCAGTAAAGCGTATTTTTGGAATCGCCGGATTTGTTATTCATAACCGCTCCTATTCCCACAGAGGGGAACTTCTCCATACCTTGCAGCCGGACTGCAACATCCCGGCACGCCGCAGGTGACCCGAACCCTTGCGGGCGGGAAGCGCGCCTGCGTGCACGCTTCCCCTGATTGCCGGTTATTCCGCCGTTTTTGGGGCCGTGTTACGGCGGACGACTTCATCCACGATACCGAATGCCTGCGCTTCTTCCGCCGACATGTAGCTGTCGCGTTCCAGCTTCTGCTCGATTTCCTCAAGCGTACGGCCGGTATGCTCGTTGTAAATCTCGTTCAGGCGCTTGCGGATGGTCAGGATTTCCTGGGCCTGGATCTCGATGTCGCTGGCCTGTCCCTGCGCCCCGCCAGAAGGCTGGTGCACCATGACGCGGGCGTTGGGCAGGGCGAATCGCCGCCCCTTCTCGCCACCTGCCAGCAGCAGCGACCCCATGGACGCAGCCTGTCCGATACACACCGTGCTGACGGGGCAGCGGATGTACTGCATGGTGTCGTAAATCGCGAGCCCGGCCGACACAACGCCGCCGGGGCTGTTGATATAGAACGAGATTTCCTTGCCGGGGTTCACGCTTTCCAAATAAAGCAGCTGGGCGGACACCAGCGCCGACACCTGATCGTAGACCGGTCCGGTCAGAAAGATGATCCGTTCCTGCAGAAGGCGGGAATAGATGTCGAATGCCCGTTCCCCGCGGGAGGTCTGCTCCACCACCATCGGCACCAGAGCATTATTGAAGATCTCTACGGGATCCCGATCCCTCATAGCCATATTCCCGATCCTGAAAAGCAAGGAGTCGATCCGCGTTTCCTGCCCGCCGCATGGGCGCACGGACATTATGGATGCAGTCGGCTCCTTCCCGGTTGCTTATGACAAAATAGAGACAAACACGCCAGATACCACCCCATTCCTGTCTTTTTGCCGGAAACGGGTTCCACAATCTGCGCGCGATCACCTGCCTGCAAACACATACGGCGCACGGAAGTGACCTTCCGTGCGCCGTATGGGCCATCTATGACGCGGAAGCGGATCAGACGTCAGCTTCCGGCATTTCAGCCAGTTCTTCCGGCGTCACGACCTTGTCTTCGACCTTGGCCAGCTCGACGATGTAGTCGATGACCTTGTTTTCGAAGATCGGGCCACGCAGCCCATCAGCCGCCTGCGGGTTCTTGCTGAAGAACTCGAACACGGCCTGTTCCTGACCGGGGTAGCGCGAAGCTTCCGCACGGACGGCCTGCATCATCTCGTCCGGCGTGACGGTGATGTTGTTCACACGCCCGATTTCAGCCAGCAGCAGGCCCAGCTTCACGCGACGTTCGGCAATCTTGCGATAGTCGGCGCGCAGCGTGTCCTCGTCCTTGTCCTTGTCTTCCTCATCGAGACGGCCCGCCTTGCGGTCTTCCTCGATACGGGACCAGATCTGGTCGAACTCGGCATCGACCATGGCGGGGGGCGCCTGAAAATCGGTCTTTTCAGCCAGCTTGTCCAGCAGCTCGCGCTTCAGGCGCAGGCGGGAAAGCTGTTCGTATTCCTGACCGACCTGCTTGCTGATCAGGTCACGGACCTGTTCCAGACCTTCGAAGCCGAGCTTCTTGGCCAGATCATCGTCAATCTTCGCTTCGATCGGGCGCTTGAGTTCACGCACTTTGATGTCGAAGGTCGCTTCCTTGCCTGCAAGGTGCTCCGCGCCATAATCGGCGGGGAACGTCACGGTGATCACCTTTTCGTCACCGGCCTTCATGCCTTCGATCTGCTCGGCGAAACCGGGGATGAAACCCGCGCCGCCGATCTCGACATTCACGTCATCGGCGGAACCGCCATCGAACGCCACGCCGTCGATCTTGCCGACGAAGTCAACCGACACCACATCACCGCTGGCGGCGGGACGGTCTTCCTCGACCTTCTCGAACTCACGCTGGCGACCGGCGATTTCCTTCAGGGCCTTGTCCACGGTCTCGGCATTCACCTCGGACTTGAGGCGTTCCAGCGACAGGGTGGACAGGTCGGGAATGGTGATTTCGGGCAGAACCTCGAATTCGACCGTGAACTTCAGGTCGTCCGTGCTGCCGGGCGCATCGCCGGACACCACGTCAACCTTCGGCTGCATGGCGGGACGCAGGCCGCGCTCGTCCAGCAGGGTGCGGGTCGCTTCGCTTACGACCTGCTCCAGAACCTCGCCCTGAACAGATTCGCCAAAACGCTGCTGAAGGATGCTCATCGGCACCTTTCCGGGGCGGAAGCCCGGCAGCTTCATGGACTGTCCAACTTCTTTCAGGCGCGCGGTGCGCTTGCTCTCGATTCCCGCTGCCGGCACCGTAACGGTGAACCCGCGCTTCAGGCCTTCGGAAAGCGTTTCAGTAACCTGCATCTGCCAGGCCATCCTCTCGGTCAGAACGTGTCAAAGAACGCAAGAGGCCGCTCGGGCCACCACGTCTGTTCGCATAACGCGACTTGCCGGGATCTTGGTACGGGCGGAGGGACTTGAACCCCCACGACTTGCGTCACCAGAACCTAAATCTGGCGTGTCTGCCAATTCCACCACGCCCGCACTGTGCCCAGGCTGTAAGCGCGCGGCTTTAGCGCACCATCGGACATCGGGCAAGATCCCAAGGGAAAAGGAATGGCGTTTTCAGCCGAAAAGTTTTTCCGCCCGCGCCCGCGCAGCCCCTACATGGGCATCAAACGCCTCGGCCACGGGCCATTCACCCGCATGCAGGGCCGCGTCGCCATGTATCCATACGCCCGCGCATGCCGCTTCCCATCGTGGCATGCCCGCCGCAAGCAGGGCTGCGATGATTCCCGTCAGCGTATCGCCCGACCCGGCCGTGCCCAGCATCGGGGTGGCATGGGCGTTGATCGCAACGCGACCATCGGGTGCCGCGATAATGGTGTCAGGCCCCTTGAGCACCGTAACCGCCCCGGTCAGGTCCGCCGCCTGCCGGGCGGCCGCGATACGGTCTGCCCCCGGCCTGCCGAACACGCGGGTGAACTCACCGATATGCGGGGTTATGATCGCGGCGCCGCGCAGGCGATCGGGCTGCCCCGCCGCCATGGCGAAGGCTCCGGCATCGGCGATCACTTCCCGCCCGGCATCCGTCAGCACGGAAAAGGTCGTAGCCACCTCATCCACGGACAGGCCGGGACCACATACCCATACATGACGGCGCGAATCCTCCAGCAACTCCGCCAGCGGGCCGGAATCGACAATCAGCCCCGGCGGCGCGGTCATACGGTAGACGGGGGCGCTGTCCCCCACGGCCAGCCGCACCAGCCCCGCCCCGGCTGCCCGCGCACCAGCCGCCGACAGGCGGGCAGCCCCCGGCATGTCGCGCCCGCCGCAGATGCTCACAACGCCACGGCTGTATTTATAGCTGTCCACCGTACAGACGGGCGTGCGCCACAGGCCGGGTTCGTTGCGCCATGTCCGAATCGGCACGGAGTCCAGCGCCGTCTCCGGGATGGCGATATCGGCCAGCACGGTGCGACCGCACAGCGTGCGCCCCGGCAGCAGCAGATGCCCCGGCTTGAGGCGACAGAACGTAACCGTCATTTCCGCCTGTGGCGCATAGCCACGAACGGCCCCGGTGGCCCCATCCACCCCGGTCGGGGTGTCAATGGCGACGATACGCGGTGCCGCAGCCAGCACACGGGCCACATCCGGCTCCACATCGCGGCTCAGCCCGGCACCGAATATGGCATCAACCACCAGATCAAAGCGCGCGGCGTTTTCGGGCGTGAAGGCCACGACCGGCCCGCCCCATTGCGCGGCGGCGTGGGCGGCATCCCCGCCTGCATGCGGCGGGGCAAGGCATGCTACGGCCACCGGCCAGCCCTGTTCCGCCAGCCTGCGCGCAGCAACGTAACCATCCCCGCCATTATTGCCCGGCCCACACAGCACCAGTACCCGGCATGGCCGCACATGCTGGCGGATGGCGCGCGCGACGGCGCGGCCCGCATTTTCCATCAGCACCGCCACGGGCACGCTGCGCGCGGCGGCGACATCGACATGGCCCATTTCCGTCGGATCAGGCAGGAGCAGGCGGGCGCGAACCGCGGCCTGCTTACGTTCGTCTGTGGGCATTGCATCCCCCTTCCCAACAACTTTGACTGCGAAACCGCCCTTGCACATGTTACAGGAATGGGGAAACAAGCGCTGCGCATCGTGCCCGCGCATGATGCGCCGTTTTCGTTATTCCCCGACCCCGGCAAGGAGGCCCCGTGTCCCACTCCATAGTCTGGAGCCTTGTGCTCGCACTCCACATCACCGGCATGGCGGCATGGATCGGTGGCATGATCTATGCGGCCTTTGTGCTCAAACCCAGCCTTGGCCTGCTTGACGCCACCCAGCGCGCCTCCATCCATCTGCAGACGCTGAACCGCTTCTTCCGCATCGTCTGGCATACCATGCCTACGGTACTGATTACGGGGTGGCTCCTGATTTTTCATGATGGCGGGTTTGCAGTCGTCCCATGGCAGATCAACCTCATGCAGCTTCTGGGCCTGATCATGGCGGGCGTGTTCGCGCGCATCTATTTCGGTCCCTTCCAGAAGGCCCGTCGCGCCATTCGCCCGCAGCAGGGCATGTTCGATTCGATCCGCTCCCTTGTCATCCTCAATACCGGACTGGGCGTGCTGACCATCGTAGCCGCCTGCCTTGCCCATCCTTTCTGAAATTACGGGGGCGCCACCATCACGCCCCCTTGATTTCCGTTGCAAAGGTAGATAGGCACGGGGAATGTGGCGCGTGAGGGGCCTGTCCCCGCCGTGTTACACTCCCCTTCCCTGCATTGCTGCAGGTACATCAGGGACGGCAGCCTGATACAGCGCGACACGGTGGCAATCGGACGGGGCCATATTCATCTGCTGATACGTTCGAGAGTAATTTGAGCGCCAAAAAAACTTCCCCCGCCCCGACACGTTCCGCAAAGACGGCGGCAGCCACGGCCCCCGCCGCCAGCACCGACGGGGCTGATCCCATTGATACGCCAGCAGAAACAGCCGCCGCGGAGCAGGACCAGCCCCTGTTTTCCGAACTCGGCCTGTCCGAACCCATCCAGCGCGCCATTGATGAGATGGGATACCGTCATCCCACTCCCATTCAGGCACAGGCCATCCCCTATGTACTGATGGGGCGTGACGTGCTGGGCGTAGCCCAGACCGGCACGGGCAAGACCGCATCGTTCACGCTGCCGATGCTTGAAATCCTGTCCGGCTCCCGTGCCCGGGCGCGGATGCCGCGTTCGCTGATTCTGGAACCGACGCGTGAACTTGCCCTTCAGGTCGCAGAGAATTTTGTCAATTACGGCAAGCACCTCAAGCTGACCCACGCGCTGCTGATCGGTGGCGAAAGCATGGCCGAGCAGAAAGAAGTGCTCAACCGTGGCGTGGATGTGCTGATCGCGACGCCGGGTCGCCTGATTGACCTGTTCGAACGCGGCGGGCTGCTGCTGACCCAGACGAAGCTGCTGGTGATCGACGAAGCGGACCGCATGCTGGACATGGGGTTCATTCCCGATATCGAGAAGATCGTAAGCATGCTCTCGCCCATGCGGCAGACGCTGTTCTTCTCCGCCACGATGGCGCCGGAAATCCGCCGTCTGGCTGACATGTTCCTGAGCAACCCGAAGGAAATCACCGTCAGCCGTCCCTCTTCCGTCGCCACCACCATCGAAACCGGCCTTGCCATTGTCGATACCCAGGACAAGCGCCGCGCCCTGCGCAAGCTGCTGCGGGAAGCGGACATGCAGAACGCCATCGTGTTCTGCAACCGCAAGCGCGACGTGGATATCCTGTGCAAATCGCTGATCAAGCACGGCTTTTCGGCAGGTGCCCTGCATGGCGACCTGCCGCAGTCGGTCCGCTTTTCCACCCTTGAATCCTTCAAGAACGGCGAGCTGAAGATACTGGTCTGTTCGGATATCGCGGCGCGCGGAATCGACATTGGCGGTCTGTCGCACGTGTTCAATTTCGACGTGCCCTTCCATGCCGAAGATTATGTGCACCGGATCGGCCGCACCGGGCGTGCGGGCCGCACCGGACACGCCTACAGTCTGGCCACCCCGGATGAAGAAGGTCTGGTACAGGCCATCGAGAAGCTGACGGGTAAGCCCATCCCCCGAATCGAGGTCAAAGGCGTGGATAATCTCGAATGGTCTGACGAACCGCGTCCCGCCAATGGACGGCGCAAGCCCCGTAACGAGGGCACGGGCCGTCGCAAGGCTGCAGCACCTGCCGCCCAGCAGCAGGCCCCGGCAGCCGCACCGGTTGCACCACCGGCAACCGAAGCGCCGGTTGCGCCGCGTGGCAGGGGCCGCAAGCCTGATGCCGCGGCCAATACGGCTTCGTCCGCGCCCAACCGACGCGATTCCGGCCTGCTGCCTGCCGCACCGGACATGGCGGTTACCGGATTCGGTGATGACATCCCGGCCTTCATGCAGCTTCCGCGCCGTGAGAAGCCCGTGATCCCGACTGACGAATAATCAGCCAGCGCGTTCAGGCAACAAGAGTAATGGAAAATTCAGGAGCCGAGGCCATCCGGGTGGTGGCGCTTGGCAATGATGGGGATGGCATAGCCCAGACCCCACAGGGGCGGGTATTCGTGCCCGGCACCATGCCGGGCGACGAAATCGTGCTGGCCAGCCAGACCGGTACGCAGGGTGTGCTGGAACAGGTCGTGACGCCGGGGCCCGACCGCGTAACGCCGGTATGTTCACTATTCGGGACCTGTGGTGGCTGCCGCCTTCAGCACATGGCGCTACCTGCCATGATGGCATGGAAAGCGGCACGTGTAACCGAAGCACTGAAACGTGCCGGTTTCACCACCCTTCCCGCCCCCGCTACCCGACAGGTCAGCCCCCATGGCAGGCGGCGCGTCGATCTGGCGTTCCGCCGGATGGACAGACAGATCGTGCTGGGCCTGCACCGCCGCCGGGGCGATGTGGTGGACATGACGGAATGCGCCCTGCTGGACCCGACGATTTTCGCGCTGCTCGACCCGCTGCGTCAGATGCTCCATTCCCTGCCTGCGGTGCATGCGGGTGGGGATATCCAGATCAACCTGCTGGATAGCGGCCCTGACCTGCTGATTGCCATGGATGGCACGCCGGACGCCAATGACCGCCGTATTCTGGCGCAGTTCAGCAAGACACATGGCATACCGCGTATTTCCCTGCGCACCCAGCCGCCGGAAACGCTCGCCCTTACCGGCCCGGTCTTTCATCATTTTGATACGGCGCGTGTCGTGCCGCCGCCGGGTGCGTTCCTGCAACCCTCCCGCGAGGGAGAGGACGCCATCAAGGCTGCCGTTCTGGCCGGGCTGCCCCGCAAGGGCCTGAAAGCCGGGATTATCGAGCTTTACGCTGGCTGCGGCACGCTGTCCTTTGCGCTGGCGCAGCACGCCAAGGTTCTGGCCTATGAAGGCGATCGGGCGGCATTTGCCTGCCTGAAACAGGCCAGTGGCGGCACGCGGGTGCTGCCTGCCCTGCGTGATCTCAACCGTCAGCCTGTCATGGCCACCGAACTGGGCCGTGCTGGAGCTGTGGTGCTGGACCCCCCGCATGCGGGGGCCGGTGCACAGATGGCGCAGATCGTGGCAGGGAAACCGCGCCACATCATCTATGTCAGTTGCAATCCCGCTGCCCTGCAACGCGACCTGACGCCGTTGCAGCAGATGGGCTACCGGCTGGAAAGCCTGACGGTCATCGACCAGTTCCTGTGGTCAGCGGAAGTCGAATCCGTATGCGTACTGACCCTGTCTGGCACGACAAGAGCGAACCGCCGTTAGATCAGGCTGGGCAAGGCCGGGGAAATGTTTCTCCCCGACCGATCCCCACAATGTTTCTGAACCAGCATTCAGTCCATCATCCACATGCGCGTGCGGATTGCCTGTGGCTGCCCCTATAAGGGCGCGCCTCAGACGTGGAAGCTCTCGCCGCAGCCGCAGCGGCCCTTTTCGTTGGGGTTGCTGAAGGTGAAACCGGATTCGAGCTGCCTGACCTCATAATCCATCACCGAGCCGATCAGGAACAGCGTCGCCTTGCGGTCGACCAGCAGGGTAACGCCCTTGTCCACAACCACCTCATCACCGGGACCGGCCTGTTCCACAAAGGTCATGTCGTAGGCATGGCCAGAACAGCCCTTGGTGGAAACCGCGATGCGCAGCAGATGTCCGGCATGGTTGGTCTGGTACAGTTTTTCCAGCCGCTGTGCCGCCCGCTCGGTCAGGGACATAAGCGGCGGTAGCGCACGGCGGCGGGGGGCAGTGGTCGTGGTGGTGCTTTGTTCGGTCATGGCACGTTCCCCTTGCTGGGTTCAGAACATGTTCAGGGCAAGGCGGGCATCTTCGCTCATACGCGACATGTCCCACGGCGGTTCCCATACGATTTCAACTGTTGCGCTGGTGACCGTATCGATCTTCTCCACGGCTTCCTTCACCTGCAGGGGCAGTTCCTGCGCGCTGGGGCAGTTCGGGGCCGTAAGGGTCATTTCAACCTTGACCGAACCATCATCATGCAGGTCGATGGCGTAGATCAGGCCCAGTTCATATATGTTGACCGGGATTTCCGGGTCATACACCGTAGCAATCGCCGCAATGACGCTATCTTCATCGGGCGAACCGCCAGTAGCGGGGGTGACCGCCTGTTCCCCATCGGGCGTCCAGGCCGAGACGGGGTCGGTCTTTTCCAGCGATGCGTCATCATTGGCCTCAAGGGAGAAATGCCCGGCTCCCTCAGCCATGCCGATGGCGGGCTCTACCTGATTTTTCTCGTCCATGAGACCTTCACCTGTCTTTATCGTCATTGAGCATATCAATCAGGGCCGACCACGGCAGCATCGCACAACGGATGCGCGAACGATGCCGGTGCAGCGGTGCAAAAACCGAAAGCTCACCCAGTCCATCCGGGGCCTCGCCCGTTTCGACCGCCGTGGCCAGCGCGGCGTGAATCCGTTTTACCTGTGCCGTGTCCTGCCCCATGACCCGTTCGGCCATAAGGTCAGCGGATGCGGCACAGATGGCGCATCCCCGTGTTTCATGCCGCACCTGCCCGATACGGCCATGGGTATCGACCTGCGCATGCAGGTTCACGCGATCCCCACAAAGCGGGTTCACCCCCTGCGCATGCAGGCTGGCGATATCCAGTTTACCGGCATGGCGGGGCGTTTTGGCCCGTTCCAGCACAACGGTGCGATACAGATCGTCCTGCGCCATCACACGTCAGACAAAAAAGCCGCGTATCTGTTCCAGCGTCGCGGCCAGCATGTCGATTTCCTCGGGCGTGGTGTAAATGCCGAAACTGGCCCGCGCCGTAGCCGACAGGCCCAGCCTGCGCATGAGGGGTTCGGCACAATGATGACCCGCCCGCACGGCGATCCCGTTCCGGTCCAGCAGGGTGGCGATATCATGCGGATGAACGTCCGCCATGGTAAATGAAATCACACCCCCGCGCTGCGGCGCGGTCCCGACCACCTTCAGGCCGCTGATCTGCCCCAGCACCTTCAGCGCATGGGCCGTCAGCGCATCTTCATGCGCACCGATCCGGTCGAACCCGATGGATTCGATATAGGAAAGGGCGGCGCCCAGTCCAATGGTCTCGATAATGGCGGGTGTCCCGGCCTCGAACTTGTGCGGCACGTGTGCCCATGTCGAACGCTCGAACGAGACGCTGGCAATCATGTCGCCACCACCAAGGAAGGGGGGCATTTCCTCCAGTATCTCGCGCCGTGCCCACAGCACGCCAATCCCTGTCGGACCATACAGCTTGTGCCCGGTCACGACATAGAAATCGGCATCCAGTTCGCGCACGTTCACCCGGCGATGGACCGCAAGCTGGCTGCCATCGAACAGCACCTTCGCGCCTGCGGCATGCGCCATGTCCGAAATGGCGCGGGCGTCGGTAATCGTGCCCAGCACGTTGGACATATGGGTGATCGCAACCAGCGCCACCCGCCCATCGGACAGGTTGCGGCCAAGCGCATCCATATCCAGCGCACCATCATCCGTTACCGGGGTAACGCGCAGTTCGATGCCCATGCGCTCACGCAGCATCTGCCATGGCACGAGGTTGGCGTGATGCTCCATCTCGGACACCAGCACCACCTGCCCCGGCCGGAGCAGCGAACCATAGGAATGGGCCACCAGATTGATGGCCTCGGTGCTGTTGCGGGTGAAAACGATTTCTTCCCGCGCGCCAGCACCCAGAAACACCGCAACCTGATCGCGCACGGCTTCATACGCTTCAGTGGTCCGTTCGCTCATCCAGTACAGGCCACGATGGATATTGGCATACTGGGTGCGCATGGTGTCGGCCATGCTATCGATGACCTGCCGGGGTTTCTGCGCGGACGCGGCGCTGTCCAGAAATACAAGGTCCTTGCCATGCACTTTCTGTGACAGGATGGGAAAATCCGCCCGGACATGCCGCAGGCTGTTACCCGCATCGGTCTTACCGGTCACCATCTGGTCCATCATGCCGCTTCCCGCTTCCACCAAGCTTCCACTGCAAGGTTGAGACTGTCTTTCAGCCGCTGGTCATCAATCTGGTCCACCACATCGTGCAGGAAGGCGCGGATCAGGATGGAACGCGCAGCCTCGCCTGAAATGCCACGGCTGCGCAGGTAGAAAATCTGGTCGTCATCCAGCGCCCCCACGGTAGCGCCATGACTGCATTTTACATCGTCGGCATAGATTTCAAGCTCGGGCTTGGCGTCGATTTCAGCACCCTCCGACAGAAGCAGCGCCTGATTCATCTGGTAGCCATCGGTTTTCTGGGCGATCCGGTCCACCAGGATCTTGCCCTGAAACACACCGCGCGCCTGATCCGACAGGACATTCTTGACCGTCTGCCGGGATATGCACTCAGGGGCCGCATGGGTAATCACACTGCTCAGGTCGCCATGCTGGCGGCCCATCAGCAACTGTGCGCCATTGACATGCACGCTTCCCCCGGCCTGCGTCAGCGCCGCATGCACTTCATGCCGCGACAGGCTGCCCCCCAGCGTGAGGGTAAAACTGTCATATACGCCCGCCGCCGCAATGCGCGCATGACTGACGGCCAGATGCAACGCCTGCCGGTCTTCAGCCTGAATCCGCGCATGGGACAGATAGGCGTCATCCGCAACCACGATGTCATAAAGCGGATTGTGCAGGTAATATCCCTGCCCCACCGCCGCATCCAGCACCGCCAGCCTGCCGCCCTTTTCCACACGGATATGATGGCGCGGGTGGAAGGATACCGGCGCATCTTCCGCCGTCAGCCCGATGCTGGCCAGAAGCAGGCAGCCTGCATCAACCCCTTCGGGCACGACCAGCACCAGACCGTCGCGCGCCATGACGGTATTCAGCGCCGTCGTAACATCGCCTGCCGGGTCGATATCGTCCTGAACCGCGCCCGACTGAGCAAGCGTTGATACCTTCACACCCTTGGGCAGACGTGAGCGGGCTGCATCGAAATAGCCGTTTACGAACACAACCCGGTCAGCACCGGCACCGAGGCCGGAGATCGTCTCCACCTCCGCCAGCAGGGTATCAACCGTGGCGCCATCCACATCCCGCTGAGCGGTTGCGAAAGGCACATCCGCCAGCGCGCGCAGGCTGGTGTATTTCCATGCCTCCACACCCGCGCGGGGCAGCCCCGCATGGCGCAGGAAATCCGCTGCCGTGCGCTGCTTTACCCCGGCATCCACCGCACCCCGGTCAAGGAAGGCTGAGGCATTGACCCCGACCGGTGTGATGGCGTTCACGCTGCCTCCGCCAGGAAGCGCGCGTAGCCCTGCGCCTCAAGCTGCTTGGCCAGTTCCGGGCCACCGCTATGAATGATGCGGCCCCTGGCCATCACATGGATGCGGTCCGGGACGATATAGTCCAGCAGGCGCTGGTGATGGGTGATGACAAGGGCGGAAAAATCCGGTGCGCGCAGGGAATTCACGCCTTCGGCCACGATCCGCAGCGCGTCGATGTCCAGTCCGCTATCCGTTTCGTCCAGAATGGCGAAGGAAGGCTGGAGCATGCGCATCTGCAGCACTTCGTTGCGCTTCTTCTCACCGCCCGAAAAGCCGACATTCACATTGCGCTTGAGCATCTCGTCCGACATGGACAGATGCTTGGTTTCCTTGCGCACCGCCTTGAGGAAAGCCACCGCATCCAGTTCTTCCTGCCCGCGCGCGCGGCGGACCGCATTGACGGCAGTACGCAGGAAATTGGCGTTGTTCACACCCGGCAGTTCCACAGGGGACTGAAAGGCGAGGAACAGGCCAAGGGCTGCGCGCTCCTCCGGCTCAAGGGCCAGCAGGTCCTGCCCCTTGAACGTGGCGCCGCCGCCCGTGACTTCGTAGTCCTCACGGCCCGCCAGTACATAGGACAGGGTCGACTTGCCCGACCCGTTGGGGCCCATGATGGCATGGACCTCACCCGCCGGAATCTGCAGGTCGACACCGCGCAGGATTTCCTTATGGGTCCCACCGTCCGAAATGCGGGCGCACAGGCCATCAATGCTTACGAATTGCTTGCTCACGTCTTTCAATCCCTGTTAGCCCACGCTGCCTTCAAGGCTGATCTGCAGAAGCTTCTGGGCTTCCACCGCGAATTCCATGGGCAGTTCCTTCAGAACGTCCTTGCAGAACCCGTTCACGATCAACCCGACCGCGTCTTCTTCCGACAGGCCGCGCTGGCGGCAATAGAACAACTGGTCTTCCGATATCTTGGAAGTGGTCGCCTCATGCTCCACGCGCGCGGACATGTTGCGGCTTTCGATATAGGGCACGGTATGCGCCCCGCAGCGATCACCGATCAGCAGGCTGTCGCACTGGGTGAAGTTGCGGCTGCCCGATGCCTTGGGCATCATCCGCACCAGCCCGCGATAGGTGCTGTCGGACTGGCCCGCGCTGATGGTCTTGGCGATGATGGTCGAACGCGTGTTGCGCCCGATATGGATCATCTTGGTCCCGGTATCGGCCTGCTGGTGGTTGTTGGTCACAGCAACGGAATAGAACTCGCCCACCGATCCCTCGCCCTGCAGGATGCACGACGGATATTTCCACGTGATGGCCGAGCCGGTTTCCACCTGCGTCCATGAAATCTTGGACCGCGCGCCACGGCATGCGCCGCGCTTGGTCACGAAATTGTAGATGCCGCCCTTCCCGTTTTCATCACCGGGATACCAGTTCTGCACGGTGGAATACTTGATGGAGGCATCATCCATCGCCACCAGTTCGACCACGGCGGCATGAAGCTGGTTTTCATCGCGCATCGGCGCGGTGCATCCTTCAAGGTAGGAGACGGACGCACCGTCCTCCACCACGATCAGGGTGCGTTCGAACTGCCCGGTATTACGCGCATTGATACGGAAATAGGTGGACAGTTCCATCGGGCAGCGCACGCCCTTGGGCACGTAGACGAATGAACCGTCTGTAAATACTGCCGCATTCAATGCCGCGTAGAAATTGTCCGTCACCGGCACCACGCTGCCCAGATACTGGCGCACCAGTTCGGGATGCTCGCGCACCGCTTCTGAAATCGGGCAGAAGATCACGCCGGCTTCCTGCAGCGTCTTGCGGAAGGTGGTGGCGACCGAAACACTGTCGAACACAGCATCGACCGCCACGGGGGCGCGGGCTTCCTGACCTTCGGGCACTTCCACACCAGCCAGCATCGCCTGTTCATGCAGCGGGATGCCGAGCTTTT
Organism: Komagataeibacter sp. SM21; assembly: GCF_041402665.1. NCBI lineage: Bacteria > Pseudomonadati > Pseudomonadota > Alphaproteobacteria > Acetobacterales > Acetobacteraceae > Komagataeibacter > Komagataeibacter sp. SM21. Next base: position 123,454 of record NZ_JBGLOV010000002.1, read on the forward strand.
CATATGTGCGCAGCAGTTCCGGATCGACCTCCTCCAGCGATTTGGGGCCGGGTTTCTTGCGCGGTGCGGCGTAGTAATGCACGTCCTGATAGTCGATGGGGGGATGATGGACCTTCGCCCATGTCGGCTCGCGCATTTCCAGCCATGACCGGTACGCCTTCAGCCGCCATTCCAGCAGCCACTGCGGTTCCTGCTTGCGGCTGGAAATCAGGCGAATCGTATCTTCGTTCAGGCCCTTGGGCGCGATATCCATTTCGATATCGGTTTCGAACCCCCATTTATAGGTGCTCTGTCCCAGGGTTTCGACCGCCTTGCGGGTTTCGGCTACTGCCGGCATGTCTCTTTCCTCTCCCCCTTGTTTCAGGCCGTGGCCTCGGGTCCGACAAGCATGGATGGCGCGGGATTGCCCAGTCCGCCCAGCCTGTCGAGGACTGTATGGTTCTTCATATCGGCCAGCGTGATGGCTGATAGCGCGTTGCGGATGGCGGCGTTGACCATGTCCCACTGCCCGCCCAGCCCACAGGTGGAGCGCGCATCACATTCCCCCCCGTCCACGCAGGTAGTCAGGGAAATGGGGCCGTCAATGGCCTGGATCACCGCCGCGATGGAGATTTCCTCCAGCGGGTAGGCCAGCCTGTAGCCGCCGCGTGCGCCGCGCTGCGAGATCACGATGCCCTGCGTTGCCAGAATCTTGAGTACCTTGGCCACCGTCGGTTCGGGAATGCCCGTCGAACGCGACAGGACAGGCGAAGTCGTGACTTCGTCCTTCTGCCCCAGCCGGACCAGCGCCACCACGGCATAATCGGTCAGTTTCGACAGTTTCAGCATTCCATTCTCCCGTACGTCTGGCCCGGGTTTCTATTTGGACCGAAACAGTACTGTTTCATGAAGTCTCAGATGGGCCACCAGCCGTGCGTCGTCAAGTCCTATCGTACACTACGGCCATGCCTTACCCGATCCCGGTTCCGAATATCAGTTCCAATAGCACGGACAGGCCACACCCGGCCAGAAAACCCACCAGCGTGCCATTCAGCCGGATATACTGGAGATCCTTGCCTACCCTGAGCTCCAGCCGCTCGCTCAGGCTGTCGGCATCCCAGCCGTTAACCACCGAGTAAATAAAACGCGACATCCTGTCCCGCAGGAAGGGCAGGCTGCCCATGATCATGCCCCGCGCGCCATCATTGATGCGCTTGCGCATGCCGGGGTCATGATACATCTGCTCCGACAGCCGGTGCAGTGCATCGCGCACGAGGGAGGCAACCCAGCTTGTTTCCCCCTTGCGCATATCCTCCTCGATCATGCGACGCAGGCGGCGCCAGACATCGCCGCTCCAGCCGCGCACGCTGTCATGCGTCAGCACGCCCAGCACGGCGTCCGTGATTTCGCGCCGCCGTTCCGCATCCTGCTCGATCCGGTCGATTTCCGTGCGGACCCATGTGGTGAAACCCTCACGCAGTTCCGAATTCTGCGGGTCGACGCGGTCCAGTTCCTGACTGGCGGCCAGCAGGACCTTGGTGGCAATCGAACCGCCAATCGCCCAGCCCAGCACCCTGCCCCCCTGCTCACGCACACGATCCTCGATCATGGCGCGCAGGGCGGGTTCCTTGGCCTTTAGCCCTTCCTTCAGCCGCAAAAGCAGGAAGGACAGCACTTCCTGATGGCAGTCGCCTTCCACCATGGCGCGCAGGCTGCGGGTAATGATGGGGGCGATTTCCTCCCCCCCCAGCAGCACCGGCAGCATCCGGGCGATGGCAAGGCTTGCGCGCCCGTCTTCCAACCGGTCCAGCATATGCGGCACGGAACCCAGCACGGCGCGGTTGACCATCTCCGCCGTTTCCGGCTCCTGCAGGATGGTCCCGATCAGGGATGGCAGGTCGATCCGCGCGAAGGCGGCGGCAACTTCCTTTTCCGTAAAGACATTGGTGGATACGAACCGCCCCAGCGCCTGCGCCAGCCGTTCCTTCTGCGCGGGCAGGATGGCGGTATGCGGAATCGGCAGCCCCATGGGCCTGCGGAACAGGGCCGTCACGGCGAACCAGTCGGCCAGACCACCCACCACCCCCGCCTTCGTGCCGGAGCGCAGGATTTCAAGCCATGGCCGTTCAGCCAGCCAGCCCATCTGCGGCAGGGCGTAACCCGCCACCGTCAACGCGGCCATGCCAGCCAGCAGGCCGGTGGCGGACCGTTTGTAGCGCTGCAGTATCCGCCGCGCATCCTGGTCCGACTGTGGAATACCGTTCATGAAGTTACTGATACCATTGTCTTCCCTCCAGCCCAAGCAACACTCGTCACAACACGCCAAATAGACGTGAATATGATACGCCAGACATTGCAGCGCGCATCCGAACATGGGATTTGGTGAAAACCATGACGAACTTCCATGACAGGACAACACCATGACCGAAGCCGCTGCCCGGAATGTGTCCGATCTGCTCGCGCAGGCCGATCGACTGATCGCCAGCCATGACGAAACCGCATCGGGCAGCCCGGTCATGGCGCTTGCGCGCCAGATCAGCCGGCAGATGGCCAGTGGCGACCTGCCGGTAGGACAGGTGGAAGAAATCGTGCGCCTGCTGCGTGACCGCGCCTTTGCCGGGCGCGCGCACCATATCGCCACCTATCTGGACAGCCCGGACGACCAGACGGTCAACACCCGCATGCACACGGTCGCGCAGCACATCGTGCAGCCCGACCCCGATGACAGCCCGGTGCCCATCGCCCGCTTCCGCGCCGCGATCGAACGCAGCCGCTTCGCCGCCGTCTTTACCGCCCACCCTACCTTCGCGCTGGCCAATCCGGTCTATGAGGCACTGGCCGAACTCGCCTCCGCCAATCCTGACGCGCCGCCCGCGCATGTCCCGGCCTTCCTGACCCATCGCCGCGCCGGGCCACCCACGCTGGATGAGGAATTCAGCCTTGCCACGCAGGCCATCCTGCGAGGACGCAACGCACTGGACCGGCTGAACACGATCCTGCTGTCCGAAGCGCGCAGCCATTGGCCGCAACTGTGGTTTACCCTGGCCCCGCGTCCCGTCATCATGACAAGCTGGGTTGGTTACGACACCGATGGCCGGACCGATATCGGCTGGTGGGACACGCTGCGCCTGCGCCTGCGCATGAAGCAGCTTCAGCTTTCGCGCCTGCATGACCAGATCGAACCCGTTACATCCTGCGCCAATGACCTGCAGCAGCGCGTGCGCACGGCACTCGACGCCGTTGCCGACCAGATCGCCGCCTGCCCCACCGATGCGGATCCAGAAGCCGTATCGCGCTTTGCCGATGTGCTGATCAACCGCAGCGCGGAAGCGCTGACCAGCAGCAACGACCTGAGCGCCGCCTTTGGTGAAGCCATCGACGCCGCAACACCTGAAGACAAGATGACCCTTGCCGTCGCGCGCGCGGGCTTCATGGCGCATGGGCTGGCTGCGGCGCACACCCATACCCGCCTGAACGCGACACAACTGCACAATATCGCCCGCCAGCGGCTGAACATTACCGACAACCCCGATATTCCCGCCCAGCGGCGCGCCCTGATCAGCCGCATGAACGAAGCGCTGGATAGCGTCACCCCCATCGAGATCGATTTCGGCTCCCTGCTCATGGAACAGGCCAGCGCCGGGCGGCTCATGATGACGGTGCGCCAGATCCTGCGCCATATCGACCGTACCAGCCCCATCCGTTTCCTGATCGCCGAAACCGAAACCGGCTACACGCTTCTGACCGCGCTGTGGCTTGCCCGCCTGTATGGCGTGGACGACATGATCGAGATTTCGCCCCTGTTTGAAACGCAGGAGGCATTGGAAAATGGCGAACAGATCATTGAGGAAGCCCTGCGCTCCCCCCACTGGCGCGCCTACCTGCACCGCACGCGCAAGCTCAGCCTTCAGTTCGGCTTTTCCGATTCGGGGCGTTATGTCGGCCAGCTCGCGGCCACCTATCTGATCGAACGGCTGCGCATCAAGGTGTGCGACCTGCTGCGCAAATGGGATCTCGCCTTTGTAGAGGTGATCCTGTTCGACACGCATGGCGAAAGCATCGGTCGCGGCGCGCATCCCTACCGGCTGGCGGACCGTTTCGACTATCTTTCCCCGCCGCACGCCCGCGCCCGCTATATCCGCGCAGGCATCCAGATGCGCGAGGAAACAGCCTTTCAGGGGGGTGACGGCTACCTGCTGTTCGGCACGCAGGCGCTTGCGGATGCGACGGTCAGCATCATTGCCGAACACGCCTTTGCCACCACGTCGCTCGACCGCGACCCGGTTTATGACGAACCTGACTTCTCGGCCGATTTCTTCTCCACCATCGCCAATGGCATGACCGCGCTGGTGGAAGACCCCGGCTATGCCGCGCTGCTGGGGGCGTTCGGGCCATCGCTGATCGACAAGACCGGTTCGCGTCCTTCCGCGCGGCAGAGCGATGCCGCCTCCACCATCACCCGCATCAAGCATCCCAGCCAGTTGCGGGCCATCCCCAATAACGCCATCCTGCAACAGCTTGCGTGGTGCGCGAACACGCTGCAGGGGCTGGGCACGGCGGCGGCCCGTCATCCTGAAACATTTGAAAAATACCTGGCCGAAAGCCCGCGCTTCCGCCGCGCCATGGATTTTGCCGCCCATGCGCTGGCCCATTCCGACCATGGCGTGCTGCGCGGTGTCATCCGCCTGCTGGACCCCGATCTGTGGCTGGAACGCGCCACCGCGCAGAAAGACCCGGCACGTCAGGAATCATGCCTGTCGCTTATGCACGGTCTGGAAAACCTTGATTTCTGGGCCAGCACACAGGCCATGTTCCGCCGCATCCAGTCCGACCATCTGGCGCTGCGCCGTGCATGGCCCGAAGCACCGCGCATGCAGCCCGATGAACTGCTGCTGCATGCCATCCGTATCGCCATCATCGAACAGATCTGGCTGCTTTCAACACGGATACCCTATTTCTCGCCCCGGCATGCCTTTACCCGTGATGTGCTGACCATGAAGGTACTTTGCCTTGAAGTGCCAAACGTGCTGACCGAACTGGAACAGATATTCCCCTACCGGTCCGATGGCAGTTTTGACCTCGATTTCCACGAACCGCACGGCCCCCGGCAGGAAGGTACCTATAGTCGTGAATACACCGAGGTTTTTGAACCCATGCAGCGACTGTTCCAGATGACACGGGAAATCAGCAACGGCGTCATGCACCATGTCGGCGCCTTTGGCTGAGGACCGCGTCGCATCACGCAACGGGTGGCGGATCAGTGAACCGCCGCCCCCTTATGGCGTGGCGCTGCCGCAATCAGCCACCATAAGGCGGGTTGTCGCGCATAACCCCGGCCCGATGACGGGAAATGGCACCAATAGCTGGCTGGTGGATCATGACGCAGGCTGCGCGATCATCGATCCCGGCAGCAATGCCCCCGCCCATCTGGATGCTCTGGTCCGGGCTGCAGGCGACCGCCGCGTAACCCACATTATCCTGACCCACACCCATCACGACCACCTTGATGGCGCCCGCCCCCTAGGCGCGAGGCTGGGCGTGCCCGTGTGTGGTTTTCATCTGAGCGCCGAACCGGAATTCACACCCGACATCGGCCTGCATGATGGCGACCGGATAGCCGGCCTGCGCGTGCTGCACACACCGGGGCACGCCACCGACCATATCTGTCTGGAAACGGCGGACGGGATTATCTTCACCGGCGATCACGTCATGGGGTGGTCCACCACCATGGTGCCCCCCGCCCCCTATGGCTCGGTCCGGCAGTTTCTGGACAGCATGGACTATCTGCTGCGGCGCGAGAGCCACCTGCTTCTGCCTGCCCATGGCCCCGCCATACCGCATGTAAAAACATGCATTGAAGGCCTGATTGCCCACAGGATCGCGCGCGAGGAAAGCATTCTGGCCCTTCTGCCGGACAGTCCGCGCACACTCGATGAGATCGTGGACAGCATGTACCATAACCTGCGGCCCGGCCTGCGCCGCGCGGCCCGGCTTAACCTGCATGCCCATCTGGAAAAGCTGCTGGAAGACGGGAAGATCACGTTACTGGAAAACCAGTGGGCCAGAGTTACGCCCCGATAAGAGTTAATTCATCATTTTAGAATGAGTCCGCCGTCAGGGGACGTTCCAGAAATTCTTTAATGACAGGATGCCATACCCGTCGCCCCTGCCATGCGGTGGAATGACGCAGGCACAAAGCTTCACAAACAAAAGACCCTCTTTCCGACCATACCAGCGGCAGTGACGGGCCAATACACCAGGTATCGTTGATGCGTATTCATCCAGCACCCGCTGCCTGATGCCACAAAAAAACCGGCCCCCTTTCGGGAGCCGGTTTCCATTTGATGCTTCCTTTCGGAAAGATCAGGCGGACTGCGCCATGATCTCTTCCGCAACGTTGCGGGGCACCGGATCGTAGTGGTGGAACTGCATCGTGAAGGATGCACGGCCCTTGGTCATCGAACGCAGGTGCGAGATGTAGCCGAACATTTCCTTCAGCGGCACCGCTGCACGGACCATGACGGTGGAACCGGCGGTTTCCTGACTCTGGATCATGCCACGGCGGCGGTTGAGGTCACCCACTACGTCACCAACGTGATCGTTCGGGGTGGTCACTTCCACGTCCATGATCGGCTCGAGAATGACCGGACCGGCCTTCTTCATGCCTTCACGGAAGCAGGCCTTCGCCGCGATTTCGAACGCCAGCGCCGAGGAGTCGACATCATGGTACTTGCCGTCCAGCAGCGTGAACTTGAAGTCCACGGTGGGGAAGCCCGCCAGCACGCCGGTCGTAGCCTGCGCCTGAATGCCCTTGTCCACGGCCGGGATGTATTCCTTCGGCACGGTGCCGCCGACGACCTTGTTCTCGAAGGAGATGCCTTCGTTACGCTCGACCGGCGCGAACTCGATCTTCACTTCAGCGAACTGGCCCGAACCACCCGACTGCTTCTTGTGGGTGTAGGTCTCGACATGCGTCTGCGTGATAGTTTCACGATACGCAACCTGCGGCGCGCCGATGTTCGCATCCACGCCATATTCACGACGCAGACGGTCGATGATGATGTCGAGGTGCAGTTCACCCATGCCCGACAGGATGGTCTGGCCGGTTTCCTGATCGGTCTTCAGACGCAGGGAGGGATCTTCACCCGACAGCTTCTGCAGCGCCAGCGTCATCTTCTCGACGCCGTCCTTCGTCTTCGGCTCGACCGAGATGTCGATGACGGGGATCGGGAAGGTCATGCGTTCCAGAACCACCGGATCGGCGGGATCGGCCAGCGTGTCACCCGTCTGGCTGTCCTTCAGGCCGACGAATGCCGCGATGTCACCAGCATGGACTTCGGACAGTTCCTCGCGCTTGTCAGCGTGCATCTGATAGATGCGGCCAATACGCTCCTTGTGGCCCTTGGTCGTGTTCAGCACGGTGTCACCGGTCTTCAGCACGCCACGGTAGACGCGCACGAAGGTCAGCGTGCCATACTTGTCGTTGATGATCTTGAAGGCCAGGCCAGCGAACTTGCCGTTCGGATCGACCGGGATGATCGGCAGCTTGTTCTCATCCACTTCCTCGTCTTCCGGCGGGGCGATGCGGATGCCTTCCACGTCGTTCGGCGCGGGCAGGAAGTCGATCACGGCGTCGAGCAGCGGCTGGACACCCTTGTTCTTGAACGCCGTGCCGCACAGGACGGGGCGGAAGTCACCGGCAATGGTGCCCTTCTTGATGCAGCGCTTCAGCGTCGCAACGTCCACGTCACCCTTGTCGAAGTATTCTTCCATCGCCGCATCATCAACCGACAGAGCGGTGTCGAGCAGGTTCTGGCGGGCTTCGGCGGCCTTTTCCTTCAGATCGGCGGGAATTTCCTCGTAATGGAACTTCGCACCCAGCTCACCGCCTTCCCAGACGATGGCGCGCATCTCGATCAGGTCCACCACGCCAACGAAGTTTTCTTCGGCGCCGATGGGGAGCTGCAGCGGAATCGCGATGATGTCCAGCTTCTCCTTCAGCGTGTCGAACGCGTTGTAGAAGTTGGCGCCGGTGCGATCCAGCTTGTTGATGAAGATGATGCGGGGCACGTTGTAACGGTCAGCCAGACGCCAGTTGGTCTCGGACTGCGGCTGCACACCGGCCACGCCTTCAATGATGAAGATCGCGCCATCGAGCACGCGCAGCGAGCGGTTGACTTCGATGTTGAAGTCAATGTGGCCCGGGGTGTCGATGATGTTGATGCGGCGGCCTTCCCACTCACACGTCACGGCGGCGGAGGTGATGGTGATGCCGCGCTCACGCTCCTGCGCCATGTAATCGGTGGTGGTGTTGCCTTCATGCACTTCACCGATCTTATGGGATACGCCGGTGTAGTACAGGATGCGCTCGGTCGTGGTGGTCTTGCCGGCATCGATGTGCGCGGTAATACCGATATTGCGAATCAGGGAAAGGTCGGACTGGGCGGACACGGGATTACCTCCACAAGACAACACGGGCGCGAACGGGAATTGTCCCTTTCGCGCCTGCCGGAACCGTTAGCTGCTTCCGCCCCCAGTCTTTTTCAACCTGGACGATGCAGACCGGCACAGCGGAACAATGCGCCAGACTTTAGTCAGGCTTACAGGGCACCGGGCCACCTGCCGCCCCCGTGGGGTGCGGCATGGCGGCCTGCAGTGCTTCAGGCCACAGCGGCCTTCTTTTCCTGAACGCGCAGGATGCGGCGCTTCACCGTCAGGGCTTCCGGCGGCAGCTTGCGGTTCGGGGTGGACAGCAGGAACGCGTCCAGACCGCCATTGTGCTCGACCGTGCGGATGCCGTTCGTGGTCATGCGCAGGGGAACCGCCGTGCCCAGGATATCGGACAGCAGCGATGTTTCCTGCAGGTTGGGCAGGAAGCGACGGCGGGACTTGTTGTTGGCGTGGCTGACGTTGTTTCCGGTCAGCACACCCTTGCCTGTGATCTGGCAGCGGCGAGACATTTTTTCATCCTCGGATATAACTTGGGCCGAGGCATAAATGCCCGGCAAGGATCATCTTGATTAGGCGCGGCTTATCGCCAAACCGTCGCCAACAGTCAAGGTGCATAAGCATGATTCGGCATTTTTTGTCCCGGAAAGGGGGCGGGACGATCCGTTTCACCCCTTTCCGGGCCGATCCGTCAGCCCGCCTTGCGGTCGTGATCGGGGTGCAGTTCGCCCGCCTGCACGCTGTGCAGCGCGTTTTCCAGCATGGCCTGCATCGTCTCGCGCCCCATGGTGCGCGACAGCAGGCCAAGCGAGCCGCCCAGCAGCGCGGAGGCGATGGCGACCGGCGGCAGGTTCTCGCCCAGCATGTATTCGATGGCCTTGTCCACCACCGCGCCGCAATGGCTCAGTTCGGGGGGGATGGCGTCCCCTTCGGGGGGCTGGTTGTTCGTGTCCGTCATGTCGCGGCTCCTTCTAGCGTTCGGTCTGATATGGACTGCCTTGCCGCGCCTGACCAGTACGGGACCGGCATGGGTGCGGTAACAAGCACGCGGGAACGGCTCATGGCTCGGCAGCATCCTCTTCCGCCTGTGCGGCCCACATCTGGGCATACTGGCCACCGCGTTCAAGCAGCGCACGATGCGTGCCGCGCTCCAGTATCCGCCCCTGCCCCATCACGAGGATTTCATCAACATCGATGATCGTGGACAGCCGGTGGGCAATGATGATGGTGCTCCGGTTGGCCGCCACCGTGTGCAGGGCGGTCTGGATTTCCTGTTCCGTGCGGGTGTCAAGCGCGCTTGTGGCCTCATCCAGCAGCAGCACACGGGGATTTTTCAGGATGGTGCGCGCGATCGCCACACGCTGCTTCTCCCCACCCGACAGTTTCAGCCCGCGCTCACCCACGCGGGTGGCGTAGCCTTCGGGCAGCGTGACGATGAAATCATGGATACAGGCCAGCTTCGCCGCCTGTTCGATTTCCGCCTGCGTGGCGCCCAGCCGGCCATAGGCGATGTTGTAGCCGATGGTGTCGTTGAACAGGACGGTATCCTGCGGCACCACGCCCACGGCACCGCGCAGGGCCGCCTGGCTGCACTGGCGTATGTCATGTCCGTCAATCAGGATGCGGCCTGCCGTCACGTCATAAAACCGGAACAACAGGCGGCTTATGGTGGATTTGCCAGCCCCCGTGGGACCGACAATGGCGACACGGTGCCCCGCTGGCACATGAAAGCTTACGCCACGCAGGATCTCGCGGTCCGGGTGGTAACTGAAATGCACGTCCTCGAAACGGATATCGGCGGCAGGAGCCTCATCCAGTCTGGCAGGCAGGGAGATGGCCCCTTCGGAATCGGTAATGTCCGCCTGCTCATCCATCAGGGCGAACATATGTTCCAGATCAACCAGCGAATTGCGTAGCGAGGAATAAACGCTGCCCAGAAAGTTCAGCGGCAGGTAAAGCTGCGTGAGGTAGGTATTGACCAGCACGAAGCGCCCCACCGTCATACGTCCGGTTTCCACATCATGTCCGGCCATGAGCATGACGGTAATCAGGGCGATGGCGATGATCGCGGCCTGACCGAAATTCAGCCCATTGAGTGAAATCTGGGTCCGGACGGCCGCGCGTTCGTAACGGCGCTGTGCGTCCTCATACCGTTTGCGTTCGTGCTCCTCGTTACCGAAATACTTTACCGTCTCGTAGTTCAGCAGGCTGTCCAACGCCTTCCAGCCTGCTTCGCTGTTGATGGCGTTCATCCGGCGGCGCAACCCGATCCGCCATGATGTGAACTGGATGGTAAACACCACATACGCCGCCACCGCCGCCAGCATCACAACGGCATACCGCCAGTCGAACAGCCGCCAGATCACGACGATGACCATGAGCGCCTCGATCATGGTGGGCACCACGTTGAACACGCCCACGCGCAGCACCGTCTCGATTGCTTCCGTTCCGCGCGCGATCGCCTGCGTGACACCGCCCGACTGGCGATTGAGATGAAACCGCAGCGAGAGCTGGTGCATGTGGGTAAAGCTGCGCATGGCCGCGATCCGGCTGATCCGGTAGCGCAGCGGGGCGAACAGGGCATCACGCAACTCACCCAGCGCCGCCGCTGCCATGCGCAGAAGCCCATATCCGACAATCAGCACAAGCGGCATCATCGCCGCCTTCCCCACTACGGGCTGGAGCGCATCAATCACGCGGCTGTAGGCGTAGGGCACGCCGATCGTCGCGATCTTGGCCAGCACGAGCAGGACGCAGACGCACACCACCCGCAGGCGCGTGCGCGGATCGTTTCGGGGCCAGAGATAGGGGAACAGGCCGCGCAGGGTCGCGGCGGCGGAACGCTCCGGCGTGTTGGGCCGGGTCATGTCGGTAGCAGCCATATGCACGGCATGGGGCATGTGCCCGGCATTTTGCAACCCATATTCCCTGCGCCCATAAGTACGGGGGCAGGATTGTCAGCCTACCGGGCAGCCGGTATGCCAGCCATGGCCCAGAGGACAGGGATGAATCATGTCACGCAGCCTTGATGGTTTTTTTCGTCATATCGCCGCCTGCAACACGGCGGTCCTGCCCGGTGGACGGCTGGAATTCCGCCTTGGCGACACGCCTGCGGGATGGGTCAGTCCCACCCTGCTGCCCGCGCTGCTGCGCCACGGCATGACCGCTGCGGGTGATACCGTCACGCTGGCTGATCCCTCCCGCCTGGAACAGGTGGGCGAGACCATGGCGCGTGAAGGGGTCTATCGCTCCCATCACGAACTGTTCGATGTCTGGACCGATATGGCCCGGCCCCCCGTGGCGCGTATCGATCGTGGGGCGCTGCCGCTGTTCGGCCTTATGGCTGCGGGCGTGCACCTTAATGGTGTCGTTCGCCTTGCGGATGGACTGCACCTATGGATCGCGCGACGCTCGATGACCAAGCGGCTTGATCCGGGCAAGCTCGATCATCTGGTGGCAGGCGGCATTCCGGCGGGACATACGGTATGGCAGGCACTGATTAAGGAAGCGGCGGAGGAAGCCAGCCTGCCAGAGGAACTGGTAAGCCGCGCCCGCCCCACAACCGAAATACGCTACGCGCTGGATAGACCCGAAGGGTTGCGCCGCGATGTGCTGCACTGTTTCGAGCTGGAACTGCCCCCTGATTTCGTACCCACCCCCGCGGATGGGGAGGTGGAGGAATTCCGCCTGATCCCGATACAGGAAGCCTTCATGCTGGTGCGCGATACCGATGCGTTCAAGTTCAATGTCAACCTTGTGCTGATCGATCTGTTCCTGCGCACGGGCATGATTGACGCCACCAGTCCGGAAGGCCAGCGCCTGCGCCGTGGCCTGACAGGCTGGTCCACGCCGGAACTGGCCTGATTTTCTGGCCACACACGCAGCCCGCTCCAACCTGGCCCAATCGCGGAAGGACCATGCGATGACCATCCCCCCGACACCCCGCAAGATACCCCGCACCATCACGCAGCTTGGCCGCACCCGGCAGGATGAATATGCGTGGATGAAGGATGACAACTGGCAGAACGTCCTACGCGATCCCACCCTGCTGCGGGCGGATATTGCTGAACACCTGCATGCGGAAAATGCCTATACGGATTCCATCCTGTCGGGCACGCAGGCGTTGCAGGCGCAGCTTGTGGAAGAAATGAAGGGCCGCATCCAGCAGGATGATACCTATCCCGCTATGCCGCATGGCCCGTTTTTCTACCAGACCGCCTATACGGCCGGTGCGCAGTATCCGGTCTATAAACGCCATCCCGCAGCCCAGCCGCAGGCGGAACAGGTTCTGCTGGATGTCAACGCGGCGGCGCAGGGGCATGAATATTATGCCATCGCCACCGCCGGTCACAGCCCGGACCACGCCCTGTTCGCCCATGCGGAAGATACGCAGGGGTCCGAAATCTACCGCATCCGCATCCGCCGCATCGGGGACGAGGCCGAAACCCTGCCCCCGGTGGAAAACTGTAGCGGCGCATTCGTCTTTTCACCCGACAGCCAGTTCATATTCTGGGTATGGCGTGATGAACATGGCCGCCCTGCCCGTGTCTACCGCCGCAGGATCGGCACACAGGAAGACACCCTTGTTTACGAGGAAGCCGATCCCGGCTTTTTCGTCGGCGTTGACGCCACGCGCAGCGGCGGGTGGATCATCATTTCCAGCGGCAATCACGACACGTCCGAATCCTGGCTGGTGCCGGGGCATGACCCGCTCGCTTCCCCCATCTGCGCAGCCCCGCGCCAGACCGGGCTGATGTACAGCCTGTACCATCAGGATGAGCGGTTCATCATCCTGACCAATGCCGATGGTGCGTATGATTTCAAGCTCATGACCACACCGGATACGGCACCCGGTCGCGATAACTGGCGTAACCTGATCGACCATGATCCGGGTCGCTACATTACGGATTGCATGGTGTGGTCGGGACATATTGCATGGCGGGAACGCCGCGATGCCAATACGCGCATCGTAACCCGCGACCTGCATGGCGCCACCTGCGCGCTGGAACCCGATGAGGCCGCCTACGACCTGACCTTCGCAGGGGGCTACGAATACGACACCACCGAACTGCGCTACGTCTACCAGTCCCCAACCACCCCACGCGCATGGCATGCACGCGACATGGTTACGGGCAATGACCGGCTGCTCAAGCAGCAGGCCGTGCCTTCGGGTCATGACCCCGCGCAATACCGCTGCTGGCGCCTGATGGCGACCGCCCCGGATGGTGAGCAGGTGCCCGTTACCGTGCTGGGACGACACGATACACCCATTGATGGATCGGCCCCGCTTCTCCTGTATGGCTACGGCGCTTACGGGCATGCCATCGACCCGGTCTTTTCCACCCGCGTCCTCAGTCTGGTTGACCGGGGATGGTTCTACGCCATCGCCCATATCCGCGGCGGATCGGAAAAGGGATGGAACTGGTTCCTTGGTGGCCGCGGCCGTAACAAACCCAATACGTTCAGCGATTTCATCGCCTGTGCGCTCTCCCTGATCGACGCGGGTTTCGGCAGGGCAGGCCGTATCGTGGCGGATGGACGTTCGGCGGGCGGCATGGTGATGGGCGCGATCGCCAACATGCGTCCCGACCTGTTTGCCGGGATCGTGGCTGTCGTGCCGTTTGTGGACGAACTGAACACCATGTCCGATGCCTCCCTGCCGCTGACACCGCCGGAATGGCCCGAATGGGGCAATCCGCTGGAGGACGCGCAGGCCTATGACCTGATCGCCAGCTATGCGGCCTATGAACAGGTCGCCCCTCGTGCCTACCCTGCCATACTGGCGATGGGTGGGCTGACCGATCCGCGCGTGACCTACTGGGAACCGGCAAAATGGGTGGCGCGCCTGCGCGACCATAACCGTTCGGACCGCCCTGTCATGTTGCGCACGAACATGGAAGCCGGGCATCGTGGCGCGACAGGACGTTTCGATTCCCTTAAGGAAGCGGCCCTGATTCATGCTTTTTCCCTATGGGCCGTTGAAACGGCCGCCCCGACATAGGATTAATGCCTTCGCGGGTCTGTTCCCGTTCCACCCCGCGCCCGTACAGGCCCCGGCCAGCTTTCCAGAGGAATGACCATGACGGATCCCCACAACGCGGATCAGGATCGTCTCAAGCCCCCCGTGGGGGACAACAGGACCGATCCCGCATCCACGATGCGCATCTTCCGTTCATTCCATGAAACCCAGCGCACCCAACGGATCGCGCGGGCCATACTGGCGCTGTTTTTTGTCCTGCTGGCGCTGTACACGGTGCGGGGCTTTCTGCCATCGCTGATCTGGGGCTGCATCTTCGCCATCGCTTCATGGCCGCTTTACGCCCGCGCGCGACGACGGTGGCCATCACGCGCCCATCAGATCATGCTGCCGATCGTGTTCACGCTGGTCATCGCGCTGATCTTCATCGGCCCACTGGCCCTGTTCGCGCTTGAAGCCGGACGGGAAGCGGAAGGGGTGTTCAGGCTGCTTAATGACGCGCGCCGTTCCGGCATTCCCGCGCCACAATGGCTTGCCCACCTGCCCTATGGACGGCAGGCCGTGGAAGCATGGTGGAATGACCACCTGAAGGAGCCTGCCGATGTTTCGGTCCTGCTTGGCTCGCTCAATATCGGGCATGGCGTCAAGATGACACAGCAGGTCGGATCGCAGGTGCTGCATCGGGTGCTGCTGTTCGCCTTCGCCATCCTGACCCTGTTTTTCCTGCTCAAGGATGGCGATTCCGTCATCCGTCAGTCGCTTAATGTCTCCCGCCGCGCCTTTGGCAAACGGGGGGAACGGATCGCGCTGCAGATCATCGCCTCCGTCCACGGTTCGGTATCAGGGCTGGTTCTGGTGGGAATCGGTGAAGGGATGCTGATGGGGCTGGCCTACCTGGTTGCGGGTGCGCCCCATCCCTTCCTGTTCGGGGTCGTGACCGCCGTGGCCGCCATGGTACCTTTCTGCGCCATCATTGCCATCGGCGCGGTTGCCCTTCTGCTGCTTATCAATACCGGCGCGATGCTGCCCGCCGTGGCGATCGTGCTGTTTGGTATTGCCGTGATCTTTCTGGCCGACCATCTGGTCCGTCCCGCCCTGATCGGCGGGTCCACGCAGCTTCCCTTCCTCTGGGTGCTGACCGGCATTCTGGGCGGCGCGGAAAGCTGGAGCATTCTGGGGCTGTTCGTCGGGCCTGCCATCATGGCCGTGCTGCACATGCTGTGGCTGAACTGGAGCCGTGCCCGCGAATAGGCGGCCGGAAGCATTGCAGGCACAAAAAAAGCATCCTTTTTCAAGGATGCTTCGGTAAGCTTTCGCTTGGAATCTTTATCGCAGACAGGGATATCGGGCAGGCGGGATTCGAACCCACGACCCCCAGTCCCCCAGACTGATGCGCTACCAGGCTGCGCTACTGCCCGCCTGTCTGCGATGGGCAGGGTGTAGCAGTCCATCGGGGGGACCGCAAGGCATGTTCTGCCCCAAAACTGAAAAAACTGATTAAATCAGGCAGGCACCATTGCGCGCAGGGCCTGCAGTTCCACCAGCACGCCACGCAGGCTTTCACGCAGCATGGTATTTTCCGCCTGCATGCGCTCAAGCTCGATCATGACGATCTGTTCCAGCGGGATTTCGGCCTCGGCAGATTCCTCCCCCTGCGCCGCCGGTGCAGCGTCCTTTCCCGCGGCTACAGTATCGTCGGCGGTATCGGCGTCCGGCTGCGCGGATACATACGCAACCGTTTCCTCGACGACCACTTCCTCGACGACTGTTTCCTGATCGGCCACGACCACGGATTCGATATATGCCGGTTCCACAGATGGTGCAGGCGTATCGACGTTTTCCGGGGCAGGCGATACCGCCTGTTCAGAGAAATCTTCCGATGCGGCAGCAGCCTGCGGCGCGTCCAGTGCGGCTTCTTCAGCGCCCGGCGCGGCACCTGCCAGCACGTCCTGCGCCTCGGCAATCGACAGCTTGCGGACGTACAGCAGATCGGCAATTTCGCGCAGCACCGCAATATCCTGCGGCCGATAATACCGCCGACCGCCCTGACCACGCAGTGGGTTGAGCTGTGGAAACCGGGATTCCCACATGCGCATGACATGCTGGGCCAGCCCGAGTTCGCGGGCGACATCATAGATCGGCAGTCCGTCCATGATACCGGCTACGTCCTGATGTGCCGCGTCCGGCACCTGCGGGTCGTCATCCGTATTCATGCCTCGTCTCCTTCCGCTTCACCCGCTTCAGCGGCCTGCCCGTTAACATGGGCACGAAGTAGCTGGCTGGGGCGAAAGACAAGAACGGAGCGGGGGAGAATCGGCACCTCCACGCCCGTTTTCGGATTGCGACCCGTACGCTGTCCCTTCTGCCGGACAGAGAACGTGCCAAATCCGCTTATTTTCAAGCTGTCGCCGGCTTCAAGTGTCCGTGCCATCCGCTCCAGAATATCTTCCAGAATATCGGCGGATTCATGGCGGGACAGGCCGACCTGATCATATATCTGTTCTGCCAGAGTGGCGCGCGTCACGGTGCTCATACGCAAACGTTATGCATGCGCGCCACTATCGTCAATTGAATGTCGTGGGGGGATAGAGGCTTTTATCGACTATTCGTTGCAATTTTGCATCGAAATGGCATTACAGCCGCGCCAGCGCCGAACCCCATGTCAGACCACCGCCCAGCGCTTCCATCAGCACAAGGTCGCCTTTCTGGATACGCCCGTCCCGCACGGCCTCGTTCAGGGCAAGCGGGATGGACGCAGCGGAGGTGTTCGCATGCCGGTCCACCGTAACCACCACCCGTTCCGCGGGCAGGGCCAGCTTGCGGGCCACACCATCGATAATGCGCAGGTTGGCCTGATGCGGCACCAGCCATTTGACATCCGCATGGGTCAGATTGTTGGCGGCCAGCGCCTCATCAACCGAAGCGGACAGCTTGCCCACGGCATGCCGGAACACCTCGCGCCCCTGCATGCGCAGGTGGGCGGGCATGTCGTGCCTGCCGGTCGCTCCGTCTACATACAGCAGATCACCATACTGCCCGTCGGAATGCAGATGTGTGGACAGGATGCCCGTGCCCTCACCTGCGTCTTGCGTCGCGGTCAGGAACACCGCACCGGCCCCGTCACCGAACAGCACGCAGGTGCCCCGGTCGGACCAGTCAAGAATGCGTGAATAAACTTCGCTACCGATCACCAGCGCGGAACGGGCCTGTCCACTGCGGATCAGCGAATCGGCCATCGACAGCGCGTAGATGAAACCCGAGCACGCGGCGGCCAGATCGAATCCGAAGCCGGAGGTAGCACCCAGTTCCGCCTGCACACGTACCGCAGTGGAGGGGAAAGCCTGATCCGGCGTGCTGGTGGCGACGATTATGGCGTCAACATCGTCCGGCGTGGCGCCCGCGTAATCCAGCGCCTGCCGTGCGGCCTGCACCGCCATGGACACCGCCGTGTCCCCTTCCCCTGCAACATGACGCTGACCGATACCGGTGCGACCGCGAATCCAGTCATCGGATGTATCGAGCCGGGAGGCCAGTTCATCGTTGGTAACGATCCGCTCAGGCAGATAACCGCCGAACCCGGACAGAAGCGAGCGTTTCGCCGTCATGCCTGTTTTTCCACCAATATCAACTCACATGCACAGGTGGGAACAGACATTGCGACCTGCCCGCCACACCGGATGCTACAGCGTCAGGATGCAGGAACCGCCTGCGGCTGATCGGGACTGGCCTTTACCGTGGTCAGGCTTCCCATACGGGCCAGCCGGTCACGGATGCCATCGTTAAAGCGGTGTGTGACCATGTCGATCGCCACGTCAACGGCTGCGGCGAAACCTTCCGCATCCGTGCCGCCATGCGACTTGACCACGACCCCGTTCAGACCCACGAAAACCGCGCCATTATAGCGCCGCGGATCAAGCCATTCCTTCATGCGTTCCAGACCGGGACGCACCAGAAGATAACCGATCCGGCCAAGGAGGCTGGACGTAAAGACCTGCCGCAAAAGGGTAAACGCCATTTTCAGCGCCCCTTCCCCGGTTTTCAGGGCCACATTGCCGGTAAAGCCGTCCGTCACCACCACATCGGTCGTGCCTGCGGTAATGTCGTGCCCTTCCACAAAACCGTGGAACTGTTTGGCCAGCGAACTGCCACGCAGCACTTCAGCGGCCTGACGCAGCCGTTCGTCGCCCTTCAGTTCCTCCGAGCCGACATTGAGCAGGCCGATCGTAGGGGCAGGAAGGCCAAGCACGGCCTTGGCGAAGGCTTCACCCATCACGGCGAATTCGACAAGGTTGCGCCAGTCGCAGGCGACATTGGCCCCGAGATCGAGCATCACCACATCGCCGCGCGTGGTGGGGCTTATGGCCGCCATCGCAGGGCGGGTGATGCCGGGAAGGGTTTTGACCACGATCTTGGCCAGCGCCAGCATCGCCCCGCTATTGCCAGCGGATACGACACCCTGCGCCTCGCCCTGGGCTACGGCGTCCATGGCAAGCCGCATGGACGAATCGCGCACGCGCAATGCCGCCGTGGGTTTCATGTCCATGGAAATGGCCGAACCGGCCGGACGGATTGTACAGATGGCGGCCGCACGTGGGTAGCGGCTCAGAAGGCCGGTCAACTTTGCCTCATCCCCGACCAGAAGGATTCTGGCTGAAGGATGTCGGTCTGCCGCAATCGCCAGTCCGGCCACTACAACTTCCGATCCGCCATCCCCGCCCATACCGTCCACGGCAAGGGTGTAGGACCCAGTCTCGGAAAAGGAGGAACCTGTCTCGCTCATGCTCGTCTTGTGCCGGGTAAGAAAGAAACGCGCAAGATACGGGACAGACACATTGGAATGACCGTAACCCGCGCGCAACCCAGATGGGCGGCATCATGACCGCCCGCCGGCGTGATCCGCATGGATCGCGCCGTTACCGGGTAATGACGCCAGTGGCGCGTTCGTATCAGGCGCGGACCGCCGTCTTCAGCGCCTTGCCTGCGGACGCGACTTCGCGGCCGTCATAATGTCCGCAGTGGCTGCAGACGTGGTGCGGACGCTTCAGTTCGCCGCAGTTCGAGCATTCCGCGTGCGCCGGAACAGTCAGCGCAGCATGGCTGCGACGCATGCCACGACGGGACGGCGAGGTTTTTCTCTTGGGTACAGCCATGGGCCCGGGCCCCTCCGATCTGGATCACAACCGGCAGGCACACCCTCGTGGCGTTACACCGGTCAGTTATCAATAATTGAGGGGGGCGCTCTAGCAGACCCTTAAGCCTTACGCAAGACATGATGCGCAGACAGTCTGCCGGGCGCCCCCCGCTTCTGCCCCTTCCTTTGCGTCAGTTCTGCTTTTTTTTCAACTCGGCCAGAGCCGAAAAAGGCTGCCTGCGCACGGTTTCTTCCGGCTCGCCTTCTTCAACGGCCATAAATTCCTCCGGAATCGCACTCCCCGGCTTGTGGGGATAGGGATCAAGGGCGAGAGAAAGTTCTTCCGTCGCCAGTTCACCCAGATCGATGCTGTCGCGCTCATAAGGGACTTCATCGACGGAAAAGGGGTCGATCTCGTCATCCTCACGGAAGCGTTCCGACGGAATGCAGCGCACGGTGAACGATTCCGCCAGCACATCCTCGAACGGTTCCAGGCTTACGACGCATTCCTGGGTCACATGCGCGGTCAGCCAGCCCTCGGCCAGTACCTCCCCATCGCGCCCCGGTGCCAGCCGGTAGCGGCACGACAGGTTGCGCAGGGCCGGAATTCCCAGCCGTTTCGCCAGCCTGCGGCATTCATCATCCGAAGCCTCGATCACGGTTTCCATGCCGCGGACGGGGATGCGCCCCACGGCAACCGGGCGGGAAAATTCAGCATCCATGTGTCTTGCTCCTGCGCGTGTGTTCACGGGCCATGCCCGCATGCGGTGATGGGGGAAATATTGTCCTGCATCCGTGTTTTTCCACCGGCAGGGCGATCTGCGATTGACTTCATTTTCCCAATCGGGCACCGGAAGACGAACCGCATCATGCGCCATGCCCTTATTGCAGGATATTTTCCCGACCATGAGGTCACCCAAGGACAACCAGCCCCGCTCCCGTTCATTACGCCTGTTTTCATGCGCTGTCATCGGGGCTGGGATCGGACTGTCGGGCTGCGCGCTCTTCAAGCCGGGGGTCGTGCAGCGTGGTTCGCTGGTTGAAGCGGATGACTACAACAAGCTCAAGACCGGCGTCACCACGCGATCGGACGTGATGGATGCCCTTGGCTCCCCCACCGCCCATGCCACGTTTGATGACAATACCTGGGTCTATGCGTCCATGACGCAGGTGCTGGCCCCCATCAGCTTTCCGCGCGTGCGCAGGCAGGACGCGGTGGTCCTGACCTTCGATCAGGACGGCATCCTGCGCAACCTGCGCGTGCTGCACAAGAATGACGCCCGTTACGTCAGCATGGCATCGGGGCGCACGCCAACGCCGGGCACCAAGATCAACATCATGCAGCAGATCCTGGGCAACGTGGGCCGCTACAACCCGCTAAGCCAGATGAGCAGCACCTATGGCGGCAGCACAGGCCCGATGAACAGCATGAATGGCGGTCCGGGCCATGGTGGTGCGGGCAACAGCCTGCCCTGACGTAGCGACGCGCTGGCGGCCTATTCCGGCAGCACGATCCTGACCCGTGCCCCGCCCAGCGGGCCTGTTTCCAGCCCGATATGCCCACCATGGGCGTGAATGATGTCACGCGCGATGGCAAGACCGAGGCCCGTTCCGCCCTCCTCCCCGCTTTCAAAGGGACGGAATACGCTTTCGCGCCGGGATTCCTCCACCCCGCAGCCATCATCATCGACATACAGGACAACCTGCCTGCGCCCGCGTTCGGCCGACAGTTCGATGCGGTCTGCGTGCCTGCGCGCGTTTTCGATCACATTGCTCAATACACGCCGCAGGGCGTTACTGCGCCCCGTGATGGTCAGTTCCGATGGCCTGACCGCACGGATGGCGACATGCGCGCCCACACGGCGCATGGCGGTCACGATCTCCTCGAACATGTCCTCAACACGGATGACGGTGGGGATT
Source organism: Komagataeibacter sp. SM21 (assembly GCF_041402665.1). Taxonomy (NCBI): domain Bacteria; kingdom Pseudomonadati; phylum Pseudomonadota; class Alphaproteobacteria; order Acetobacterales; family Acetobacteraceae; genus Komagataeibacter; species Komagataeibacter sp. SM21. Next base: position 144,909 of record NZ_JBGLOV010000002.1, read on the forward strand.
TCCGCCCCCTCTCCCCGCGCGAAGGATAGATAGCCTTCGATCATGTGTTCCATTTCCACGATATCGCCAATCATGTCGGCAATATCGGGCTGAAGGCTCTCCGCCCGGACCATGCCCGTACGTGGGAACATGGCCAGTGAGAGCCGCAGGCGTGTAAGCGGCGTGCGCAGGTCATGCGACACGCCCGCCAGAACAGTCGTGCGCTGTTCCACAAAGCGGTTGATCCGGTCACGCATACGATTGAAGGAAATGGCGGCCTTGCGGATTTCCTGCGCGCCATCGGGCACGATGGGCACCGTATCCCGCCCCAGCCCGAACAGTTCAGCCGCCCGGGCCAGCCGCCTTATGGCGCGGACCTGATTACGCATGAATACCGCCGCGATCAGGAACAGCAGCAGTGCACTGCCTGATGCCCATGCCACGAACAGCCATACCGGTGCCACGTCCAGCCTTTTACGCGGAGCCACGACCTGCAGCACGCCTTCGGGCAGTTGTACAAGAATTACCAGACGCCGATGGGGCTGCTTCCAGTCCACAAAAGTCGGCCAGCGCACTGTGCCGCGCAGGTCACGCACCAGATCGTCGTCAATCGGCCCCAGGACGTGGTTGGTGCCGCTTCGTTGCAGGCTTTCGCCTTCACGCAACGTCATGATCAGGCCTGCGCGCCTGCCCACGTCATCAAGAATCCACCGCCGGTCGGCAGGCGACGGATAGCGTTCGAGCATGTCCAGTGTCAGTGAAATGGTGGTTGCCATGTCCCCTGACAGGCGGCGCGAGACGATCTGCAGATAATTGCCGTAAAACAGTTCCAGCGAGATGCCCTGCGTCACCAGCAGCGGGATGAAGCCGATCAGCAGCATGCGCCCCAGCAGGGAACGCGGCAGGATACGCCGGACCAGACGTTCATGCAGCCTGCGCCACCTGCCGGGCGGGGGTGTATTCTCGGTGCTGTGGGGGAACTCCATGCCCATGGCTGTACTCTCCGGACACAAAAAAACCGGCTCCTTTGCGGAAGCCGGCTTTTTCGCGGGTCAGACCCGAATCCCGATAACGGTCAGGCTTAGAAGCCTTCACGCTCCAGACGCTTGCGCTCCATCTTGCGGGCGCGACGCACGGCTTCAGCAGCCTCACGCGCCTTGCGCTCGGACGGCTTTTCGTAATGACGGCGCAGCTTCATTTCGCGGAAGATGCCTTCACGCTGCATTTTTTTCTTGAGGGCCTTGAGGGCCTGATCAACATTGTTGTCACGAACGAGAACCTGCACTGGGTCATCAACTCCTGATCGGCCATCCGGTATGGGCGGCGCATGAAACTGAAACTTGGGGAACATCCGCCCGAGGCTATTCCCTTCGTGCGATTCCCAAACGGGCCGCACCTATATCACACTCACTTCCCGCAACACAAATCATTCCCGCACGCGGCGGCAATGAATTTCACGCTCCGTTTTGGGCGGGAAGGCTGTCATACACATCCGGTCATAAACATCAAAGGCGTTACCCCGTCATGACGCTGCTCAAGATCGCCCGTATGGGCCATCCCGTTCTGCTCCAGCACGCACAGCCCGTGCCTGTCCCGTCCTCCCCCGCCATCCGCACGCTGGTGGCGGACATGATCGACACCATGCTGGATGCGGGCGGCGTGGGACTGGCCGCCCCGCAGGTCCATCACAGCCTGCGCCTGTTCGTGTATCACCTGCCCGCCAGCCGCGCGACCGGGCCGGATGAAACGCCGCTGCCGCCTTCCGCCCTGATCAATCCGGTGCTGGAGCCGGTGGACGATGAAATGGTGGACCGGATGGAGGGCTGCCTGTCCATTCCGGGCCTGCGGGGGTGGGTGCCGCGCTACCAGCGCATCGCCTATCGCGGGCTGGATGCGGACGGGCAGGAAATTCATGGCATTGCATCGGGCTTTTTGGCCAATGTATTCCAGCATGAATATGATCATCTGAATGGTATCCTGTACCCCATGCGCATGACCGACCTGGGCCGGATGGGATTCGATACGGAAATGACGCGTTACGGAGAACCCGCATGAATCTTTCAGTCCTGCTCGCCGCCGCAACGTCGTCGCTGGTGCCGCCCGATCTCCCTCACTCACCGCAAAGTGATGCGCTGCTGCGCCGGTTTCTGGCGGACCCGCGCGCGGGCAGCCAGCCATGGACCATCATCCTGCTGAAACAGTGCGTGGATGAAAACGCGGATATCCTTTTCCCCGATGGCATGGCGCAGGTGGCCGAAGCCTGTTTCGACATGCTGGACCGGGAAATGCTGGCGGCGACCAACAGCTTCCGCAGCCGCAAGATCAGCCGGCGGGTGCGTGCGGCCATCATGTTCCGGCTGGAACACGCAGCCCCGCACCGCGCCGCCATACGGCAGGCTCTGGCCACACTGCTGGTCCCCACCCATGGCCGCATCCTTGCGCGGACACTGGGGCGAAGCGTGAACGCGATATGGCAGGCAGCGGGCGATACATCCACCGGCTTCACATATGTGACCAAACGCATCACGCTCAGCGGTGTCTATATCTCCACGCTCCTGTTCTGGCTTACGCGCGGAGGCAATCCGGCTTCGGTTGAGGCATTCCTAGACCGTCGCCTGGCCGAGGTCGGACGTATCACACACCTGCGCAACCGCCTGACCGGTCGCATCGCCTGAACCGGTTCCTGACGTGACGGCGCCTTCCCGTCCGCCATCCCCTACCCGCCCCACGCAGGCGGGTGCGGGGGTGGAACTCCTGTTCCTGCGTGATGAGGACATGCGGCAGGCACAGGACCTGCTGATGGTAGCCTGCCGCGCCTTTACAGGGGTGATCGATTCGGCCCTGCAGGAATACGGGCTGGGACATGCGCATCACCGCATCATGCAGGCCGTGGCGCTCCAACCGGGCATAGCCGTGGGCGCGTTGCTGGACGTTCTGGGCATTACCAAACAGAGCATGAGCCGCGCGCTGGGCGAACTTCTGGCCATGGGCGCGCTGCGGCAGGAAACCGCGCCGGAGGACAGGCGCAAACGCAGGCTTTACCTCAGCCCGCATGGGGCGGAGATTGAAAGCCACCTGTTTTCCCTGCAGCGTGAAGTGCTGTTACGCGTATACCGCAAGGCGGGTGGCAAGGCGGTTGATGGCTTTCGCCGCGTCATGCGTGGCCTGATAGACGAATCGGATATGCCCGGCGTATCCACCGATTCCTTTTCTTCTCCCGACCGGAGTTCCCGATGATCCAGACAGCGTGCGACACGTCCCTGCCCCATGACAGCATGATCGTGGATGCGCATGTGGTGGTGGTTGATGATGATCCACGCCTGCGTCGCCTGCTGCAACGGTATCTGAGCGAGCAGGGTTTTCGTGTCAGCGCCGCCTCCTCCGCGCAGGAAGCGCGGCAGGTTCTGGGCTTCATGCAGCCTGACGCGCTTGTACTCGACATCACCATGCCGGGGGAAAACGGGCTGGAACTGACGCGCGAACTGCGGCGCGAGAATCTGGATTTCCCCATTCTGCTGCTGACCGCGCGTGGCGAACCGGAAGACAGGATCATCGGGCTGGAAGCAGGCGCTGATGATTATCTGGCCAAACCGTTCGAGCCGCGTGAACTGCTGCTGCGGCTGAAGGCGCATCTGCGCCGTTTCGTGCCGCCCGCACCCAGCAGCAACCTGCGTATCGTGCGGCTGGGGGATCTGGAATTCGATCCGGTGCGTGGCCTGTTATCCAGTGCGGGCAATGTCGTCCATCTGACGGGCGGCGAATCGGCATTACTGTCCGTTCTGGCGCGGCACCCGAACGAGATCCTGTCCCGCACGGACATCGCCACAACGCTGGACATGGAAGAAATTGGCGAACGCGCCGTGGACGTGCAGGTAACACGGCTGCGTCGCCGGATCGAACCCGACCCGCGCGAACCCCGCTTCCTGCAGACAGTCCGGGGCAAGGGCTACGTCCTGAAGCCCGGCCTGTAAAAACACAACGGGCTGGCACGGTATTCCGTGCCAGCCCGTTTCATTTCCACCCTGTGGCAGGAAGCCGTGTCAGGCTGCGTTCAGGCGTTCAAGCTCTGCCACTACCGCCGTACCCATGCCTGCCGTATTCACTTCCGTCCGACCGGCACTCATGATGTCGGGCGTGCGCAGCCCCTTGTCCAGCACGCTGGAGACGGCCGTCTCGATCATGGCCGCATCTTCCTGCATGTCGAAGGAATAACGCAGCAGCATCGCAAACGACAGTATCTGCGCCAGCGGGTTGGCCTTGCCCTGCCCCGCGATATCCGGCGCGCTGCCGTGGATCGGTTCATACAGCGCGGGCATGCGCCCGTCTTCGCCCCGCGCGCCCAGCGTTGCCGACGGCAGCATGCCAAGGCTGCCCGTCAGCATGGACGCAAGGTCGGACAGCAGGTCGCCAAACAGGTTGCCCGTCACGATCACGTCGAACTGGCGCGGGTTACGCACCATCTGCATGGCGCAGTTATCGGCCAGCATATGGGTCAGTTCCACATCCGCGTATTCACGGGCATGCAGGTCGGTCACGACTTCCTTCCACAGCAGGCCGCTTTCCATCACGTTGCACTTCTCGACCGAACACACGCGGTTGTCGCGCTTGCGGGCCAGATCGAAGGCGACGCGGGCCACACGCTCGATTTCCGCCGTGGTGTAGACTTCGGTGTTGATCCCGCGACGCGAACCATCCGGCAGGGTCTCGATCCCGCGCGGCGTGCCGAAATAGATGCCGCCCACCGTTTCGCGCACGATCATGATGTCCAGTCCACGCACGACATCGGGCTTGAGCGTGCTGGCATCAACCAGCGAATCGAACACCTTGGCGGGGCGCAGGTTGGCGAACAGGCCCAGTTCCTGCCGCAGCTTGAGAATCGCGATCTCCGGCCTGCGGTCAAACCCGGCGGATGCCCATTTCGGGTCCCCCACCGAACCGAACAGCACCGCATCCGCCGCACGCGCCGCGTCGATGACTTCCTGCGTGATGGGCTGGCCATGCACCGCAAGCGACGCGCCGCCCACGACATCCTCACTCACATCGAAACGGATGCCACGCGCCTGCGCCATCCAGTCCATGATGCGCCGGACTTCGTGCATGATTTCAGGGCCGATGCCATCTCCGGGCAGGATCAGGAGCTTCTTGGGTGCGGACATGACGTTTCCCATCCGAATAATCTGTCTGTTAATTGATCAGTCCCGTATACGGGCGGCCACGGCCACCCGGTCCCTTAATCAAGGACGATACCGGGAATCCATGGCTGTGCCTGCGCACGGCGTTTTTCAAAGGTCTCGATAGACTGTTCATGCTGCAGGGTCTGGCCGATATCATCCAGCCCTTCCAGCAGCAGGTGCTTGCGCAGCGGATCAACCTCAAACGGCACTTCGCTGCCATCAGGACGGACAACCACCTGACGCGGCAGGTCAATCGTGATCCGGGCATTGCCGCCCATGCGGGCGTCTGCCATCAGTTCCTCGCACACCGCGCGCGGCAGCACGATGGGAAGGATGCCGTTCTTGAAACAGTTGTTATGGAAAATATCGGCAAAGGACGGCGCGATCACGCAGCGGATGCCAAAATCCAGCAGCGCCCATGGCGCGTGTTCACGCGACGAACCACAGCCCAGATTATCAAGGGTAATCAGGATTTCCGACTTGCGATACGGCTCCTGATTCAGCACGAAATCCGGGTTTTCCGATCCATCGGGCAGATAGCGCATGCTGTCGAACGCATGCTCGCCCAGTCCCGAACGCTTGGTCGTCTTGAGAAAGCGCGCCGGAATGATCTTGTCGGTATCGATATTCTCTTCGGGCAGAGGCGCCGCGATACCGGTCAGAACCGTAAATTTATCCATGTCAGATCAGCTCCCGCACATCGGTCAGGCACCCGGTCACGGCTGCCGCCGCGGCCATGGCGGGCGAGAGCAGATGCGTCCGTCCACCGGGGCCCTGCCTGCCCTCAAAATTACGATTGGATGTGGCCGCGCAACGCTGCCCCGGCGTCAGCCGGTCGGGGTTCATGCCAAGGCACATCGAACATCCCGCCTCACGCCATTCAAATCCGGCATCGAGGAAGATCTTATCCAGCCCTTCTTCTTCCGCCTGCGCCTTCACGATGCCCGAACCGGGCACGATCATCGCACGCACGCCGTCAGCCACCTTGCGACCCGACGCGATTACCGCCGCGGCACGCAGGTCCTCGATCCGGCTGTTGGTGCATGACCCGATGAACACGACATCGACGGGCGTGCCCGCGATCTTCTGGCCGGCCTCAAGCCCCATATAGTCCAGCATGCGCTGCATCTGCGCGCGACGTGACGGATCGGCTTCCGCCGCCGGGTCGGGCACGTTGCCGGTGACTGAAATAACCGTTTCAGGGCTGGTGCCCCAGGTCAGGACCGGCGTGATGTCCTCGGCCCGCAGTTCGACCACGCGGTCGTAATGCGCGCCTTCGTCGGCAGCCAACGTCTTCCAGTAGGCGACCGCCTCATCAAACGCTTCACCCTTCGGCGCGAAGGGACGGCCACGCACATATTCAAACGTGGTTTCGTCGGGCGCCACCAGACCCGCGCGCGCACCGGCCTCGATGGACATGTTGCACACCGTCATGCGGCCCGCCATGTCGAGGTCGCGGATGGCGGAACCCGCGAATTCGATCACATGCCCCGTACCGCCCGCAGTGCCAATATGCCCGATGATGGCGAGCATGATGTCCTTGGCGGTCACACCGGGGCCAACCTGCCCCTCGACCACCACCTTCATGTTCTTCGCAGGCTTCTGCAGGATGGTCTGGGTCGCCATCACATGTTCGACTTCGGACGTGCCGATACCGAATGCCAGCGCCCCCAGCGCGCCATGGGTGGATGTATGGCTGTCACCGCACACGATGGTCATGCCCGGCAGGGAAATGCCCTGCTCCGGTCCGACCACATGCACGATCCCCTGCCGCGCGGACAGCAGCGGGAAATACGGTACGCCGAATTCCTTTACGTTGCGCTCCAGCGTTTCGATCTGGTTGCGGCTGTCGGCTTCGGCAATCGGCAGGGTCCGGTCAGATGTGGGAACATTATGATCCACAACCGCAATCGTCGCCTCGGGGTGACGCAGCCTGCGGCCGCTCAGGCGCAATCCCTCGAATGCCTGCGGACTTGTGACCTCGTGCAGGAGATGACGGTCGATATAAAGAATGGCCGTCCTGTCCGGGAGCGTTTCGACCACATGGCTGTCCCATATCTTGTCGAACAATGTACGCGGGGCCATTTTATTTTCCTCTCCCGGACGGAAACAGGCCGCCATCACGCACGCGATACGCACGCAACAGGCAGCCGCAAATTCTCAGGCAAAAAGCTTCGCCCGCTTCCGCCATAAGGCATGAAACGGGCGAAGGGTCGGCATATTACTCGGCAGCGGCGGTCGCGGCGGGTGCTGCAACCTCACGCTTGCGCTCGGCAATACGGGCGGACTTGCCGCGACGGCCGCGCAGGTAATACAGCTTCGCGCGACGGACGACGCCACGACGCACGACGTGGATTTCCGCGATGGTGGGGGAATACAGCGGGAACACACGCTCCACGCCTTCACCGTTGGAAATCTTGCGCACGGTGAAGTTGCTGTTCAGGCCCTTGTTGGAGCGTGCGATCACAACGCCCTCATAGGCCTGAACGCGCTTGCGGGTGCCTTCGACAACCTCGACGCCAACGCGCACGGTGTCACCCGGCGCGAATTCCGGCACCGCGCGGATAGCTGTCAGGCGGGCGATCTCTTCCGCCTCATACTTCTGGATAATGTTCATGATCCGGTCCTCGTTCGATAGGATTTCATGTTCAGTTCAGCCGGTCCGCATCGGCACGGATGCCTGCGACCCGGGGAATGTCTTGACCTGCGCCCGCCTGATAGGCGGCCCACAGATCCGGCCGACGCGCCTGCGTCACCGTCTCGGATGCCGCGCGGCGCCACCGGGCGATCGCGGCATGATGACCGGACAGCAGGACCTCGGGCACGTCGCGCCCGTCCCATTGTGCCGGCTTGGTATAAAGCGGATATTCAAGCAGACCGTCGGCAAAGCTTTCCTCGACCGCACTTTCGCCCGATCCCATCACGCCCGGCAGCAGCCGCACGCAGGCATCCAGCAGCACCGTCGCCGCCACTTCCCCGCCCGACAGGATATAATCCCCGATCGAGACCTGTTCCGCGCCGGAGGCTTCGAGCACGCGCTCATCCACCCCTTCATAGCGACCGCACAGCACCACAACACCCGGACCCGCCGCATAACGACGGATATCCGCCTGTTTCAGCGGTCGTCCGCGTGGCGTGGGATACACCAGCGGTCGCCCGGCCAGATCGATACCGGCAATGGCCGCCGCCACGACATCGGGCCGCATGACCATGCCAGCCCCGCCGCCGAATGGCGTATCGTCCACTACCCGATGCCGTCCCAGCCCGTATTCACGCATGTCGCGCGCATCCAGCGACCAGATGCCACGTTCCAGCGCCCGCCCGGCCAGCGACTGCCCCAGCGTACCGGGAAACATGTCGGGAAACAGCGTCAGCGCCGTCGCCTGCCACGTCATGTCGCGTCTCCGTGCGTATCGGTGCCCGGAAAACATTCGACCGGAACCTCGATCTCATCAGGCTGGCAGACGACGATATGTCCCGCCCGCACATTCACCACCGGCACGCAGGCCCGGGTGAACGGCAGCAGGAGATTGCCCCCTGCCCCATCGATTTCGAGACTGGTGCCCGCACCGTAATCATGCACGGCGGCCACGCGGCCGATCACCCGCTCCGTTCCCTGCTCACGCACGTCCAGCCCGACCAGATCGGCGAAATAGAATTCGTCCTCCTCGGGTTCGGGCAGGCTGGTGCGCGGCACGTACAGCTTGCGGTTGACCATCTGCTGCGCGGCTTCGCGGCTATCAATGGCGTTGCCTGCCGCGTCATGCAGCCGGGCGATGCCGTTGCCATGCCACGACAGCCGCCACGGGCGACCCAGATCATCAACCAGCCCGTCATAGCCGGACAGGTCTTCCGCCACGGCGGTATAGCTGTGCACGTGCACAAGCCCCCGCACGCCATGCGGACGACCCACCACACCCATCAGGACATGATCGCGGTTCATGGGATGACTGCCCTGCCTTTCCTGCCTGTCTACCGTTACCGCGACTTAGGCTGCCGCAGCGGCAGCAGCGGCGGCACGTTCCTGCGCACGCTTCTTGGGCGCGGACTTCTTGGGCTGCTCGTTCCAGGTCGGCTTCGGCGCCAGACCGGCATTGCCCAGGAAGCGGGCGACACGGTCGGTCGGCTGCGCGCCGTTGGACAGCCAGTGGGTGATGCGCTCGGCAACCAGACGCACGCGCTCGGCATGGTCGGACGGCAGCATCGGGTTGTAGGAACCAACGCGCTCGATGAAGCGGCCATCACGCGGGGAACGGCTGTCAGCCACGACGATGTGGTAGTACGGACGCTTCTTCGCACCGGCGCGGGCGAGACGGATCTTGAGGCTCATTAAGACTTCTCCAGACAGTAAAAAGACAAAAGAAAAACGGGAACGACGTTCAGGGTCAGCCGAAAGGCGGACGCCCGCCGCCGCCGGGGGGACGCCCCCCCTTTGGCATGAGTGCGGACAGACCCTGACGCATCAGTCCCTTCACTCCCAACTTGCTGAACCGCTTCATCATGGAGGCCATCGCGTCATACTGTTTGAGCAGACGGTTGATCTCCTGCACGGTCGTACCGGACCCGGCGGCGATGCGCTTCTTGCGCGACGCCTTGATGATGGAGGGCTGACGCCGCTCCGCCCGGGTCATGGATGAAATGATGGCCTGATGACGGGTCAGGACGGAGGTATCAAGCTCCTTGTCCCCCAGCGCATCCTTCAGCTTGCCCATGCCCGGCAGCATGCCGAGGATACCGGAAATGGACCCCATCTTGTTGATCTGGCGGATCTGGGCCGCGTAATCGTCCAGATCGAACTTGCCCTGCATCATCTTGAGGGCGAGCTTTTCGCTCTCCTCATGATCCAGGGTATCGGCAGCTTTTTCCACCAGCCCGGCGATATCGCCCAGCCCAAGGATACGGCCTGCAACACGCTCGGGGTGGAATTCTTCCAGCGCGTCAAGCTTTTCGCCCGAACCGGTCAGCTTGATTGGCGCGCCGGTAATTGCACGCATGGACAGGGCCGCGCCACCACGGGCATCGCCATCCATACGGGTCATGACGACACCGGTAACGCCAACGGCCTCGTTAAACGCCTTGGCGGTATTGACCGCGTCCTGCCCGGTCATCGCATCGACCACCAGCAGCGTTTCCGCCGGGCTGGTTTCGGCGCGGATGGCGCGGACCTCGTCCATCAGGGCTTCGTCGATGGACAGACGACCGGCGGTATCGAGGATGACGATGTCATACCCCTCGCGCCGTCCGACTTCCATCGCGCGCTGCGCGATCTCGACCGGGGTCTGGCCCGCGATGATGGGCAGCGAGGCGACACCCGCGCGCTCGGCAAGCTGGGCGAGCTGCAACTGGGCGGCGGGGCGCTGCGTGTCAAGGCTGGCCAGCAGGACCTTCTTGCGCTCACGCTGCGCCAGACGGCGGGCGATCTTGCCCGATGTGGTGGTCTTGCCCGATCCCTGCAAACCGACCATCAGGATCGGCACGGGCGGGACGGCGTTCAGGTTGAGCGGAACCGCGCCCGCGCCACCCAGCGCGTCGATCAGCGCGTCATTGACGATCTTGGCGACAGCCTGACCGGGAGAGATGCTGTCCAGCACCTCGTGCCCTACGGCGCGTTCACGGACCTTGTTGACGAAATCCTTGACGACAGGCAGCGCCACGTCGGCGTCCAGCATGGCCAGACGCACTTCGCGCATGGCTTCCGTAACATCCGCTTCCGACAGGGCCCCGCGCTTGGCGAGACCATCGAACACACCGGAAAGCTTGCCTGAGAGCGTCTCGAACAACGTTTTTCCCCAAAAGAGGACGCGCCACTGCGCGAACCCTCGCGAAGTGACGTGCCTGATTGTCGGGCGGATTTATCCCGCGCACCCTGCCCTGTCAAGCATTGTGCGCTTTTCCCATGAAAAACGGCTGCCCGGACGTACCGGACAGCCGTATCGACCCTGACCGCGCGGGGCGGCGGAGGGGTGGTTACTTACTTCTTGTCATCTTCCGGCGGCGGCGGCGCGGTCAAGGCGCGCAGCTGCTCGTGCAGACTGTCAACCTTCTCCTCGGTCTCACGGATCTGGTTAAGCTGGTCCGCCGTCAGGATATCGTGGATACGGATCGCGGTCTGCAGATGTGCGGCTTCATGCTGCTGGTGCAGGGTCGCGATCTGCTGCTGCAGGCCTTCGATACGGGCCTGATCGACCTTGCCCGGCGTCGCCAGCAGTTCCTGGATCTGCTTATGGAGCTGGTGTTCCTGTTCCATGTCCGCATGGAAGTCAGGATGCTCGTCCTTCAGGATCGCCTGAAGCTTCTTATGCTGCGCGGAAGTCAGCTGCACATTTGCAAGGAACGGCATGCCCATGCCGCCAAACCCACCCGGACCACCGGGCATGCAGCCCCCGTGCGGGGGTGCGTGGTGTGCGGCAAGAGCCTGCCCGGACAGGCCCGCCAGACCACCGATCAGGGTGGCGGTCAGAATCATTTTCTTCATCATGGGAACCAAGTCTACTCCTGTTATAACTTGTTCTCTACCCTGCCTGCCACGGAGTGGCCATGCAAGGTCTACAATCACAACGCTACAACAGCCGATGCGTTCAATGTGGGCAAACTTGCTACAAAATGTAAGGAGCAGCTATGCCTGCCCGTTATCCGAATCGCCCGGTAATATAGTCCTGCGTCCGCTTTTCGCGCGGCGCGGTGAACATGCGGTCAGCACCATCCACTTCCACCACTTCGCCCATATAGAAAAAGGCCACCTGATCGGCACAGCGCGCGGCCTGCTGCAAATTGTGGGTGACGATGGCGATGGTGAAATCGGCCTTCAGTTCATCGAGCAGTTCCTCGATCCGCGCGGTCGAGACCGGATCAAGCGCACTGGTGGGTTCATCCAGCAGCACCACTTCGGGTCGGGTAGCGATGGTGCGCGCTATACACAGGCGCTGCTGCTGGCCACCGGACAGCGCGGCAGCCGAATCATGCAGCCTGTCGCGCACCTCCGGCCACAGGGCGACACGGCGCAGCACGTCTTCCACCCGGCCATCCATGGCCGCGCGGTCAAGGCGTTCATGCAGCCGGACGCCAAAGGCGATGTTGTCGTAAATCGACATGGGAAACGGCGTGGGCTTCTGGAACACCATGCCAACGCGTGAACGCAGCACGTTCAGGTTTACCCTGGGGCCAAGGATGTTGCAGCCATCGAAAATGACTTCCCCCGTCGCCCGCTGGCCGGGGTAGAGATCGTACATCCGGTTCAGCACGCGCAGCAGGGTGGACTTGCCACATCCCGAAGGCCCGATCATGCCCGTCACCTGCCCCTGCGGGAAATCGATGGAAATATTCTTCAGCGCATGATTCGCGCCGTAATAGAAATCCAGATTGCGCACGGAAATCGCTGCTGGCGCCGGGTTCTTTTCCACGACTGTCATATTCACTTCCTGTTACGTCCCAGCCCCAGCCGCACGGTTATGTTGATCATGAGAATACCCGCCGTGATCAGCAGCGCACCCGTCCATGCAAGGGCGGTCCAGTCTGCATAGGCCGCGCCGGCATACTGGTAAATGGTCACGGGCAGGCTGGCCATGGGGGCTGCGGGGGATACCGACCAGTTCATGTTCCCCAGCGAGGTGAACAGAAGCGGCGCCGTCTCACCCGATACACGGGCCAGCGCAAGCAGGATGCCGGTGGCCACGCCGTCGCGCGCGGCGCGCAGGCATACGAAAAGGATGACCCGCCAGCGGGGCGCGCCCAGTGCGATCGCAGCCTCCCGCATCGAAAGGGGCACAAGGCGCAGCATGTCCTCGGTCGTGCGCACCACGACCGGCACCACCAGAATGGACAGGGCCAGCGCCCCGGCCAGACCCGAGAAGTGGCCAGTCGGCACCACCACGACCATGTAAATGAACAGTCCCACCAGAATGGACGGGGCGGAAAGCAGCAGGTCGGATACGAAACGGACAAGGTTGATCAGTCGCCCATCCGTGGATGTGAACTCGGCAAGGTATATCCCGACCAGCAGCCCCACCGGGGCACCGATCAGCACCGCAAGCCCCGTCTGGATCAGGCTGCCGACGATGGCGTTGGCAAGACCACCCGCCTGCCCCGGCGGCAGGGTCACATGCACGAAAGTCACCCAGCGCAGGCCACCGATCCCGTTGCGTATCAGCACGAACAGGATGGAAAACAGCATGAGCAGCACCAGCGCGGTCGCCGCCCAGCACAGGCCCGTCGCAATCCGGTCCACCATGCGCCTGCGCATGTCCGACAGGGTATTGCCCTGCCAGCGCCCCGATGAACAGCAATCCGTATCCATAAGCACGGTGGTCGCCGCCACGCTCTCCTGACCCGCCATGGTTCAGCCTGCCGCCCGCGTGCGCAGCAGCAGCCGCGAACAGACCAGCGTCGCAAGGGAAATCAGCATGAGAAGGAAACCCACAGCCATCAGGGATGAAAATTTAAGACTGCCCACCGCGCTTTCAGGAAATTCAAGCGCGATCAGGGATGCGATCGTATTGCCGGGGGAAAACAGCGACCAGCCGATATGATTGGCGTTGCCGATGACGAAGGTGATGGCCATCGTCTCCCCCAGTGCACGCCCCAGACCCAGCATGATGCCCCCCACGACGGATGTGCGCGACCACGGCAGGATGATGCGCCGCACGACTTCCCATCGGGTCATGCCCAGTCCGTATGCGCTTTCCTTCAGCACGGCGGGCATGGACAGGAAGACATCCCGCATCACGGCGGAAATGAACGGGGTAATCATGACCGCAAGGATCATGCCGCCGGTAAGAAAACCGGTCCCGTAAGGCGCACCATGGAAAAGTTGTCCAATTCCCGGCACATGCCCCAGCGTATGATTGGCAAACGGTTCGACATAATGGGCCATGAACGGCACCAGCACCGCGAAGCCCCACATGCCGAAAATAATGGATGGCACCGCCGCCAGAAGCTGGATCAGCGTACCGATCACCCCGGAAATACGCGGAGAGGCGATTTCCGTCAGCCATACCGCAATGCCAAAAGCCAGCGGCACGGCCAGTGCTATGGCCAGCAGCGATGTCACCAGCGTTCCGAACATCGGGGCGGCCGCGCCGAAATGCTGGGTTACGGGATTCCATGCCTTGTCCAGCACGAAACCCAGGCCAAACCGGGCAAACGCGGCCCGCGCGCCCCACGCCATGACCGCCACCATACCACCCAGACCCAGCAGGATCAGGACCGCGGCGCAACGGACAATGGTGGCGAATACGGCATCCCCATTACCCTTGACCGCCCCCGTCAGGGCTGAAGGGGACGTTGCAGACCGATCCATACAGAAGACCTCCGTGGCGCACACGCATCACAGTTCACAACATTCGCGCCCGCAGGCACACCGGAATGCCCGGACCAATACTGGACCGCATGCCGGTTCTGCAACCGTCATGAGCACCTGTTGGCCAAGTTTGCATCAGATCGTTGTATTTTTACGCAAACCTGCCGCCATCACATCCGGTCATTTCCGCGCGGCGAGCAGCAGGTCGCGCAGCAGGCCACGCCCGGCATCAATGGACATGCGCTCAAGGACAAGGGCGTTGGGCTGCACGTCCGGCGGTCCGATACGACGCGCCACCGTCATGCCGCGCGTGAACGTGCCCCGACATTCCACATCCACATGCGCCAGATGGCCGCCAAACAGGCCCGGCGCCAGCAGCGCAAGCAGGGGGGCCGTCGCACGCAGCGAAATATCGACCCCGTTGCCGCCGCCACGACCCATGCGGGCGGCGGCCAGCAACGCATGCACATGGCCCGCGACCGAAGCGGGCGCGGCCCCCATCGGGGCAAGCTGTTCCATCCATACCGCATCCGCGTTCAGTCGGCTGGTGCAGTCCAGCGGGATCAGGGTCAGGGGCACACCTGCCGCCATGACGGTGGCCGCGGCTTCCGGATCGGCGGCGATGTTGCGTTCGGCAACTGGTGTCGCATCCCCTGGCGAATACAAGACCCCGCCGCTTGCGATCACCCCATGCAGATGCGCGCCAATATCAGGTGCCTGCACCATCGCCAGCGCCAGCGTGGTCAACGGGCCGGTGCAGCATACCGTCACGCCATCTGGCGGACAGGCACGGATGGCCCGCACCAGATACTGCGCGGCCAGACCCGGCTCGCCCTGCGGCACCGACTTTACCGCCCCGCCCGCATGCACCAGCGGTCCCGGACAGCCAGCATGAACACCGACATCCGCAAGACCGTGCCGGTCCAGCAGGTCGCGTGCCTGCGTCATCGCGGCTTCCACTCCTGCGGCTTCCCCGCTGAACAGCACCTGCACCACCCGCACATGATCGGGAACCTGCACGGCAGCCAGCAGGGCCGCCATAGCCTGCGCGCCGGGTGTCAGATCAAGAATGATGGGGCGGGTCATGGGCATCCTGTCCTGCATGGGTTGCACGGTTCGTTGGTGGTGACGTGTTACAACATTTCAGTCAACATCGACATGCGGGTGCTGCCAGTACAGTGCATGGGCCAGCACCCTGTCCACCAGCCACCACAGCAGCACCGTCATGACCGCCAGCACGCCAAGGGCCGCGAACATGAGGTCTGTCTGGAAACGGGTATTGGCCGTCTGCATGAGGAACCCCAGCCCGGAGGACGCCCCCACCCATTCCCCCACGACCGCCCCGATCGGCGCGATGGCCGTCGCCATGCGCACACCCGATGCAAAGGACGGCAGGGCCGCAGGCAGGCGTATATGCAGCAGCACCCGCAGGCGCGTGGCCCCCATGGTGCGCGCAAGGTCCATCCACCCCGGTTCGGTCTGGCGCAGGCCATCGCCCAGTGTGGAGGTTACGGGAAAGAAGATGACCAGAACCGCCATCACCACTTTCGACGCCATGCCGAATCCGAACCACAGCACCAGCAGCGGTGCGAGCGCAAAAACAGGCACCGCCTGACTGAGCAGAACCATCGGCATGACCCATCGCCGCAGCGGCGCCCATAGCGCCATGCCGATCGCCAGTGCGCTACCTGCCCCTATCCCCAGCAGCAGACCCAGCAGGGTTTCTTCCAGCGTGGTCAGTGCGGCGGGGCCAAGCTGCCCGCGCTGGGTCCACAGCGCATGGACCACCGCATCGGGGCCGGGCAACATATAGGGCGGTATATGCCCCCAGCGCGCCAGTCCCCACCACACGGCGACAAGCCCCGCCAACGTAACAAGCGGACGGATGACCCGTCCGGCATGCGACAGCATGGTGGCCGTCATTGCAGCATCCGCCGCAGCAGCCGCGACTGCGCGGACAGAACGGCGGGGTCGTCCACGGCGCGTGGCACCGTCCCGGCGGGCACTGTCATTTCTTCTATCGTGGCGGGATAACCGCTCATCAGCAGCATGGTATCGGCAAGCCTGCACGCTTCCAGCGGATCGTGGGTAATCAGCACGACCGTGCGCCGGGCCAGCATATGGGCGGCCAGATCCTGCATCCGCGCCCGCGTGATGCTGTCGAGTGCTGAAAACGGCTCGTCCATCAGCACCACGGGACGATCTTCATATAGGACACGCGCCAGCGCAGCACGTTGCCGCATGCCACCGGACAGGGTGGCAGGCAGTGCGCCCGCATGTGCCGAAAGCCCCACGCTTTCGAGCAGATGGGCCATACGGGCGCGATCAGGCGCATCCCCGCGCAGTCGTGCGCCGAGCATGACATTATCGGCAATACTGGCCCATGGCAGCAGCAGGTCCTGCTGGCCCATCCATGCAACGCGGCCAGCCAGCGGCAGGCCATCATCTGCCACGACGTGGCCATAACCCGGCTTTTCCAGACCGCCCAGCATGCGCAGCAGCGAAGTTTTGCCTACCCCGCTGGCCCCGAGCAGCACGGTAATGCCACCCGCACCGATACGCAGGTCCAGATTGCGGAAAAGGGGCGCGCTGCCAAAATCCAGCCCCACGCCTTCAAGGCGGATGGCGGGCGGCGCAGACATCACTTCCCGCGTTTGGGATAGGGAATGCCCAGCGCGTCACGCGCGGCGGTGGCCAGACGGTCCACACGCTCGTTATTTTCATCGCCGGAATGGCCGCGCACCCATTTCCATTCGACCTGATGCTTCGCGCTGATATCCAGCAGCCTGCGCCACAGATCCATGTTGGCCACCGGATCGCCCGAAGCATTGCGCCAGTTGCGGCGGACCCAGCCCGTGCTCCAGCGCATGATGCCGTTGCGGACATATTCGCTGTCGGTATGCAGCACGACGCGGCAGGGACGCCTGAGTGCTTCCAGTGCTTCAGCCGCAGCGGTCAGTTCCATGCGGTTATTGGTGGTTTCCGCCTCACCGCCCGAAAGCTCGCGCTCCTGCCCGCGAAAACACAGCAGCGCGCCCCAGCCGCCGGGGCCGGGATTGGGCTTGCAGCCGCCATCGGTCCATATCTCGACCAGGTCGGTCCCGGTAGACGGATTTTCCACCTCAACCGCGCCCCCGGTTACGATGTCGTCACTCATGGCAGGAACCTTTCACCCATGCGGGCGGCACAGAATTCCATGCGCACCAGATAATCCAGCGGGTCCTTGCGCGTAACCAGCGCATCGGACGGCGTGTTGATCCAGTCATACAGCCGCGTCAGGGTGAAGCGGATGGCAGCCCCCGTGGCCAGCGTACTCAATGCGGCCTCCTCCGCTGCTTCCAGCGGGCGGACATGGCGGTAGCCTTCCACCATTGCTTTCGCATGGTCCGTCATGAACCGCCGGTCTGCATCGAAACACCACGCATTGATGGCAATGGCCAGATCGTAGGCATACCAGTCGGTGCAGGCGAAATAGAAATCGATCAGGCCCGACAGCTTTCCGTCACGAAAAAAAACGTTATCGGGAAACAGGTCAGCATGGATCTGTCCACGCGGCAGGCTGGGGTTATTCCCCACGCCCGGCCACGCGGGCAGCACGCGCGCCAGCACCGTTTCGATTTCCGCCACCAGTCCGGGGCGCACTTCATCGCCCCGCGCCCGGCACGCTTCCAGCAGGCCGGTCCATGACTGCGGCCCCATGGAATTGGGGCGTTCGGCCACGAACCCCTCCCCCAGCAGGTGCAGCCGCGCCATGGCGCCCCCCACCTGGGCGCACATGTCCGTATCGACCTGCCGCGACCACCCACCGGGCAGGAAGGTGGTAATGGCGGCAGGCTTGCCCGACAGGGTGCGCAGGGTCCGGCCCTGCCGGTCCGCCACGGGAAGCGGGCACGACAGGCCATGCTGGGCCAGATACTGCATAAGCCCCAGAAACCACGGCAGTTCATCAGGGTTCACCCGACGCTCGTACAGCGTCAGGATAAAGGTCGCCTGTGTGGTCTTCAGCAGGAAATTGCTGTTTTCCACCCCTTCGGCAATGCCGTGGCAGGAAACGGGCCTGCCGATGTCATAGCCCTCCAGAAACGCGGCAAGCGCTTCTTCGGGCACTTCGGTATAGACAGCCATGCGGTGATACGGATCAGCCCAGCGGCGCCGGCAGACGGAAGGCCACGTTTTCTTCCTTCACGGTGATTTCCTCGATCTCAAGCGTGAAACGCTTGGCAAGGGCCGCGACCATTTCCTGCACCAGCGATTCCGGCGCGGAAGCACCGGCCGTAATCCCCAGCGTGCCGACACCATCCAGCGCCGACCAGTCCAGCGCATTCAGGCGCGGCACCAGCAGGGCACGCGGCGCACCGCTGCGTTCGGCCACTTCACGCAGGCGCTGCGAATTGGACGAGTTGGGCGAGCCGATCACGATCACCAGATCACAGCCCGGCGCGATCGCCTTGACGGCTTCCTGCCGGTTGGTCGTGGCGTAGCAGATGTCCTCGCGCCGCGGGCCTTCGATCAGGGGGAAGCGGTCGCGCAGGATGTCAACGATTTCCGCCGTGTCATCGACCGACAGCGTGGTCTGGGTAATGAAAGCCAGCCGCGAGGGATCGGCGGGCTGGACCGTGCGCGCTTCTTCCGCATCATTGATCAGCGTGACGGCACCCGCGGGAAGCTGGCCCATCGTGCCGACGACCTCCGGATGGCCGGCATGGCCGATCATCAGGATATGGCGGCTTTCGGGACCACCATCGGCGAAGTGGCGTTCGGCCTCCCGGTGGACCTTGGACACCAGCGGGCAGGTTGCATCCAGATACAGCAGGTTGCGGCGTTCGGCCTCGGCGGGCACGGTCTTGGGCACGCCATGGGCGGAAAAGACGACCTGACCATCGGCGGGCACTTCATCGAGTTCCTCGACGAAGATCGCGCCCTGCGCCTCAAGCGCCTCGACCACGGTGCGGTTATGCACGATCTCATGGCGGACATAAACGGGCGCGCCATAGCGGCGGATCGCCTCTTCCACCACGCGGATGGCGCGATCGACACCCGCACAGAAGCCGCGCGGGCCTGCGAGCAGTACTTTCAGGACACGGGGCAGTGTCTCGGCGGGGGCTGTTGTATCGGGTGTATGAATCATCTGGTCGGGCATGGTGTTCCCCAAACGTCCGGCGAGCGGTATAGGATACGGACCGCGATCTGCTAGAGTCCGGCGCCGGTATCCCGTGCGATGGTCCGGCCCTACGCAAACCGTGGCAATGACGCAAGCCATTTTCCCGTTGACCCTAACGTATTCTGCCGTGTCTGTCCTCCCCCCGTTACCCTGTCGCGTGCATGTCGTGCCTGTATCATACCCGACGGGGCGGGATTCTGTTCACACCTGACCAACCCGGAATAGCCGCATGATTCCTGCCCATCCGCTATCACGCCTGCGCCGCATGGCCCTGACATTCTGTACGGTGCCCATGCTTGCGCTGGTTGGCGCGTGCTCGAACGCCAGCGATTCGATTGATTTCGCGCCAGCCTGCCCCGTTGTGGAAGTCCCCAGCGAGGCCGCCGACTATTATCAGTATGCGGGCAACGACCATGACGTGACGCACCTTGTGGCGCGGGCCAGCCTGACGCGCGTGGTGGGATCGTGCGAGGCAGGCGCCCAGCGCAGCGTGATGACGAACATGAAGATCGGCCTGCATGTGGAACGCGGCCCGGCATCGAAGGCGGAATTCGTCAACATCCCGTATTTCGTCGCGGTCGTGTTCAATGGGGAGATCAAGAGCAAGAAGGAATTCGTGGCCTACGTCTCCTTTGAAGACGGGCGCATGCAGGACCTGACCCATACCCGGAACATTCCCATCACCCTGCCCGTATCGCGGCATATCCACAGCGACCAGTATCATATCGAGATCGGCTTCCAGTTGACCAAGGCGCAGCTTGACTTCAACCGCGCCCATCTGGTCATGCCCACCTTCCGCAAGATGTAAGGCTGCCCCTTGGCCGATTACCCATCACCCGTGCGGGAACTGACATGGCGCGGCATCGTGATCGGTGCGCTCATTACGGTCGTTTTCACCGCGTCGAACATCTATCTTGGCCTGCGCATCGGCCTGACGGTCGCCACGTCCATCCCCGCCGCCGTCATTTCCATGGCGGTGCTGCGGATACTGGGCGGTGGCACGATCCTTGAAAACAATCTGGTCCAGACACAGGCCTCCGCCGCGGGTACGCTGGCATGCGTGTTCGCAAGCCTGCCCGCGCTGGTCATGGCGGGCGTATGGCAGCATTTTCCCTTCATCCAGACGGCGGTGCTGACGGCGGCGGGGGGTATGACCGGCGTGCTGTTCACCATACCGTTGCGCCGGGTCATGCTGGACGACCCGGCCCTGCCCTTCCCTGAAGGCGTTGCCGCAGCCGAAATCCTGCGTGCGGGCGCCAGCCATGAAAACCGTGGCAGCGTACGTGCCCTGGTACAGGGTGGGATTCTGGCGGCGGTGCTGACGTTCACATCCACCGGCCTGCGCCTGCTGGGCGATGGGATCACGGCTACGGCCACATGGGGGATGACCGCATTCCGGCTGTCGGTCGGGTTTTCGCCCGCCCTGCTGGGGGCGGGCTATCTGGTCGGGCTGGAAGGCGGGATGGCGATGCTGCTGGGCGCATTGCTGACGTGGGAAGTATCCATTCCGGTCATGTCCCATCTCCTGCCCCATCCCGCCGGGATGGATGCGGGCAGTTTCGCTGCCCAGATATGGAAGGACAAGGCCCGCTTCATCGGGGCGGGGCTGATCGGCGTTGCAGCCATATGGACCGTGCTGCGCATGGGCCGCCCGCTTATGCTGAGCGCGCGCGCGCTGCTGGTGCGTCGTGCCACAGGTACCCATGTGCCGCGTACCGAAACCGACCTGTCCCCACGCGCCATACGTGCCGTGGCCGGGATCGTGCTGGTCCTGATCGGCGGCATGTTCCTCGCCTTCTCCACCGGGCGTGTCGGCCCGCTGCCCGCACTGGCCGCCACGGTGGCGGGTGTTGCATGGTGCGCCGGGCTGGGGCTGTTCGTGGCGGCCGCCTGTGGATACATGGCCGGGTTGGTGGGGTCATCCTCCTCCCCCATTTCCGGGGTGGTCATTCTGGCTGCGATCGGAATGTCCAGCCTGTTCGTGCTGCTGCGCGCCACGGGACTGTTCGCCGGGGTGGACGGGCAGCATTTCGCCATCGCCTTCTGCCTTTACGCCCTGACTGCCGTTACCGCATCCGCCGCCATCGCCAATGACAACCTTCAGGATCTCAAGACCGGAAGGCTGGTCGGCGCGACGCCATGGAAGCAGGAAGCCGCCCTGCTGATCGGCTGCATAAGCGGGGCCATTGTCATTCCGCCCGTGCTGAATGTGCTGTACCAGACATACGGTTTCGTTGGCGCGATGCCACATGCGGGGATGGACGCGTCACAGGCGCTGGCCGCCCCGCAACCCGCACTGATCCTGATGATTACATCCGGCATTTTCCTTCATCAGCTTGACTGGACCATGCTGCTGATCGGGGCGGGAGCCGGTGGCGTGCTGATCGGCATTGACGCAGCCCTGCGCCGCGCGGGCCGTGGTGCGCTGCCGCCGCTGGCGGTGGGCATCGGCATTTATCTGCCCATGAACATTTCCATGACGCTGGCCGTCGGGGCGATCCTGGGACACATCGTCACACGCCTGAACGCGGGCGCATCCAGCCACCGGGGCACCATGATCGCATCGGGGCTGATCGTGGGGGAAAGCCTGATGGGAGTGGCGCTGGCGTGCCTTTCTGCGCTGAGCGGGCGGGACAGTCCGCTGTCGCTACTGCCGCCGGGCACATCCGCGCTGCTGGTCAACCTTGCCGGTCTGGCTGCATTCGGCGCGCTGTGCGTATGGTTCTGCGCGACACAGCTCCGGTCTTCCCACAGATAACAGATAGCGGACAGGGGCATGGACGAGCAGCCGCCTTCCATGGCACCCTGCCCGCATGCTCCGCCATTTTGACAGTCTGGATTTCCCCCGTCCCACGCGCGACGCCCTTGCCCTGCGGTTTGGTCAGGTCTCCACCCTGCTGGATCAGGGGGCGGTAGCGGATGCGGCGCATCTGTTCGATACGATCCGCCGCGATTACGAAAGCTGGTCAGCACTTGTGGATCTGCGCTTCGCGCAGGATACGACCAGCCCGACAGCCAAAGCCGAACGTGACCATGCCGATGCCCTGACCCCCTACGTAACGGCGCATGAGGTGGCACTCAAACGCAGGCTGCTGGAATATCCCGATCCCGTTGCGGTAGCGCAGGAGATTACGCCGCACACGCTGGAACTGTGGCGCACGGACATCACCACCTTCGATCCCCGCATTACCGGCGCACTGGAAGAAGAAGCCCGCCTAAGCGGCACCTATACCGCGCTGCTGGCGGGTGCGAAGCTGGAGATTGGCGGCGAACAGGTCAACCTGTCCGGCCTTGCCCCTTATGCCGAAAGCACCGACCGGGCCGTCCGGCGCGAAGCGGAGCAGGTACGCTGGACATTCTTTGAACGCAACGCCCCACAACTGGACGACCTGTTCGACCAGATGGTCCGGCTGCGTCATGGCATGGCCGAAACGCTGGGCTATGATTCCTATATCCCACTGGCCTACCGCCGCATGCGCCGGGTGGATTACGGTCCGGCGGATGTCGCGCGTTTTCGCAATGATGTGCTGACCCATGTGGTGCCGCTGGTGCATGACATCCTGCGCAGGCGGTGCGAGACGATGGGGTGGGAAGTCCTGTATTCATGGGACGAGCCCCTGATCGACCCGCACGGCAATCCGCGCCCGGCGGGTGGGCATGACCTGCTGCTGAACCGTGCCCAGACCCTGTTCGAGTGCATGGATGGCGATCTTGGTCCTTTTTTCCGGCAGATGCGCGAGGGCGGCTATCTTGATCTGGTCAACCGGCCGGGCAAGGCGGGCGGCGGGTTCTGCACATCCTTCCCCACCGTGGGGATGCCATTCATTTTCGCCAACTTCAACGGCACGCAGCACGACATAAACGTGTTCACCCACGAAATGGGGCATGCCTACCAGAACTGGAAAAGTCGCAGCCTGCCCGCCGTGGACCTGCTGTGGCCGACCATGGATGCCGCCGAGATCAATTCCATGGCGCTGGAATTCCTGACATGGCCGCATATCGACCTGATGGTGGAACCGGGTCAGGGCGAGCGTTACAGGCAGATGCACCTGATCTCCTCGCTGTCATTCCTGCCTTATGGTGTCTGTGTCGATCACTTCCAGCATGAGGTCTACGCCCGCCCCACCATGACCCCGGCCGAGCGGCATGAAGTCTGGCGCACACTTGAACGGCGCTACCTGCCGTGGCGCAATTATGGCGGCCTGCCCCACCCCACAGCCGGTGGTCGGTGGCAGGCGCAGGGCCATATCTACCGCTCACCCTTCTATTATATCGACTACGCTCTGGCGCTGTGCTGCGCGATGCAGTTCTGGATACGCAGCCGCACCGACCCACAGGGCGCGATGGCGGCCTATGTCGACCTGTGCGCGCAGGGTGGCGCGCAACCTTTTACCCGGCTGGTGCGTTCTGCCGGGCTTCAGTCGCCGTTCCAGCCGGGCACGCTGGCCGATGTGGTCCGTACCGCGCGCGGCATCCTGAACACCTGACATTCCGCCCTGTCCATTACCGCAAGGGGAGACCATGTCCACACACGCAGGTCCCACGCCCTCCGTCGCCCGCACGCTATACAAGACACTGGCCGTTCTTGCGCTGACCGCCCTGTTCCTGCTCAGCCTGCGGTTCAGCGCAACCGTGGCGGGCCTGGTCGACCACATCGCCGGGACGGGCATGTGGCTGGCCGTCTACCGGCTGGCGGGCGCCAATGACGCCACCACACAGGAACAGATGATCGTGATGGCGGCGGCGCTGGTCTGCTGCCTGCTGGCCATTGCGGTGGTGGAGGTGGCCGAGCGGCTGTTCAGCCGCCTGCGCCCGCAATCATGATGGGTCGCGCTGCCAGAAAAAGGTCAGCTCATGTTTGTTGTGCCACAGATGCAGCACATGACCACCCGGAATGGCGGCGAAGGCTTCCGCCGTTTCATGATCAGTCTCGCCCTGAAATTTGATGGTCATGACGATCCGGCCGGCGCGTCCCGATGCGATCCACCGCCGCGCCAGCGCCAGCAGCCGCGCGGGATAGGCAATGATATCCGAAAACAGCCAGTCCACCGGCGCGCAGCTTTCCGGGTCAAGGCCGAACGCACTTTCATACCGGCAGGTTACATTGGGCAGGCTGGCGACATTATCCGCCAGCGGTGAGCGGTCGATGGCCGTAACCTGCGCCCCGGAACCTGCGGCAACCCATGTCCATCCGCCCGGACAGGCCCCGAGATCAAGACAGGTCTCCCCCGCCACCGGCCAGCGACCAAGCCGCAGCAGGGCTTCCCATAGCTTGAGATAGGCCCGCGACGGCGGATCGGTGCGGTTTTCAACGAACGGAACCTCACCATTCACGAAAGGCGAGGTTTTTGTCCGCGACAGCAGCAGCCGATCAGCGCAAAGCAGCGTCCATGCCCCCAGATGGGCTGTCGGCGCGGCAGCGGGAAACGTAAAGGGTTTGGGGCGTAGCGGCGGCAGGGCATCCGTTATCAGGGCGCTGCGACGATGCAGCATGGGCACGTATCCTGCCCAGTTGCGCTGGATCGCCCGCATGATGCGCGCCGCCCCCTTGATGGAGGGGACATCGTGCATTTCCGGCTCACGCCACGTCTCCAGTGCCCACAGACTGTTCACCGGCGGCACGGCGGACAGCGCCAGACGCCCATGCCAGCACAGATCGCCAGCCCCCTTGCGCTGGAGCTCCTGCTCCAGCACCGATTCAAAATCCGGCGGCGCCAGATAGGCGCTACGAACCGGCCATGGCGGCAATGTCGCTTCCACCTGCGTCACGACCGCAGCACTCCCACAGCCAGCAGCAGCCACGCCAGCATCAGCATTGTCCCGCCCGTAGGCGCGATCGGACCGGGATGGATGCCCCAGAAAGCCGTAAGCGACACCCCCACACTGAACAGCAGCGTACCCGCCGCCATAAGGCTGCCCGATAGCGAAATCAGCACCCGGCAGCCCTGCTGGATCATGAGAACGGAAATACCGATAATGGCAAGGGCGTGCCACATCTGCATCTGGATTGCCTGACGCGCCATGTCACGTCCGCCCTCGGCAAAGAAATGATCGGGCAGATGAGTGGTCAGCGCGCCCCCCATAACACCAGAAAATGCAGCCAGCGCCGCAAAACACAAAAGAAACCGGACAACAGTAGGCATTCGGGGCATCCGCAAAACATGATGACAAGCCGCACGGAACGCGGGCGGCCACACACTAGCCCCAGCACCGCCCCATCGTATAGGTCAGCCGGACGGAACCCGCCCATGCATGCGCGCGCATGACGTTTCATCCATACGGCTGGCATGGGCGGGTCCGTCAGGTTCTGATATAACTACAGAATTAAACAATACTTACAAAATTACGAAAATATGTATAATTTTATGTTTGTTATTAACTATACACAAAGAAAATAAAAACAATAACTATAAATAAGCACACTAAACCATTGAGGAATAATATTTTTACTTTATATGGAGAATTTTAATCCATAATTATTGTAATCCCTGCATTTGTTCTCAAATTCATGAGCGATTCCAACGCCCGCACACCCTTCATTCAAGATCGGGATCGCCTTTGTAAGGCTTCAGGAAACTGATAAACTGCCGATGCGATCAGTAAAACAGACCGAATGTTACACGTCAGGAAGCCGACAATATGAAAAAATCCGCCGTATGGTTCCTCTGTGCGTCTGTTACCCTTCTTCCCGCTACCGGCATGGCTGCCCCCGCGCCAGAACCGGCAGCCACGCCTGAACCCCTGACTGAATCCGATACGACCTTTTCCGAGAATGTTTCCGCACTGAACGGTTTTGAAATTACCATTTCAAAGCTGGGCGCAAAGCAGGCCAAACGGCGCAAAATTCAGGAAATGGCTGAAGATGCCCTGAAAATGCACACAGCCAACCAGAAAGCCCTCCTCGCCCTGACCCGCAAGCACGGACTTACGCTGCATGAGGAAATGAGTCCGGACGAGCAGCAGATTGCCGATACCCTCAAAACCGAAAGCGGCGCCAAATTCGAACGGGACTTCCTGGATATCGAGGCACAGGCCACAAGCGACGCGCTGGCCATGTTCCAGAACGAAGCGGAATCCGCTTCCGACCCTGACCTGAAAGCTTATGCATCCAGCACGGCGGACACCCTCCAGACCCATCTGGCCGATACCATGAAGCTGGGCGCCAGCAAGCCGAGCCGCTGAGCATCCTCCAGCCTCACTCCCGACTTCATACAGGCAAAGACATGAGCATCCGCATTGACCAGATCGTGACGCGCGGCGGCGATACGGGCCAGACCTCGCTAGGCAATGGGGAGCGGGTTGCAAAGGACTCGATCCGGATCGAAGCCCTTGGCGCACTTGATGAAGCCAATGCCGTAATCGGCCTGCTGCGCGCCACCCTGCCCGCGGGACGCAATGCGCGGTTCATCGCATGGGTGCAGGGACTGCTGTTTGATGTGGGCGGCGCGATATGTATTCCCGCCAACCCGCCACGCGCCCTGCCCCACGCTGCCGCAGCCCTGCAGGCGATGGAAGACGAAGTCGCAGTCCTGCGCGCGCAGGTGCCTCCCTTACGCAGTTTCATCCTGCCCGGTGGCACCACGGCGGCGGCCCATGCCCATCTTGCACGCACGGTCGTCCGCCGTGCGGAACGGCGGCTGACCACCCTTGCGCGACGGGAAGATATCGGGGCGGATATTCCAGCATGCATGAACAGGCTGTCCGACTACCTGTTCGTACTGGGCCGTCACCTGAACAATAACGGGATGGATGACCTGACATGGGCGCCCGCCTCCCCGCCACCCGGAACGGACTGACGGGCTACATCCGTTTTAGGCAGGCAGTTGGGCCAGATGGGCGCAGGCCTGTTCAGCCAGATGTTCCTGCGGGGCGGTAACGTCGAGCGCCATCACCACTTCCTCATGCATGTCCGGCTCTTCCAGCGTCTCGAACTGACTGTCGAGCATGGTTGCGGGCATGAAGTGGCCGGTGCGCTGCTGCAGGCGCGGCGCGATGTCTTCCTTGCTACCTTTGAGGTAGACAAAACACACATCCTGACTGCCGTTGGCGATACGCTCACGGTATTCCCGCTTCAGGGATGAACACGTCACGATACCGCACTGCCGCTGGGCGCCCCATACCTTGACCTGATCCGCGATCCGGTCAAGCCAGGGCGCGCGGTCCGCATCCGTCAACGGGATGCCACGGCTCATGAGATCGATGTTGTTTTCCGTGTGCAGGTCGTCACCTTCGATGACCGGCCAGCCCAGACGCTCGGCAATAAGGTGGGCGACCGTGCTCTTGCCACAGCCGGACACCCCCATGACGATCAGTACACAGGGACGCCCTGCCTGCCTGAGCCTGCGTGAGAGGGAAACCGTATCCATATTCTGACTAACGTCACACATTCCGTATCTGCCGGATATTATCGGGGAAAATCATCGGCCCTTATCTGGACCACGGGACAGGTCTAATGCAAGTGCCGGTCATGACCATGCCTGCCAATACAGAGCGTGCCACTTCCGTCATTACAAAGGGAGTGAAAATATTTTCAACCACAACGGGCAAATCTATTTATCGTTCCCGGATGCGACAGGATACGCACAGATAGTTTATTTAAAAAAATATTATGTAACAACAACTGGAGCATCCGATTATTGTAATCTTATTTATACCCTTGCGTTCCCTTATGAAAATGAATTATATAAACAGAATTACCAAAAAACGGGCACCATTGGAATATCGGCATTAGGAATAGTTTCCTAAAATGCGATTTCAGTCACATTCTTCATGGTGCATTGAGTTATCGAGAGTTCCGCTGTGTCATCTTATAACGATTTTCTTTCCTTCCCGAAGGAAGAAGACCAGAATTCCCACCGAGAAGAAGTAAACGAATCTGCATTCCGGCAGGCGCTTGAGCGACTGGGCAAAGGCAAGCCCGCGCCCCGCAATGCGGGCGGCGGCAACAAACCCGCCCAGGCCAAGCAGCGTCCCCCGCGCCAGGCCGATCCCACGCAGCGCCGCCGCAAGTTCGTGCAGGATGGCGAAGTCCGGGTCGAACACCAGTCGCTGGTAACGGGCCGCGCCACGCCGCGTGTCATGCACGCCCAGCAGGAAGACCGGAGCGAAACCGACCATCTGCGCCACAAGGTCCAGTTTGAGCTTAAGCTGCGCGAACAGGCGGAACTGCGCCTGTCGGAAGCGCAGGCCCAGATCCGTTCCCTGACCACCCGCATCGGCCATGCCGATGTCATCGCCGCCGAACACAAGGAAAAGCTGGCGACCCGTGATGCGGAAATGCTGGCCCTGCGCGCCGAACTGTACACGGCACGCGAAGAAATCGCCCAGTTGCGTGAAGAACTGAGCCGCCAGAAAAGCCGGCAGCGCACCGCAGAGGCACGCCCGGCGCCCACCCCGGCTCCAGCCCCCGCCATGACGCAGGAAACCGAACAGGACGAGCCGGAACCCGTCAAATGGTGGCTGCGCTAACACCCCGCCTTTCGACACAGCCGGTACCCAGCGCATATGGACAGTAATCAACCGCGACAGAACGCGGCGGCACGCCAGCGGCAGGTCGGCCTTGTCATTGTCGCGGCCTGCACCAGCGCCAGTCTGGCAATAGAAATACTGCTACCGCTGGTCAGCGGGCTGGTGAACCTGCTGCGTGACATACTGGGCGTACTGATCCTGCCCTTTTCCTTCATGTTCGGACTGGGCAACCCGGTGGGACAGTCCCCCGCATTGCTGCGCCTGCTGTCCGACATGGGCATGCAGACACAGATGCATCCATGGCGGCTGGTCGCGGCGGCCGTGCTGGAACTGGTGGCAGTTTTCCTGTTTGTCATTGCTGAACGGCTGGGTGGCCGCACCGGCTACATGGGGGCCTGCCTTGCCTCTGTCGGGGCCATCATCCTGTCCGGCCTGCCGCTGGGCACACCTCTCCTGCCCGCCATCGTGACGGAGGGGGTCTTCCTGCTCTGCCCCCCCACGCCCGACCCGGACTAGGCTTGCCCGCTTATCCGGTCAGTCCGTCAACCAGCCGCGCAATCCGTGCGCAGGCTTCCCTGAGGATATCATCACTGGTGGCATAGGACAGGCGCAGATAAGGCCCCTGCCCGAAGGCGCTGCCATGCACCAGAGCCACATGCTGCTCGTTCAGCAGGGCGATGGCAAAATCCTCATCCGTTTTCAGCAACTGCCCCCCAGCAGTCGTGCGCCCCATGCAGGCCGCAATACCCGGATAGGCATAAAACGCCCCGTGCGGCATGGCACAGGTCAGCCCCGGTATGTTCCGCAGGGTGGACACAACCAGCTTGCGCCGACGGTCATATACCGCGCACATCTGCGCGATAATATCCGGCGGCCCGTCAAGGGCGGCGGCGGCGGCGGCTTGGCTTATGGAACAGATCCCTGATGTCGCACTGCCCTGAATGGCCGTCATGGCGCGGATAAGGGGGACTGGACCGCCCACGTAACCCACGCGCCAGCCTGTCATGGCATAGGCCTTCGACACGCCGTTAAGTGTCAGGATACGATCCTTCAGGTCGGGGGCAACGGCGGCAAGCGAGACATGGCGCTGACCGTCATAGATCAGGTGTTCATATATTTCATCCGACAGCACATGGACATGCAGATGCCGCCGCAGCACCTCGGCTATGGCTTCAAGATCCGCCCGCCCCATCGTGCCACCGGTTGGATTGTTGGGGAAGTTGAGGACAAGCCATTTTGTGCGCGGAGTGATCGCGGCCTCAAGGGCCGCTGCCGTCAGCCGGAAACCATCGGCTTCGTGGCAGTCGGCATAGACCGGCGTACCCCCGAATATCTGCACGATCAGCGGATAGCTGACCCAGTACGGCCGGGGAATGACCACTTCGTCCCCCGGCTGCACGGTCGCCATGAAGGCATTGAAAATGACCTGCTTGCCGCCGTTGGACACCATAATTTCGGCAGGTGCGTATTCCAGCGCGTTTTCGCGCGCGAATTTGCGGGCAATCGCTGCCTTGAGCGCGGGCGTGCCATCCACGGGCGGATATTTTGTCTGCCCGTCGAGCGCCGCACGGTGGGCAGCCTCGATCACGGCGGCAGGGGTCGCGAAATCCGGTTCTCCCAAGGCGAGGGAGAGCACTTTCTCCCCCTGTGCGCGCAGGGTACGCGCGCGCTGCGCCATGGCGATGGTTGCCGGCACGCCCAGACGGTCCATACGCTGCGCGAACAGCGGATGGGCGGTGTCCCCGCCCTTGTCCATCACGCCCATTCTAGCGCAGCGCCGCGCAGAAGCGCTGGATACGCAGGCAGGCTTCCTTCAGGCTTTCGGTATCAGTGGCGTATGAAATACGAAAATGCCCCGCGAACATGAACGCGCTGCCATGCACGGCGGCCACGCCTTCCTCATCCAGAAGGGCGGTCACGAAGGCCTCGTCCGTATCGATCAGCGTGCCGCCAGCACTGGTCTTGCCCATACATCCAACCATTGAGGGGAATACATAAAACGCCCCTTCCGGCACGGCACAGTGCAGGCCCTTCGCCCCGTTCAGCATGCCGACGACAAGATCCCGCCGCGCCTGATAGGTCGCAACCATGGAGGCGATGAAGTCCTGCGGCCCCGTCAGCGCCTCGACAGCGGCAGCCTGGCTGATCGAACCGGGACCGGATGTGGACTGGCTCTGCAATTTGTTCATTGCACGGGTCAGTTGCACCGGGGCTGCGGAATAGCCGATACGCCAGCCCGTCATGGCATAGGCCTTCGACACGCCGTTCATGGTCACGGTCCGGTCGCGCAGCCGCGGTTCGACCTCCACCACCGTGGGGGCGCGGAAGCCGTCATAAACCAGCTTGTTGTAGATATCGTCCGTCAGGATCCACACCTGCGGATGGCGCAGCAGCACATCGCACAGGCCGCGCATTTCCTCGGCGGAATAGGCGGCGCCTGTCGGGTTGTTGGGGGAGTTGAGCAGGAGCCATTTCGTGCGCGGCGTGATGGCGGCTTCCAGTTCGGCAGGCTGGAGCTTGAAGCCGTTTTCCGCGCTGCACGGCACGATGACCGGCGTGCCTTCGGCCAGCGATACGATATCGGGATACGATACCCAGCACGGTGCCGGGATGATGGCTTCATCACCCGGATTGATGGTCGCCACCATGGCGTTATAGATGATCTGCTTGCCGCCGTTGGAAACGATCACCTCGTCCCATGTGTAATCCAGCCCGCTATCGGCACGGAAACGTTCGGCAATGGCCCGGCGCAGCGCGGGTGTCCCGGCCACATCGGTATATTTGGTCTCACCCGCCGTAATGGCGCGTATGGCCGCCTGCTTGATCGTATCCGGCGTGTCGAAATCCGGCTCACCGGCGGAAAGGCTGATAATATCCTTCCCTGCCGCCTTGAGCGCACGCGCCTTGGTTGAAATGGCGATCGTCTGGCTGGGGCTGATCCGGTCCAGCCGGGCGGCGGTGAGATCCATGATATCGAGATCCATAAACAGTGAAAGACATCCGGCACGATGCCGGGCAACGGTCGCGTAGCCTAGTGCGAACCCGGTGCGGAGGAAACAGCAGATATGTGATCCGGCGTCCCGGCTGCGGCGCATACCTGCGCCGGTGTCCAGCCCGCCACGCGCATGGCGCGGACCGATACCGCCCCGTCACGCTTGGCCAGCCGCCTGCCACCGGCATCGCACAACAGCGGGTGATGGCGGTAACGCGGCGCGGGCCAGCCCATGATGTGCTGCAGCAGGCGGTGCAGCGCCGTGGCCGCCATCAGGTCCGCCCCACGCGTGACAAGTGTTATCCCCTGCAGCGCATCATCATGGGTGACACACAGATGATAGGAAGCAGGCACGTCCTTGCGCGCCAGTACCACGTCCCCAAAATGCTGTGGCTGGCAGGGCTGTGGGCCACGGCCCATTTCATGCCATGTCAGGGCGGTCGCACCGGGCCATTGCAGTGCGCGCGTCATATCCAGCCGCAGGGCATAAGGCATTCCTGCCGCCAGCAGTTCGGCACGGCGGCCCGGGTCCATGTGGCGGCAGGTGCCGGGATAGACCATGGTGCCATCGGGCGCACGGTGCGGCGCGCTGGCGGCTTCCGCAATATCGCGCCGCGTACAGAAACAGGGATAAAGCAGCCCGTTCGCATCCAGCGCATCCAGCACGCGGCGATAGTCATCCATATGCAGGGACTGACGCCGCACGGGCTGCGGCCATGACAGGCCAAGCCAGTCCAGATCCGCATACAGGTCCGCAATGAACTCAGGCCGACACCGTACCGTGTCGATATCTTCCACCCGCAGCACGAAGCGACCACCCGACTCCGTAGCCGCACGCCAGCCCGCCAGGGCGGATGCGACATGGCCAAGGTGCAGATGGCCCGTGGGACTGGGGGCAAAACGGGTAATTTCTGTCATTATTCAATCAATAACAGGCGTGTAGGGAAAAATTGTTCCTGTTGCGCGTTCCAGAAGCACGATGACGGGAACCATACGGCCGTTCCGCCATGTCTTGCCACACCATGCGGGGTCTGCAATAGATTCAACAGTTACCTGACGACGACGCACATCACAGGCGTTCGCTTCGGAACATAGCAGAGTACGCCTGCGTATCGTGCGGCGGCATTCGGAAAGGAATGCGTCCGTGCCCTGTGACAGTCAATACTTGCCTGCCCTGGTCCTGAATGCCGATTTCAGGCCACTGTCCTATTTCCCGCTTTCCCTGTGGTCATGGCAGGATGCCATCCGCGCCGTCTGGCTGGACCGCGTATCGGTACTGAGTGAATACGACACCGTCGTCCGCTCCCCTACCCGGAGTCTGCGCCTGCCCAGCGTGATTGCGCTGAAGGACTATATTCCCGCCGCACGCAAGCCTGCCTTCACCCGCTTCAATGTCTTCCTGCGCGACAACTTTTCCTGCCAGTACTGCAATACCCGCTTCCCCACACAGGAACTGACATTCGACCACGTCATTCCACGCAGCAAGGGCGGGCGCACAAGCTGGGAAAACGTCGTGACCGCATGCAGCCCGTGCAACCTGATCAAGGGATCGTACATGCCACACCAGATCCGCATGTATCCCAGCCGCACCCCCGCACGCCCTTCCAGCCGCAGATTGCAGGAAAACGGACGGGCTTTCCCGCCGAACTATCTGCATGAAAGCTGGCGCGACTATCTTTACTGGGATACCGAACTGGAAAACTGACGCCGCCCGTTCGCGGCGCACACGCTATTTTGTGTAGCTGTAATCGTATTCATCCGCCAGCTTCTGAAGGTCCGGCGCGCCGCGCAGGTTAAGCGGCAGCGGGTGGGCCGGATGCTTCTTCGACCCGAAGATGAAGTTGTGGTCGCTCATACGCTGGCAGGTATTGGCGGCAATGGGAAAACTGAGCTGCACGGCGGAACCCATCTGCTGGCGCAGGCACTTTACATCGCTGTCATAAGGCATACGCCCGATTTCGGCGGTGCATCCGCCCAGCACAACCAGACCGCATGCCATCAGCCCGAGCCGAGCGGACAGTTTTTCCACAATGTTCAGCTTCATTTCGACCCCGTCGCTTAAGCGGTGCCGACACTGCCACGAAAGTGCGGTCCGCGATAGGGGACAAGACGACACTGCCGTCGCTGCATCGCCCTGAATGCATAGGTGCCCTACCCTGAGTGCCGGGCATGAAAAAGAAGCATGCCAGACAGGAAATACCATGCAGGATGCATAGGTATTATCTGACTGCATAGGTGATATTACCGTGAACTGGATGACAGATGGCGGTTATATTGTCACCCTCACTCGTTATTCTGATTTTTTTTAAATCGAGTGCGATATATAAGAATTACAAATACATGCTCGCATGGCTGTAAATTTGTTCCATGATTGCGTATGCCTGTCGCCCCTGTCCCCATCGATGCCTGAGGTAAAAGAATGAGATTACTGGCCGTCCATCCAAGCTCACTCATGTACACGAAGGTCTTCCTGCGTCTTGAACCGCTGGGGCTTGAACTGGTTGCCGGTGCCGCGCGCAACAAGGGACATGAGGTAGACATCATCGACCTGCAGGTCGAAAAACATGCCGATTACTGGGAACGGATCGAAAAATTCCGCCCCCATGCCGTCTGCTTTTCCGGCAATTATCTGGCAAACGTTCCTGAAATCATCGACCTGTGCAAGGAAACGCGCCGGCGCCTGCCCAACGTGCTGCTGTTCCTTGGCGGTCACTCCATCTCGTTCATCGCACGCGACGTGCTGGCGCTGTCGGATGGCGCGGTCAACTGCGTCCTGAAGGGCGAAGGCGATGCGACGGTCGGCCTGCTGCTCGAGGCATGGGAACAGGGCAAGGACCTGACAACGGTGCCCGGCGTGGTGACGATGGACGGCGAAGGCCCGCCGCCGATCTTTGTCGAATCCCTTGATGAGGTCCGTCCCGCACGTGACCTGCTGCGTCACCGCCGCAAATACTTCATCGGCACGCTCGATCCCGCCGCTTCCATCGAATTCGCCCGTGGCTGCCCGTGGGACTGCACGTTCTGTAGCGCATGGACCTTCTACGGCCGCTCCTACCGCACCGCGAGCGCCAAGGTGATCGGGGAGGAACTGCAGGAAATCAAGGAACCCGGCATCTTCATCGTGGATGATGTGGCCTTCGTGCATGCCGAACACGGCCTTGCCATCGCCGAAGAGGTGAAGCGCCGCAACATCAAGAAGGAATATTACCTTGAAACCCGCGCGGACGTTCTGCTGCGCAACAAGGAAGTGTTCGCGGTCTGGAAAGAAATCGGGCTGAGCTACATCTTCATCGGGCTGGAAGCGGTGGATGCCGAAGGGCTG
Organism: Komagataeibacter sp. SM21; assembly: GCF_041402665.1. Classification (NCBI taxonomy): domain Bacteria; kingdom Pseudomonadati; phylum Pseudomonadota; class Alphaproteobacteria; order Acetobacterales; family Acetobacteraceae; genus Komagataeibacter; species Komagataeibacter sp. SM21. The sequence continues at coordinate 180,300 of NZ_JBGLOV010000002.1, forward strand.
AAACGTTTCCGCAAGCGCGTGTCGATGGACCGCAATTTCGAGGCGCTGGACTACGCCCGGTCACTGGACCTGATCGTTGCGATCAACCTGATTGCCGATCCGTCGTGGGACCGCGAACGCTTCGAGGTCATTCGCCAGTGGTGCCTGGAAATTCCCGATATCGTGAACATTTCCGTCACGACTCCCTACCCCGGCACCGAAATCTGGGAAAGCGAGTCCCGCAAGCTGACGACACGCGACTACCGCCTGTTCGACATCCAGCATGCCGTCATGCCCACCACCCTGCCGCTTCGTGAATTCTACGAGGAACTGGTCAAGACCCAGCAGATCCTGAACAACAAGCATCTGGGCTGGAGCGCGATCAAGGACACGCTGGGTATCGCCCTGCGTCTGGCGCTGCGTGGACAGACCAACTTCCTGACCATGATCTGGAAGTTCAATTCGGTCTTCAATCCCGACCTGCAGATGGCGGACCACGCGCAGAAGCCGGAATACGAAATGCCACTCAAGCCCCAGGGCAGCGACCAGAAGATTGATCGCAAGACACTGTATGTGCATGGGCCTGCCGGTCGCAAATCGCGCAAGCTGGACGATGACACTGAAAAGTTTGTCGATGAAACCCGCATGAGCACGGTTGACTGACCGACAGCCTGCAGAACCATATTCACGACCACGAAAAGGGCCGGTGCCATACGCACTGGCCCTTTTTCCTTTGCAGGAGCCGCAAACGGGAATCGGCAGGACCGGGTATGTATGACCAATACCCCGAAGAAATTGAGTATGCCGGGGTCACCATCACTGCGGACAATACCTCAGGAGACGGTTTTTCGGAGGGAGTCGCCTACAACCGACGACGAACTTTTACCACCTTCCCCGCCCTGCCCCGCGTTATATCATGTCATAGCGCGACAGTTGCACGTCCTTCTCCCTAGACCATTATGTAGTCAGGTGGAGACATCTCCTGAGTTTTTGAGGAGTGAACCCATACATTTTCATGCCGCCCCAACGGATCACCCTGCCGCCTTGCGCAGCAGGTTTGGCGAATACCTGTTCGATCGGACTGAGGTCGAACTGTAAGGGCGGCAGAAAGATCACCCTCGCGCTGACGGTACGGGTTACCTTGCGAACAACATCACCCTTGTGACTGCCGAAACTGTTTCCAGCATGACGACACCTCCAACCCTGAGCGTTGGAAGCAGAAACTGCTCGATACGGGTCTGGAAGCTACGCCCGTTGATTGCGGCCCCCGTCGAAAACCGCAGGGTGCGGTGACCCGGCCATGACGCAGTGCTGCGAGAAAGGTTCAAGGCGTCACCCGCACGGACCTATACCCCATTATGTAAAAGGTTGACCGCTTCCCCATGAAGGGAATGCAACCCGTGATTATAATGATTGCCGGTCTGTCGTATTCATATTCACATGCCACGAAACACTTCGATCAGGCGGGAACAGCCTATACCAACCCCGCCATGGACCTGATCTGCTGCGATTTGCAGCTTCCATCTCGCCATCAGGCCCAGACAGGACACCCATAACGAAACAGCGCCAACGCAACTGTCCGTCCACAATGCTGGTGGCAGAAAGTGGAATTAGGGCCTTCTCCTGCCTAACAGGATATTTTTATTAACATCAGGAGCGATAATAAAATACATCCGTGAACGAGACTCTACGCACCTTCTCCTTTTTACACACGTTTTCGGCGCAGAGCAGGGAGCGGGACAGCAAGCCATTGACTGACCACCACCATATGGACGAACGGGGATACACGCCGCAGCCTCGGCCTGAGGAGTTCCCTATGTCGGTCACGTCTACGGGGAACACCGTTACCCATCGTCCCCAGTCCCGCCATACGGGATATTTGCGGGGCTTCCTTGCGCGTAAACCGTTTTTGCGTTGCCCGGTCACATGCGCACATTATGATTGGCAACACAGAAAAAAAGGTAGCCAGACAATGGAAACGTTAACATTGCACATAAGCGGCATGACCTGCGATGGCTGCGTCGCCAACGTGGTGCGCGCGCTGGAAGGCGTGGAGGGCGTGGCGATGGCGGATGTCTCGCTGGAACAGGGCACCGCCCGTGTCACCTTCGATGGCCGCAGCACCAATCCTGCCGACCTGATCTCGGCGGTTGAAGATGCGGGATTTGACGTCTCCCCATAAGGCAGACGTGGTGGGCAGGCCATCGGTGCCTGCCCCACCCTTGACCTGATTATTCCACCGGCAGTGCGGCGGCGGCCTTGCGAATGGCCTTCGCCATGGCTTCCACGCCATTGCCCCGGTTGGTGGACAATGCCTGCACCAGCCCAAGATCGCGCAGGAATTTCGGGTCCGTATTCAGGATTTCATCGCGGCTGCGACCGGAATAAACCCGCAGCAGCAGCGCCACCAGACCGGATACGATGGCCGCATCCGATGTCCCGGCCAGATACAGGACGCCATCCTCTGGCTGGACTTCCATCCAGACCTGGCTCTGACATCCCGGCACGCGATGGGCGTCATCCTGCCATTCGGCGGGAAAAGGCGGCAGCTTGCGGCCCAGTTCGATAATATACTGGTAACGCTGCATCCAGTCATCGAACAGGGCCAGTTCATCACCGATCTCGGCAATGGCATCTGCGGCGGTATCGTCCTCTGGCTTCACGAAGGGGTCGGTCATCATCTTTCCTGTTACGCGCGGCCCGGTTGGGCGGATATCGGTCAACGTGCAAAAGGCCGCGCCTTCAGGCACGGCCCCCTGCGCAGGCTCCAGTCCCGGCCTGTTACAGGATAAAGCGGCTCAGATCACCCTTGCGGGCCAGCGGAGCCACCTTTTCCTGCACATCGGCGGCGGTAATCTCCACATTCTGTCCGGCGCGGTCGGCGGCAGTGAAGGATACATCTTCCAGCAGGCGTTCCAGAACGGTAGCGAGCCGCCGCGCGCCAATATTCTCCACCCGTTCATTGATATCAGCCGCCAGTTCCGCCAGTGCTCCGATCGCATCATCGGTAAAGGTCAGGGTAAGCTGTTCCGTCCCCAGCAGGGCGATATACTGCTGCAGCAGGGAGTGTTCGGGCTCCGTCAGGATACGGCGCAGGTCGTCGCGCGTAAGCGATGCAAGTTCCACGCGGATCGGCAACCGCCCCTGCAGTTCGGGCAGCAGGTCGGACGGCTTGGCGATATGGAACGCCCCTGATGCAATGAACAGGATATGATCCGTGCGCACCGGCCCATATTTGGTGGAAACGGTTGTCCCTTCGATCAGCGGCAGCAGATCGCGCTGCACCCCTTCACGCGAGACATCGCCACCACGCGCGCCCCCTTCCGCCGAACGGGCGCAGACCTTGTCGATTTCATCAAGGAACACGATGCCATGATCCTGCGCGTGGGCCACCGCCTCACGCGTCAGGGCGTCGGTGTCGAGCATCTTGTCCGCTTCCTGCCGGATCAGGGCGATGCGCGCGGCTGCCACCGTCATGCGCCGCTGCTGCGGCATGCGGTTCATGAAGCCCTTCATCATGTCAGAAAAGTTGATGACGGTGCCCGGCGTCATGTTCGGCATGTCCGTCTGCGCGGGGTTTCCGCCCTCGGCGATCGAGATCTCGACTTCCTTGTTTTCAAGCTCCCCATTACGCAGCATACGCCGGAACTTGTTCTTCGTATCGGCCGAGGCCCCTTCGCCCACCAAGGCATCAAGCAGGATATTTTCAGCAGCCAGTTCGGCTTTCGCTTCCACATCCTTGCGCCGCAGGTCGCGCAGCATGTTGATCGAAACCTCGACCAGATCACGCACGATGCTTTCCACGTCGCGCCCGACATAGCCGACTTCGGTAAACTTGGTGGCCTCGACCTTCAGGAACGGGGCCTGCGCCAGCTTGGCCAGACGGCGTGCGATCTCGGTCTTGCCGCAGCCCGTCGGACCGATCATGAGGATGTTTTTGGGCACGACCTCGTCACGCATCGCATCGGTAAGCTGCGCACGGCGCCACCGGTTACGCAACGCGATGGCCACGGCGCGCTTCGCATCGCCCTGCCCGATAATGTAGCGGTCGAGTTCGGATACGATCTCACGCGGGGAATGATTGGGAATGTCCATTACGCCACTCCATCCTGCGCGTCCGCACCCAGTGTTTCCACAATGACGGAATGGTTGGTGTAGACACAGATATCACCTGCGATCTTCATGGACCGCCGTGCGATATCAACCGCTGACAGCCCATCAACCCCCAGCAGGGCACGCGCAGCGGACAGGGCGTAATTGCCGCCCGAACCGATGGCGATGATCCCGTCTTCCGGCTCCAGCACGTCGCCATTGCCGGTCAGGGTATAGGAATGTTCGGCATCCGCCACCGCCATCATCGCCTCAAGCCGGCGCAGGTAGCGGTCCGTCCGCCAGTCCTTGGCCAGTTCCACGCAGGCGCGTTCAAGCTGGTTGGGATAGCGTTCAAGCTTGTTTTCCAACCGTTCGAGCAGGGTAAAGGCATCAGCGGTCGCACCCGCGAAACCTGCCAGTATCTGCCCGGTGGGACCGATGCGGCGGACCTTCCGGGCGTTGCCCTTGATGACGGTGGCGCCCAGCGTCACCTGTCCATCACCGGCCATGGCCACCTGGCCTTCACGCCGGACACACAGAATGGTCGTACCATGCCACCCGACCGGGTCATGGGGAGATGAATGATGATCTTGCATGATAATAGAGATAAAACCTTCTTCCGCCAGCACAAGGGGGCAGCACGGACATCACCCCCGCCCTGCTATGCCCCCTGCGGGGCACGGTTCATGATACGGTCGATATGGGTGGCCAGGTCCGCGCGGGTGAAGGGCTTGTGCATGACATCGGCGCTACCGGCGGGCAGCGCACCCGCATTGGCGTAGCCGGTCAGGTACAGGACCCGCAGGCCCGGTCGTAGCGCCTGAAGGCGATGCGCCGTTTCCAGTCCGCCCATGCCCGGCATCATCACATCCATGATGACCAGATCAACCGGTTCCAGCCCCTGTTCCATGGCCTGCACGGCGGCGGCACCACTGCCGTATTCCACCACGTCATGCCCGCGCGCGCGCAGGAAACCCGCCGTCACCGCCCGCACGCCCGGTTCATCATCCACCACCATGACATGCAGCGGCCGCCCGGTCGTGACTCCACCCGTTGCGGTGGGCGTGCCCGCACCTGCAGGCAAGGCTTCCACCGCGCCCGCAGGCACCGGCAGGCACAGATCAACGCGCGTCCCCTCGCCCGGCCTGCTGCGGACCTGCACCTCGCCACCCACATGCCGGATGAAACCATAGATCATCGACAGGCCCAGCCCGGTGCCGCGCCCCACATCCTTGGTGGTGAAAAAGGGCTCGAACACGCGGGCCAGCGTTTCGGGCGACATGCCAATACCCTGATCCGTAACCGAGACCATGACATAATCGCCCGGCACCAGATTGGTGCCCGCCACGATTTCCTTCACCCGCTTCAACGCCGTGGATACCCGGATCATGCCGCCTTCGGGCATGGCGTCCACAGCGTTGATGCACAGGTTGAGCACCGCCAGTTCAAGCTGGCCGGCATCGGTATTGACCGGCGGCAATCCGCCTTCGGACGCGCCCGTATCGACCACGATGGTACAGGGCACCCCACCACCCTTGCCCTGCCGGGATATGACGGTCTGGGCCAGCAGGTCGTTCATGCCATGCAGCAGGGCATTGACATCCACCGGTTCCAGACTCAGGTCACGCGGGCGGCTGAAATTGAGCAGCCGTCGCGTAAGGGACGCACCGCGCTGTGCCGCGGCGGAGGCATTATCCAGCAGCCGCGCCATCGGCCCCGTTTCCGGCCCCATGTCGCGCACCAGTTCAAGCGAACCCAGCACGGCGGTCAGCAGGTTGTTGAAATCATGCGCGATGCCACCGGCCAGTGTTCCCAGCGCCTGCATCTTTTCCGCCTGCCGCAGCCGGGCGGCCATTTCCTGCTGGCGGGTCACGTCACGGTTGATGACGACGGAACACGCCGTGCCATCACCCAGCGCCCCCAGCACGACGCGGGTGATTTCCCGCCACCGGCCCTGCGCGCCGCCACGGATATGGGCGGGCAGTTCGAGGGTTTCCTCATCCCGTCCTTCGGTATGCAGGCGTTCTTCCGCCGCCTGGATAAGCGGCAGCAGTTCCGCGTCACACAGTTCCGCTTCCGTCCGGCCCAGACAGGATGCGATGTCGCGGCCATAGAAATCGGCGGCCTGCTGGTTGATGCGGATGAAGCGTCCCTGCGCGTCCTTGAAGCCCAGACCGGAACGCAGGTTGTCCAGCAGCCCGTGCACCAGCCTGCGTTCGGTGCGCAGTTCACGTTCCAGCCGGTGGTAGTCCGCCGCCTGCACGATCATGGCGCGCAGGGCGTCGGGGTCCCATGGCTTGTGCGAATAGAACGAGATACGCCCCTGATTCAGGGCCGCCGCCACGGCGCCGATATCGGCATAGCCCGTCAGCAGGATCGCCTGCGCGTCACATTTTTCACGCGCGCGGGCCAGCATCACGTCCCCGCCCATTTCGGGCATGCGCTGGTCGGATACGATCACGTCCACATCATTGCGGGTGGACAGGATCTCCAGCGCCCTGGCGGGGGATGTGGTGGACACGACGGTAAAGGCGTCTTCCAGCAGGTCGGTCAGGGCGACAAGGATTTCCGCCTCGTCATCCACCAGCAGGACGACAGGACGCGCCTGTACCGTGGGATCGGTATTCATTGATCTGCACCTCCGTGCTGCGGGGGTTCATTGCGCGCCAGGTATCCGGCCCCTGCGGGGGACTGGGCCGGTGGCAGGCTTTCACCACCCGGCCCCGCGTTCCACGGCACGGAAATGGTAAAGCGCGCGCCACCCTGCGGGGCCGTGCCGACCGACAGGCTGCCATGATGGGCCTGCACCACACTGTAGGCGATGGCCAGCCCCAGCCCGGTTCCCGCCCCCACCGGCTTGGTTGTAAAAAACGGCTCGAAAATACGTTCCTGCACATCGGGCGGAATACCGGGGCCGCTATCGGTGATGACAAAGACGTAGCTGTCCTGTCCCTCCCCGTTATGCGTCAGGAATGTATGGATATCGATTTCCCCTTCCGCGATGCCGCTTCTTGTCGACATATCATCAGGCTGGGCCGCAAGAATTGCATCCGCCGCATTGCTGATAATATTCATGATGACCTGATTGAGCAGCGCCGCCTGACAGTACAGTCGTTCCGGCGCTTCATACCGCCGCCTGACCACGATCCCGCTGCCCAGTTTCTGGGTCAGCAGCGCCATCACCGTTTCCAGTGCTTCCGGCACATCGATCAACTGGAACAGCCCTTCATCCAGCCGGGAAAATTTGCGCAGGTTCAGCACGAGGTTCTGGATACGCCGCAACCCCATGTTCATGGACCCCACCCGGTCGCGGCATTTGGTCAGGACGGTCTCGCGCGCCTCATGCGCGGGGTCAGTGCATGCGGCTTCCATCCCCAGCACGCGATCCAGCCCCCTGGCCACGGTATCCTTGTGGGCAAGGATGAAGGCCAGCGGGTTGTTGATTTCATGTGCAATACCCGCCACCAGTTCACCCAGCGAGGCCATCTTGGCGGTCTGCACCAGCTTGGCCTGTGTCTCGATCAGCTTGTGGTTGGCATCGGCCAGTTCACGGTTGGCCTGTTCCAGCGCTTCGGCCAGCGATGCCTTGGATGCGATGGCGGCGGCTTCCGCGCGCGCGCTCTTGACCGCGATTTCACGCGCCTGACGTTCCGTCTCGATCCGGCGCACGTCATCCTGCAGCAGCTTGCGCCGCACCAGAACGCGGATACGCAACGCCAGCGCGGCAGGCCCCACATCGCGTGAGACGAGATCATCTATCCCCGCCTCGAACACACGGGCCGCGAATTCCCGTGCATCGGGCCGCGCCGCGCCATCCACGCCCAGTATGCGCAGCGGCACATTGCCCGACAGCAGATCCTCCTGCCGCCATTCATCCAGCCTGCGACAGACTTCAAGCCCGTCGAATTCCCGGCACGCAAGGTCGATCACCACGCAGTCGGGCACATGTTCGGGGTCATGCAGCACGGACGGGTCCAGCAGGGCGGGATCATGACACAGGGTCACGATATGCCCGTCACGCCGCAACTGCCCGATCAGTTCAGGCACCGCCTGCTGCCGCGCGGGTTCGGGTGCGATCACCATGATACGCGCGCGGCGGAAGACCCGCTCCGGCCGTAACGTGGGGGTATGGGCTGCGTGTTCGCGCAGCAGCGCGCGGATACGAAAGACGATCAGCGCCGGATCGGATGATTTGGGGATATACGCATCCGCCCCGCTTTCCAGTCCCTCGCGCTCAAGCCCCGGCTCGATCCCTTCGGTCAGGATCAGGACAGGGATCGTGCGCGTTACGGCATTCATGCGAAGCTGGCGGGCAAGCTGGCCGCCATTCATGCCGGGGAGGTGATAGTCCGCGATCACCAGACCGGGCAGACCCTCATCAAGGGTATCCAGCGCCGCCTCCCCGCTGGCCACGCGATGGACGTGAAAGCCGTGACCTTCCAGCATGCGGCGGATGCGCAGGGCCTGCGTGTCCGAATCCTCGACCAGCAGCAGCGTGTCGGGGTGATCCTCTCCGTTCGTCAGGGGCATCAGCGTGCGGTCATCCTTTCAGGGGGGTGTCGGCAAGGGTCTGGCCACCGGCCATAATCCTCATGATATGGGGGCTGATCTCATGCACCGGCAGGCTGATGCAGGCCGCACCCGCGCGTTCCGCCGCACCGGGCATGCCATGGATGACCGCCGTGCTGCGGTCTTCCACCACCGTATAGCCGCCGCGGGCGCGGATGCGGCCCAGCCCTTCCACGCCGTCTTCCCCCATGCCGGTCAGCAGCACGCCCAGACCATCGGAGCCAAAGACCTGTGCCACGGAAGAAAACAGCACGTCCGCTGAAGGGCGCTGCCCCTGTACGCGGGCGCCATCATGCAGCACGATCTCGCCGCGCGTGCCCAGCGTCATGTGCTGGTCGCCCGGCGCCACCAGAACGCGACCGCGTTCCAGTGGCATCCCGTGCCGCGCCAGCGTGACCGGCAGGGCCACCTGCTGGTCCAGCCATTGCGCGAACCCTTCCATGAAGGCGTGGCCCATATGCTGCACCAGCACGACCGGCAGCCCGAAATCGGCGGGCAGGTCGCCCAGCACGCGCGCAAAGGCGGTCGGCCCGCCGGTAGAGGCGGCAAGGGCAAGAATCCGCGGGCGGATATCAAGCGGGCGCGTCCACATGCCCTTATGCCGGAAGGGTTCGGCCTGTAGCAGCCTGCGCCGGATGACCGGCACCTGACTCATGATATAAAGCTGGGTCGCGATCGCATGCGCCCCCGTACCCCCTGCGGCACCGCACAGGCCCTGCGGTTTCTCGATCACCGCCAGTGCCCCCGACCGCAGTGCGTTCATGGATATCCGCGTGGCTTCCCCACCCACCGTATCGCTGACAATGACGATGGGTGTGGGGAAATGCGCCATGATCTGGCGGGTGGCTTCCAGCCCGTCCATGCCCGGCAGGCAGATATCCATCGAAATCACGTCCGGTCGCAGGAGCGGGACAAGCCGCAGCGCCTCCTCCGCCGTTTCCACGGCTTCGAGCAGTTCAAGCCGGGGATCGCCCGCGACCACGCGCGTCAGCAGGTGGCGCAGCACCGCCGAATCCTCGACAACCAGGACCCGGCGGGGGCGCTGGTCCGTGATGGTGCTCACAACAGGCCCCTGATGGTGTCGATCAGTTCGCCCTGATCGAATTTCTGCTTGGTCAGATAAGCCCGCGCGCCCCCTTCCATACCACGGCGCACGTCATCGCCATCATCGCGCGATGTCATCAGCACCACCGGAATGCCCGCCAGATGCGGATCGGCCTGCATGGCCGCCAGTAGCCCAAACCCGTCCATGCGCGGCATTTCAACATCGGTCACCACCACATCGACATGCCGCGAGGACTGCTGGAGCAGGGCAAGCGCCTCCTCCCCGTCGACAGCCAGACAGACATCGTAACCGTGGGACTGAAGGATCGTTTTCTGCAATGTCCGGGTCGTGATCGAATCATCCACCACCATCACCAGCGGCGCATGACGCACGGGCACGATGGGGGCGGCGCTGTCCACATCGCTGAAGCGCACGACACCGGCATTGCCGCGCAGCCGCCAGCGCGCGAAAAGCCGGTCGGGACTGAGGACGAAAACCGGCTGGTCGTCGCGTGCCCACGCAATACCGGGCACCAGTTCACTGTCCAGCCCCACGGCGGTCGCATCGGATACCAGCAGGGTGCGCACATCCAGCATCCGTTCCACCGCGAACCCGCAGCGCACGCCATCGACTTCCATCACCGCCACGCTGACCGCGCCGTCACGGACCGGCAGGGCGGCATCCTCATCCCCCACAAAGGCGTGGAGGGGGACCAGCGCCACCAGCTCCTCCTCCGCAGGGGGGGCAATCTCGGGGCGGGTTCCATCGGGGGGATGGGGCACCACGCCGAACGGCATGCCGTTGAGCATGCGGATTTCCTCGCGCCTTATGCGCAGCAGGTGCCGTATGACCCGACCGGGCAGACCCAGCGTCTGGCCTGCGTTTTCCACCAGCAGCACGGTGCGCTGTCGCTGGGATACCGGCACGGTCAGGGTTACGGTCGTGCCCGCGGGCTGGCGCTGTTCCATGCGCACGGTGCCGTGCAGTGCGCGCGCCGCCTCGGCCACGACCGACAGGCCGACCCCGCGCCCGGCCAGACTGTCCGCCTGTCCGCGCGTGGAAAATCCCGGCTCGAACACGCGCGCCAGCAACTGCCGCGCATCCAGCGGCGCATCGGCATGGACCAGCCCCTGCCCCGCCGCCCGCGCGGCAATGGCGCGCAGGTCCGGGCCGCGCCCGTCATCACTGACCGCAACCTGCAGCCGCACCCCGGTCAGGGTGACGGAAATGGTAATGTTGAGGCGTTCCGACTTGCCCGCCTTCAGCCGCTGGGCACGGGTTTCATGCCCGTGGACAATGGCGTTGCGCACCAGGTGGATGACCGGATCGCGCAGCGCCTGCATCACCCGGCGTTCGGTCTGCACCCCCATGCCCGACATGTGTACTTCCACACCGGCTTCCGGGCCGCCATGTTCGCGCGCGATACGCCGCGCCATGGCCGCAAGCGAACCGAACACGCTTTCGGCGGGCACCAGGGTTACCGCATGCACTTCCTCCCCCAGCCGCAGCAGCGCGCGGTCGATCTGCCCGGCCATGAGTTCGCGCTCGCGCCCCACCGCCATGAGCCTGCGGGTCATGCGGGCGAATTCGGCCACCGGGTCGGCGCGCATGTGTTCGGGCGCGTGCATCACCGCGCGCTGGTCCGCCAGCAGGTCCATGACCTGCCCCCACAACCGTTCATGCCGGTCCGCCACCGACATGAGATCATGCACGGCGGATGCCAGCGCATCGAGCCGCGCCACCGGCACCTGCACATAGGCCGGATTGTCCACCTGCACGGAAACATCCTCCACCACATCCGTATCCGGCGGGGCGGAGGTCATGAGCAGGTCGATTTCGTCCAGCGTGTCGGTTATGGCCTTCAGGTCGGCAGCATCAGGCAGCGATCCCGCCGCCAGCAATGTTGAAAGACGGTTTTCAAGCGTATGGGCCACGCCTTCGACAACCGGCAGTTCCACCGCGCGGGCCGCCCCCTTGAGGGAGTGGACACGACGGAAGATTTCCGCAACCGCCCGCGCATCCGGGCAGCCTGCCGCCACAATGCCCCGTATGGCGCGGAGGTGGTCGCGGTATTCCGCATCGAATACCGCCAGCAGTTCGTCCCTGAGATTGTCCACGGCCCGGCCGTCAGGTCCGGTAGCGCGCGGAAATGGTCAGGAGCTGCTTGGACAGCTTGCCAAGGTTGCTGGCCGACACTTCCAGATTACGGGTGCCCGCCGATGTCTGCTGGCTGGCCTGACGGATGCTCTGCAGCGCGGTCATGACCTGCTCGATACCGATCTGCTGCTGGTTGGTTGACGCCACGATCTGCTGGAAGGCGTGGACCCCTTCCTCGATCCCGCCGGTCATGCGCTCGATGGTGCGGTAGGCGATGTCGGTCCGCTCCTTGCCCGCCGAGACGCGCTTGACCGCTTCTTCCGTCAGCATGACCGATGTGTTGATGCCGCGCTGGATGTCGCCCAGTATGGCGCGCACGTTCTGCGTTGCATCGCGCGACTGGTCGGCGAGGATCTTCATCTCGGCCGCCACCACGGCGAAGGAGCGGCCATGCTCGCCCGCCGCAGCCGCCTCGATCGCGGCATTGAGTGCGAGCAGGTGCGAACGCTCCGACAGGTCATTGACGGTGGCGATGATCTCACTGATCGCCTCGGTGCGTTCGGACAGCGCCACGATGTTCGACGCCACCGCTTCGGCCCCGTCATGGGTATGGGCCATGGCGCGGGCGGTTTCCTCCACCGCTTCCAGACCGCTGGCGGAACTGTGGACGATCACCTCCGCCGAGGAAATCACTTCCCGCGCGCGCTTGCTGATCTGGGCGCCGGAATGGGTGATCTCATCCACGGTTGCGGCGGTTTCCTGCACGGCGGCGAACTGTTCTTCCACACTCGCGGCCTGCTGCTGGGTGGATGCACGGATCTCCGCCACGGCGGCATCAAGGTTCTGGGTGACTTCCCCGCTCTGCCGGGCGATTTCGCGCAGCCCGTCGATCATCCGGTTCAGTCCCGCCGCAAGGCGCGCGACCTCGTCACGTTCCTCGCCCATGCCGCCAACCTTGGCGCGGGTGGCAAGGTCGCCCTGCCCCACACGTTCCATTACATGCATGATGGATGATATCGGCTCCATGATCGACCGGCGGGTCCAGAAGGTGACGATCAGCGCCACCACAACCGCGACCCCCATGCCAATGGCAAGCGAACGGCGGCTGTAATCATAGGATGCCGCCCCCTGCGTTTCCGCCACCTGCACCCCGTGATCCAGCAGGGACGCCGCCCGCCCGACCAGCATGTCGATCGACTGTTCGCGGCTGTCGATGCGCGATGCCTGCTCGCGCACGCTGTCATCATTCGTCGCCCGCATGGCCTGGAACAGCAGCCCCGCGCCATGGGTATCCATCTGGAACTGGCTGGAAATATCACGTAGCTGGCTGGCTACGGTATTGAACATCTCGCGCTGGTCATCGCTGCGGGCAAGGCGTCCGGCCTCTTCCGCGCGTGACAGCACGCCTGCCAGCAGCCCTTCTTCCTCGCGCGCCTTTTCGTCCCAGCTTGCAATGGCATCTTCCAGCACGGCAGGCGCGGTCTGGAAATCACGCGCGTAATAATGCGCCAGAATGGCGAGACGCCGGGCGACAAGATCGTTTTCGTTCGCACGGATATGGGTCAGTTCACGATAGACCGACAGGTCGCGCGTGACGATGATGGTCATTTCATCGCGCACCTCCCGGATCTGCCCCAGCGCGTAGATACCCAGCGATACCAGCAGCAGGACACCGACCATGAAGCCGAACAGCAGGCGATTGGCGATTGTCACGGGATTTCACACTCCGACATAACGGGAAGAAAACAGGCGCGCGGGGTCGATGACCGTCAGGCTGCGCCCGTCGGGCAGGCCAACCTGCGGAAAGCCGGACGGGGTCAGCGGCGCGGGCGTTCCGGCCACGTCCACCGTACCGGCCGCCGATGTGGCCAGAAGGGCGATGCGACCGAGCGGGATACTGGAAACCGAGCGCAGCAGCAGCATCACGCCCGGCTTTTCCAGCCGCGCCCCACCCAGCAGCACCGACAGGTCGAACACGGTATACAGATCACCCTGATAACCATGCACGCCCCGCACGCCGGGGGGGCAGTCCGGGCGGCGGGGCATATCGCTCCATACCGGGTCGGTCACGCGCAGCACGGCATGCAGGTCCACCCCGCACGCCTGCCCCGCCAGATCAAGCATGACAAGCGGGCGGGCCGTCATGGCATGCCGGTCATCCCCGCCCCGCGCCGCCATGCTGCGCGCGCGGGCATGCATGACGCGGCGGGCAAAATCGTCCCGGCCGATGGGCTGCGTCTCCCCGTCATTCCCCATCATGAGGAGACCCGCGCATCCCGCGCCACCGGCATGTCACCGACCTGCTGCGCCAGCCGGAGCAGGCCGCCCGCGGTCAGCCCGCCCCCATCGGGCAGGATCGTGTCGGGCGGGCAGCGGCGCACCAGTGCGATCATCTGCTCGCGCAGCCTGCGCGCCTGCGCCCGCCCACCGGCTTCTTCCAGCAGGCGGGCGAGGTAGCAATGCGCCATGACATGGGTGCGGCACAGATAGATGACCCGGCGGAACGATTCCTCGGCCTGCAGGCAGGAACCTTCGCCCCATGCCAGCACGGCGAACAGGAAGTGAATGCTGGCATCGACGGGATTGCGCGCCAGATAGTCACGGCACATCTGCATGCCGCGCCGGACATGGCCGCTATCGGCCACACGCCTGATCTCGGCGGCGATGCCGGCGCTGTCCACGCTTTGTGCGGGCGGCGCGTCGTGCACCGGCCTGCGCCGGGGGACGGCGGGAGGCGCTGGCGGCATCGGGGCTGGTTCACACGCTGGCGGCACGCGGAAAGCCAGCGTGCCGGGCAGGCGCACGGTTTCGAGAAGCGGCGCGAAATCGCATAGCGGTTCGGAATGCCCCTGCAGAAGCCAGCCTTCGGGCGCAAGCCGACCGGCCATGGCTTTTATCAGGGCCGCCACCTGCGCCTGTTCAAAATAGATCAGCACATTGCGGCACAGGATCAGATCGAAGGGACCGGCAGGCCCGCAATCGGGCTGCAGCAGGTCAAGGATGTTGCTGTAGCGGAAGCGGACCATGCGGCGGTAACGCTCATGCAGTCGCCATGTGCGCGGGGTTACGGGGGTAAACCAGCCCTGACGCCGGGCGGGGGGAATGTCGCGCAGGGTCCATGCACTGAATTCCGCCTGCCGGGCCTGTTCCAGCGCACGGCTGCTTATGTCGGTGCCAAGGATCTCGATATGCCAGTCGCATGGCTCCATCCCCGCTTCTTCCAGAAGGCGGGTCAGCAGGATGGCGATGGAATAGGGTTCCGCCCCGTTGGAGCAGCCGACACTCCATATCCGCAGATGGCGGGTTGCGGCAGCCCTGCGGATCAGTTGCGGCAGGATGGTATGTTCAAGCGCCTGAAACTGCTCGGCATAACGGAAGAAGAATGTTTCCCCGATCGTGATGGCGGATTCCAGTTCCTGCCATTCGGCATCCCCGCGCGCACCATCGGACAGGAGCGCGAGATAGTCATGACACGTGGCACAGCCATGCAGAAGCATACGCGCGCCCACCGCCTGTTTCAGCAGGTCGGTCTTGTCCACGTAGTAATGCAGCCCGGTGCGCTGGGTCACGGCACTGACCAGCCGCCGGAAACCCGCAGGCGGAAAGGCCACCGATCCGGTCATGGCCTGCATTCCCCTTCCCCTTCGTCAGCCGCCCATAATGCGGCGCGGGCACGCGTGCGTTCCATCAGGTCATCAAGGCGCATGCGCTCATCCCGGCTCAGGATGTCGGACATATGCAGCATAAATGCAATACTGCCATCCTTCAGTTCCAGTTCCTGCCCCGTGGCATGTGCGCCCTGCGGGCCGCCGTCCAACATGCCGGGCGACACGGTTGCAGGGTGCGCGACATCGCACGCCATGTCCACCAGCAGCGCCACCTGCCCGCCACCGGGCAGGCTGCACAGAAGCAGCGGACGGTAGAGCAGGTCCACCGGCTGGCTGAGCGCCTGCGTCCGCTCCCCCAGCAGGACGCCCAGATCCAGCACCACGACCATTGCCGCCCCCAGCCGGAACCAGCCCGATACATGCGGCGGCATGACTGCCATGGGCAGCAGTTCGGGTACCGGCATGCATTCACGCACCACCAGCCCCGCAGGCAGCCCATACTGCCGCGCGCCCAACCGAAAGATCATGACGGGCGCTGCATTGGCGCGGGCATGTTCCTGCCCGCTGCCGTTATGTGTTCTGGCGTGATCCATGCCGGTGCCGCAACCTGCTGTTTCCCATATGCACAAGGCAGAAGTTTGCATTTAATACAAGCCGTCGCTACCTCGGTCAGGAATGCGTTTCCTACAATCCGGGGAAGCTGCCCCGTGGCCGGAGTCTTGTTTTGATGGACAGTTCCTTTTCCAACCGTTCCCAGGACCGTGCGCTGCCACCCGAAACCGGTAGCGGAAAAGGGTGGGGCGTGGCGCGTATCGTGCGGGTCGCGGTGTGGTCCGTTTTCTACTTCCTGTTCTATCTGGTGCAGCAGGTATCCGAACTGGTGGCCCCGCTTGTCCTGATCCTTGGCATTGGATGGAGCGCGCTGCCCCATATCGTGGGCATCGTCAGCAGCGCCGCGGGTGGCGACCCGCAGACCCGCGACATGATCGCGCGCGTGGCGCATTCCATTCCCGACCATGTGGAGTTCGGATCGCACCTGCTTACACCGTCATCGCTGGTATTCGACGGGCTGCTGCTCATGGCCGCCGCCGCCCTGTGCGCCACATTGTCGACCATCGCCGCGCGTACCATGTAAGCCCATCAGGGACACATCCCCATGTTCCGCCTGCACGATGTCAGTTACGCCTATGGTGGCAGCCGCACGGCGCAAGCCGCGCTGTCGCATATCAGCCTGGATGTGCCGCAGGGTGAATTCCGCTGGCTGCTGGGGCCATCGGGGGCGGGAAAATCGTCCCTTCTGTCCATTCTGGCGCTGGAGGCGCAGGCCAGTGCGGGCATGGTGGAAATACTGGGCGTGCCCGTCATGCAGGCGCGACGCGGTGCGCTTGCGCGGCTACGGCGGCGCATTGGCGCCGTGTATCAGGATTTCCGCCTGCTGCCCGACCTGAACGTATTTGACAATGTGGCCCTGCCGCTGCGGCTGCAGCACCGCGCGGAAGCCGAAATCAGCCACGAGGTACATGCCATCATGAAATGGGTGGGGCTGGAAACCCGGCTGGACGCCCTGCCGCCGCAGCTTTCGGGCGGAGAGCAGCAGCGCGTGGCGATCGCGCGCGCGGTGATCTACCGCCCTGCCCTTCTGGTGGCGGATGAACCGACCAACGCGCTTGACGACCGTCAGGCCGCGCGCCTGCTTGCGATGTTCCACCGTCTGGCGGAACTGGGCACCACCATCGTGGTTGCGACCCATAACGATTCCATCGTGCGCAAATACCCTGCCCCCGCCATCGAACTGGCGCATGGTCATCTGGTGCGGGATTACCGCTAATGGCCCGGCAGCGCTACCATGACGGACTGGCCCTGCATCAGGCGCTGCCGGGGCGTTTCCTGCCCTTCCTTGTCGGGGCCATGACATTTCTTGCGGCCCTTGCGCTGGCGGGCGGCATCGCGGCCCATGCCCTGTCGCAACGCTGGACGCATGGCGCGGGCGCGGTCACGACCGTACAGGTACCAAACCCCGATGACCCTGCGGCCGCGAATGCCGGGGGCGCTTCCCCCGCCGCGACGCGCATCCACGCCGTGCAGGACATCCTTGCCACCACGCCCGCCATTACCGCCGCCCACCGCCTGACGGATGCGGAACTGCGCGCGCTGCTGGCCCCATGGATCGAACAGACCGGTGATGGCAGCCTGCCGCTTCCCGCCGTGATCGAGGTCCATATCGCCCCCACACGCAACCCCGACAATGCCCTGCTGGCGCGGTTGCAGGCCAGCGCGCCGGGAACCATGGTGGAGCATGACAGCGTATGGAGTGACAGGCTTGCAGCCCTGGCGGGCAGTCTTCAGGCCTGTGCGCTGCTGGCGGTGCTGATTGTCATGACGGTTGCGGTATGCGTGGTCATGGCCGCCACCCGCGCGGGGCTTCAGACCCGGCGACAGGCCATTGCGCTGATCCATTCGCTGGGTGCGACCGATGGGTACATATCCGGCCGGTTTTCCAGCCGTGTGGGGCTGCTGGCCCTTGGCGGCGGGTTATGCGGGGGTGTCCTTGCCCTGCCTATGCTGCTGGCCATGTCCCATCTCGCAGCGCCCTTCACCGCCACGACCGATACCCTGCCCACCATGGGCATGGAGTGGCGCAATCCGCGCATGCTGCTCGATCTGCTGCCGCATGCGCTGTTATGGATGTTGCTGGCCCTGCCCCCCGCGGCCGGGCTTACGGGATGGATCACGACGCAACTGACGGTCCGGGCGTGGCTGCGTCGCCTGCCATGAAATCGCGCCTGCGCGTACGCACCCGGCTTCGTCACAGGGTGATCGGGACCGGCCTGCTGGTGGCCATCATCGCATGGGTCAGCGGACTGGGGTGGTTCATCCATGACGCGATGCGCGCCCCTGCCCCGCCACCGCATTCGGACGGGATTGTGGCGCTGACGGGTGGACAGGGCCGGATCGAGGAATCCCTGCGCCTGCTGGCTCAGGGCGATGCCGACAGGCTGCTTATTTCGGGCGTGGACCTGCATGCGACACTAGGGGATTTCCTGCGCCACCAGCCGCAACCCGTGCCGCTGCGGCTGTGGTCACGTACCACGCTGGGCCGCCGCGCCACA
The DNA here is from genome assembly GCF_041402665.1 of Komagataeibacter sp. SM21. NCBI lineage: Bacteria > Pseudomonadati > Pseudomonadota > Alphaproteobacteria > Acetobacterales > Acetobacteraceae > Komagataeibacter > Komagataeibacter sp. SM21. The sequence continues at coordinate 198,800 of NZ_JBGLOV010000002.1, forward strand.
TCCACGCTGGGCAATGCGGATGAAACGGCGGCGTGGGTGCGTGACCATGACATTCACAGTCTGATCGTCGTCACGGCGGGCTATCATATCCGCCGCGCCATGCTGGAGATTTCGCGCACCGCGCCCGATGTCCGACTCCACGCCTACCCGATCCGATCCCCCGCACTGCGTCACCTGCTGCACCCCGCCACGCTGCGGCTTATGGTGCTGGAATATGATAAATGGCTGCTGGCCTGTCTGGACATGGCGCGACTGACCCGTCCGGTGCATACCCTGTTCAACCATGGCGATACCCGCCCCGGCATCGGCCCCCATATGGGCTGACAGGGCGGATGGCTTGTCCTGCGGGCGGTTTTCTGGTGTTAGGGTAGCCGCCTTCCGCACTGATGGACCCGTTTGTGATGACCGTACTGCGCGCGTTTGCATTCAACCTGTATTTCATACTGCTGACCATCGTGATGGGGATCATGGCCTTTCCCATCCGGCTGGTCGCACCGGGACGCGCGCTTGCCTATGCCAAGCTGTGGACGGCGCTGACCCTGCGCGGGCTGTGCCGTATCTGCAATATCGACATACAGGTCAGCGGCAGGGAGAACCTGCCCGCCGGTCCGTGCCTGCTGGCATGCCAGCACCAGTCCATGTTTGACACGCTGGTATGGATGAATCTGGTGCCGCGCCCGACCTATGTGATGAAACGGGAACTGGAGCGCATTCCACTGGTCGGTCCCATGCTGCGGCTGAGCGGCATGATCCCCGTTGACCGCGATGGCAAGGCCAGGGCCCTGCGCGCCCTGCTGGCCGAGGCGGATCGGGCCGTAAGCGACAATCGCCAGATCATCATCTTCCCCGAAGGCACGCGCAGGCCGCCCGGCGCGCCGATTTCCCTTCAGCCCGGAATCGCCGCCCTGTCCGGCCATACCCGCGTGCCGGTCATTCCCGTCGCTACCGATGCGGGACTGCACTGGGGGCCCAATGCGCTGGTCAAACAGCCGGGCACGATCCACATCGTCATTGGTGCGCCGCTGCCCGATGGCCTGCGTCGCGCGCAGCTTCTGCCCGCCATTGGCGCGGCATGGCGGGAACTGTGCGCGGACCATGCCCTGCCGCGTCCCGCACCGGATACGACGCCCTGATTACACGAACACCTTCCGACAGGGTCAGTCGGATGTGCCCGCGCGATCGGTCCCGTTATCCAGCCGGGTCTGAAGGGTTTCAACCTGCTGGCGCAGGTCCATGATTTCCTGCAGCAGGTTTTCCACCGTGCGGTTACCGGTCCGCTCCACCGCGTAAAGCGATGTAAACAGCGACATCGCCTGTCGCACGACGGCGGCATTTTCCTGTCCCAGCCCATCCACCGTGCCGCCCGGCGGTTGCTGGTCCATGAATTCGCCCATCATGCGTTCCAGATAATCGGAAACCTCGCCCTGCCGGCTATGGCCATAGCAGCGTATGAGCTGCCGCAGGAACGCCACGGGCAGCATGGCGCGACCACGCGTTTCCTCCTCCAGCATGACCTGTGCCAGAACGCCGCGCGTTATGTCATCGCCGGTCCGGGCGTCGAGAATGACAAACCCCCGGTCCTGCTTGACCATATCCATAAGGTTCTCAAGCGTAATATATGCAGAAAGCTCGGTATCGTACAGCCGCCGATTTGCATATTTCTTGATTACGACCGGAGCGGGAGATACCGACAAATGCCTTCCTTTCCGCGTGAAACAGGCGCCTGCCGCCCGATTGGCCGTGACACCGGCTTCATGCAATGGGTGCCACAGGGAAACCGGCCTTACTGTATCCCATAATACAGGGGCGGACCATGCAGCCTGAAACACTTTAACAGACGGCCCGCACAGGATTGCAGCGCCCTGCCAACGCGTGCCACGCGATCCGATACGATCAGCACCGGGTATCATGCTGCCCCCGCCCGCCCGGCAGGGCCATTTTTCCCATCACGACATGACAGGCACGAACAGACCAGCAGGGGACTGTTTCAATGCAAAACCTGATCGTGACATATTATTTCAGAAATTATCCTTCTCTTTTCGCAATCGTGCAAGGGTCGGCACATCCGCGGCACGCAGGAAGGGGTTGGTCGCCCGTTCCACCCCAAGCTGTACCGGCACGGTCGCAAGCCCCCTGCGACGCAGGTCGGCCACCTGTTGCGCGCGTGCCTGCACGGCCACGTTGTCGGGATCGACATGCAGGGCGAAACGCGCGTTTGACTGCGTGTATTCGTGGCCACAGCATATCAGCGTATCGTCCGGCAGGGTGGCGATACGCTGAAGGCTTGTGAACATATCCGCAGGCGTGCCCTCAAACAGTCGCCCACAGCCCATGCTGAACAGCGTATCGCCGCAGAACAGGGCGGGACCGGCGGGAAAGTAATACGATACCTCCCCCGATGTATGGCCAGGCGTCGCGATGACCTGCGCCTGCGCCTGCCCCAGCGTGACGACATCGCCGTCCTTCACCGCGACATCAAGGGCGGGCAGACGGCGGGCATCCGCTGCCGCCCCCACGATCCGCGCGCCATAACGCTGGCGCAGGGCAGCGGCGGCGGCGATATGGTCGGCATGGTGATGGGTCAGGAAAATCATGTCCAGCCTGCCGCCCGCCGCGTCAATGGCGGCGACCAGCGGCGCTTCTTCCGCCGGATCTATCATGCCAGCCGCCCCGGTCGCGCCGTCATGCACGAACCACGCATAATTATCCGACAGAATGGGAATCGCCTTGATGGAAAGGTGCCGTGTCATGTCTGTCCTCCACGCCTGCGCTACATGATGGGCCCCGGGCCATGGATGATGGTCCCGACCGCCTTGTGTGCTAGTGTGTACCAATGCCATCCAACATGCACATCGCCGCAAGCTTCTATGCGTCCCGCCGGGGGCGGGTGACCGCACGCCTGCTGGCGCAGCGCATGGCTGCCTTCTGGCCTGAAAAGCCGTTCGGGCATACGCTTGGCCTTGGCTACGCCCTGCCCTTCCTCCCGTTATGGGACGGGGCGGAAACCCCGTGCATTTCCGCCAGGCTGGACACGCATGTAACGCGCGATGCGCCACCGTGGCATGGACGGGACTGCATCGCCAATGGCACGCACCTGCCGTTTGATGACCTGAAATTCGACCGTATCGTGCTGATCCACGCGCTGGAAGTCAGCGAGGACAAGGGCAGCCTGCTGCGGCAGGTATGGAAGATACTCAAGGATGACGGCAGGCTGCTGCTGGTTGTCCCCAACCGGGCAGGGTTGTGGGCGCATGCGGATAACTCCCCCTTCGGGCAGGGCACACCATTTTCGCGCCGCCAGATCAGCCGATGGCTGGGGGACGCCTGCTTCCGTGCGGAGCGTCATGAAGACGCGCTGTATATCCCCCCTGCCGGTCCGTGCCCGGCAGCACCCGCGCGCATGATCGAATGGACGGGCCGCAACCTGTTTCCCCGTCTGGGCGGGGTGTGCATGATAGAAGCCGTAAAGGACATCTACGCAGGTATTCCCGCCCGCCCCTTAAGCCTTGTGCCCGCGGGGCTTATGGGGCGGGCGGCGGGTGTCTTTTCCCGGCTTCCCACATCGCGCCCGCCGCCCGGTGATGCGCAGAATACTTGACCAATTTTACCGGAATCTTCATGAACATGGTCCCATGTCGCTGATTCAATCCCTCAAGCTCGTGATCGCCCCGCCGCACCCGGCCGCGCGTCCCTTCCTTCTCGCCTCCGGGGCGGGGGCTGTCATCGGTCGGCTGCTGCCGTTCCGGGCCACGAAATGGCTGGGCACGGCCAGCGGGCTGTTCTTTGGCTTCTGCCTGTATTTCTTCCGCGACCCCGAGCGCGTCACCCCGGCCGAGCCGAACGTGGCCGTCGCCCCGGCGGACGGGCATATCGTCTCGATCGAAAAAGTGGCCCCGCCGCCGGAACTGGAGATGGGTGACACCCCGGTATGGCGCATTGCCACGTTCCTGTCGGTTCTGGATGTGCATGTGAACCGCATGCCGGTCGCGGGCACGGTGACGCGCATTTCCTACCATGCGGGGCAGTTCCTGAACGCCAGCCTCGACAAGGCATCGGAACTCAATGAACGCAACGCCCTACGCCTGACGCTCAATGACGGGCGGCAGGTTGCGGTGGTGCAGATCGCGGGGCTGATCGCACGCCGTATCCTGTGTGATGCGGAAGAAGGCATGCAGTATGAAACCGGCGAGCGGTTCGGCCTGATCCGCTTCGGCTCCCGCACCGACCTGTACCTGCCCGCCGATGTGACCCCGCTTGTGGAAGTCGGGCAGACGATGATTGGTGGCGAAACCGTAATGGCGCGGCTCTGACCCGGCATGGCCGCGCCTTCCAACCAGCCTGCACGCCGCATCCGACGGTTGAAGAAACGCCCCCATCCGCGCCCACGCGTGCGGGGGCTTTCATTCAACCGGATGATCCCCAACCTGCTGACGATGCTGGGCCTGTGCGCGGGCCTGACGGGCATGCGATTCGGGCTTGAAGGCCGTTTCGGCAACGCTGCCGCCGCCCTGCTGATCGCCGCGTGCATCGACGGGCTGGACGGGCGCATCGCCCGCCTGCTGCGGGGGACCAGCCGCTTCGGGGCCGAGTTCGACAGCCTGTCCGATTTCCTGTGTTTTGGCGTGGCCCCCGCGTTCGTGCTCTACCTATGGGCGCTGCATGAAGGGGGGCGGTTTGGCTACATCCCGTGCATCATGTTCACGGTGTGCATGGCGCTGCGGCTGGCACGGTTCAACGCCAGTCTGGATGACGACGCCGACAAGCCGAAATACGCCAGCAATTTCTTTACCGGCGTGCCTGCCCCCGCTGGCGCGGGCCTTGCGCTGTTCCCGCTTTTCCTGGGGCTGGAAGCACAGCACCTGCACTGGGACTGGCTGTACAATTTCACCCGTGATCCGCTGCTGCCTGCACTGACGTTAAGCGGCACGGCGTTCCTTCTGGTTTCCACCCTGCCGGTATGGTCCTTCAAGAATTTCAAGGTCCCATCGCCCATGATCCTGCCCACCATGCTGGGCACGGGGGCCTATGCCGCCATTCTGGTGGCCGAACCATGGGGTGCGCTGGCTGCGGCGGGCATCATCTACATCCTGCTGCTACCGATGAGCCGCATGAGCTTCCACCGCCTGCGCCGTGAAGCCGATGCCCTGCAGGAAAGCGACGAACCGGCACCATCAACGCCAGCCTGAACAGGGCTGCCGCCCTGCGGATACGATAAGACAGACGGACCGTAAGAAACCGCTATACGGTCCCCGCCTGTTCTCCTGACGTATGCCAGTCTACAAGAGCGCGCAGTATTTCAGCGGGCGATGGCGGACAGCCCGGCAGCAGCAGGCTGGTATGGGCATGCCGCGCCACGCCACCCAGCACGGCATAATTCGGCGGAAACAGGCCCCCATCCACCGCACAGTCACCCACGGCGGCAAGGCTGCGGGGACCGGGCATGGCCTGCCATGCCTGCTCCACGACCGGAGCCATACTGACCGTAAGACTGCCCGTTACCAGCAGCAGGGCGGCCTGCCGGGGGGTGGGCACAAAACGGATGGCGGCACGTGCCGCGACCAGCGCCCGCGACAGACTGCGCAGTTCCATCGCGCAACCGGTACAGCCCCCCGTTTCCATATGGAAAATATCCAGTGTCACCAGACGTGGCACCGCCACCCCGTCGGGACCGAACAGATGCAGGTATGCCATTTCCGTCCCCCCTACAGATCCGCCCCGGCTGCTGACAGGCCGAGGGAGGTCACGATCAGTCCCACATCATCATATGTGGCACCCCGCAGGATGTCAGGCAGCGCCTGTATCCGCGCCAGCGATGGATCGCCACACCACCATGCGGCAATCCGCCCCCCTTCCAGACGGACCCAGTGCCAGACCGGCCCGCTCGGTCCCTCCGCATGGCCTATGCCTTCGCCCGTTCCATCACTGAATGATGGAATGGATGCGGGCATGACGGTTTCATGGGCTGCGGACAGGCGCTGCACGCCCAACCCGATTTCATGCAGGCGGATGGCAAGCCGGGCGGTAACATCGCCCCTGCCCTCCGCCACATCACCGACCCGATGTGTCCGATAGCCAGACAGGGAAGGACGTGGTTCGTATTCGATACCGCTGGCCTGCCCCACGCATCCCATGATCCCCCACCGCCGGGCATGATCGGCTGACAGGATGCCAAGATCACGCCCCTGCGTCGCGAGCCCACGCGGACGGTGGAAAAGCCGCCGCAATTCCGCACGGCCGGTCTGTAACGCCCGTATCATTTCCGCTGCCGGGGACAGATCGTGCGGGGGAACCGCCCCGCCCGGCAGCAGCCGGTCAAGCAGCAGGCGGCGGCCATACTGCGCCCGACAGGTCTCACGCACATATTCCAGCAATTCCCCGGCAAGACTGGCGAAACGCACATCCCCCACCCGCTCGGCCGCCTGCATCAGACAGTCCAGATGGGTAGCGATACGTTCCACTTCCCCCAGCACGACGCCCGCAGCACTGATCCCGTCCATCGCAGTCCCGGTGGCTGCGGCAAGGGCACGGAAAAAAGCCAGTTGATGGGCCATGGTCGCCGTCGCATCAATCCGGGCGGCCAGTTGCGCCGCCTGTGCTGGCGCAAGTCCCCGCATACGCGCGCACAATCCTCGATGGGCATATCCCATGCGGGTCGTAACCTGCGTGATACGTTCCCCCGGCATGCCGAGGCGGAGGTGAAAGGGCGAATCAAAGCCTCCATCCGCCGGTCCATAGCCCAGCACGACACCCCCGGCCTGTTGCAGGGCAATGTCATCGGTAAACTCCACCCCATCCGGCGCGACAGAAGCAGGCGGCGGACGATCGCGCAGGGGCCATGTAACGGGCCAGCGTCCCTGATCCAGCCAGGGGGCGTCATCATGGCTTCCCATGGCCGCGATTCCCCAAAGATCATGGATAATGCGTTCATGCGCCGCCGCCCCGGCCCGCATGGGAGACAGGGCCTGATAACGTCCATCCGTCACCGCCACGCTCGCGATCAGCAGCACTTCCCCATCCATGAACAGGGCATGCACCTGCACGCCATCCGCCCACAACCCCAGTAGCGGCATGGTTGTGCGGGACAGGGCATGGGCCATATCCAACCACCGGTCGGGTGTCAGCACGAAACGTGCGGCACAGGTAGTGCGCCCACCCGTACGGATCAGGGCTGCTGCATCATCCCCGTTCACGGCTGGATCATGCCCTGACGCACCACCATGCCCAGTACCACACACCCCATCAGCAGCAGGAAGGGCACCTCCGCCCGCCGGACCGGAACTGACGATCCCTGCCGCGCAAACATGGGCCATAAAGATATCCCCGCCAGTACGGCGACCCACACGACATGACCCATTTCCGCCACCAGTACAAGAACCAGCGCCATACCCGGCAGGAATGGTGGCCAGAACAGCATGGTGCCGCGCCTTTCCGCCTCAATCTGTGGTGACGAATCATCGGGAAGCAGGCAGGCCAGTGCAAGCATGCTGGCTGCAAGGGGAATGGAGGATGCCGCGCCCGGCAAGCCAGCGGCCAGCACCGCCCATGCCGTCCAGTCCGGCGTAACTGATGTCCTGCCCGGTTGCGGCAGGCAATTCCACAGCAGGCCGGTCAACCCCATGAATGTCAGCACCGGCTGTAATACGGGCCATGAAACGGCTGCCTGCGCCAGCACAGGCAGTACCGCGAGGGCATCCACATTCCACCCTGTTCTCCCTGTCCCCGACCGAGACAGGAAACCACAGGCCATGAGCAGCCCACCCACCAGCAGAACCGCGCCCGCCTGATCCTGTAGCGGCCCCCATGCCGCCTGCAACACGAACAGGCCCCCCTGCGCCATCATCAGTCCACCCAGCACGCTACGCAGCAGGTGCTGCCCCTGACGATCCAGCCCCCGGATCCCATGAGCCACGGCCAGTCGCAGAATCAATGAAGCCCCGACAAACACCCACAACAGGTCGCACCGCCCGAAAGCAAGGGCTAGCGCCGCATTGCCCGACGTAACGAAAGGCGTCACGGCACCCGACGCATCATGCCGGAAAACATGAATGCACAATGCCAGCGCCGGACATAACACCATGATCGCGCGTGGCGGATCGGGCGCGATCACGCCGCCAACGCCCGCGCATAACCCAAGAAAAAGCACAGCCAGCAGACGCCGCAGGGGCGGTGAAGCACCCGCCCCCAGCAGGGCAGTCGTGGCCAGCGCCATCCATCCGGCCAGCAGGGCGATATAAAGCCCCGATGTCATGGCGGCCCCCCACCATCACGGAAAAGATCGGCCATGACCCAGTTCAGGCCGGCAGCGACCACCAATGCCTCAATGATGACCGGGATACTGTCTGCCTGCGCGCCCAGCAGCATCATGCCATCCACGGCACAGGCCAGCCCCGCGCACAGGGCCACCACCCCGCGTGTCACACACGCTGCCCAGACCCCGCATACAATGGCGGACAGACCGACCAGTCCCATAAGCCGTGCCATCATGTCCGCGGCCCCTTCGGACACGATCACCTGCGCCAGCACCGCAACGCATACAAGCCCACCCGCCAGGCGGATACCACCCCGCCCATCGGGAACGGCGGGGGCCTGCCGCATCTGGATGGCCAGCACGCCAACCAGACCGGCGGCAACCAGCGCCAGCGGCACGACCATGCCGCCCTGTCCCCGCACCCAGCATGAAAAGCAGATGCACGCAGCCGTAAGCGCGGCATGCCACAACAGCGCGCCACCACCACCCGCCCCCCCGGAAACAGACAGGATCACAAGCATGCCCAGCAGCAGTACCAGCACGTTCAGCCCATCCCCCGTCCGGCGAAAAGCAGTACCCCCGCCATAAGGGCACATAACAGCGCCAGCCCTCCGCGTCGCGCCGCCTGCCGCCTGCCCGATACGATAAAGACCTGCATGGCCGCCACACAGCCACAGGCCACCAGCATATGCAGCATCCACAGCCCCACCGCCGCAGCGATGGACACCACCAGCCATGAGCGGGGCAGAATGTCCGGCTCCATGACACTTTCCGGCCAGACCAGATCACGCGCAAGCATCATCCATACAACCACCAGCAGATCCCGCGCATATTGGGCAACGGCGCGGTCGGGGCCTGCAAGATCCTCCACCATGATGGTAAACGGGCCGGAATCCGGGCCGCTGCTCTCCGTCACCCCCACCAGCAGCAGCGCACCGGCAACCAGCGCCAGCGGCACGCGGATGATGTTCATGTCCGCCACATGCGCCTGCCGTACCAGACCGGCCAGCGTGCCATCGGGCAGACACATGCCCAGCACGGCACAGGCAAGCAGCAGCACGGGCTGGACCATGATCCCTCTTACCGCCGTGCGCAGCCCCGCCTGTCCCGGTCGGGCCAGTCCGGCAGCAAGGGATACGACCACCAGCGCCAGAAACCCCATTTCCAGCAGGCCACCGACAGCCAGCAGATCGGACAGGTCCCCACCGGGCATGCCAAGGGTAAAGGAAGGCACGAGCAGGGCCGCCCCCAGCCCCGCCGCCAGCGCCACCCACGGCGCAACCGCCGTAATCTGCGCCCCGGCAGCCGAACGCACACCCGGCTGCCGCCATGCCCGGCGTAACAGCCGCCAGTAGGATGCAGGGTCCGGCAGGCTGCGTGCGCCATCCATGGTCGCCATCATCCAGCGCAGCAGGCCGATCCATAACGGCACCGTCACCACGACCAGCACCGTATGACAGGCCAGCAGCAGCAGTGACTGCATCCGTGCCAGCAGAACAAGGGAGAGCGTCACCGCCGCCTATCCATGCCACGCAATAAATATCAGCCCACCCATACACAGGGCGACCATCATCACCGGCCCATAAACTGCACTTTCACGCCACGGTCCCGACAGACGCCGCCTGCCCTCGCACACCGTCTGCCGGATGCGCCGCCGCAATCGCGCGTAATCGTACATATACGCCCGCCGCCGTGTCAGCCCCGTCATCATGTCCAGCACGATACGGGCTGGAGTACCCGGCCCTGCCTGTGTCAGCGGATCACCAAAGACCATCCATGGCGGCACGGCGGGAGCGCCCTGCTGCCAGCCCGCCACCTGCCGCGCCGGACGGGGGACGGCAAGACGCCGCAATACCGCTACACACCCGCCCCCAGCGGCCACAAGCAGGCATAACCGCCCCGGATGAAGGATGGCGGCCCCATCTGGCGACAGCAGCCCGACCTCCGCCAGAACGGGCCATTCCGATCCATGCGCCGGATGGCCAGCGCCTTCCATCAGTCCCAGCCAGTATTCGGGCCAGATGGAAACCACAATGACCGGCAGCACCGCCAGCACGACCGGCCACAACGCACGCCCGCGCGGATCACTTGCGCCCGCGCAGCGCGGCGTACGGGGACGCCCGCACAGCATGACCGCAACCATACGGACAAGGGCGAGCATGCGGACAGCCCACCCCACCCCGAGTGCCAGAAGGGCCAGCAGCAGCGGTATGGTCCCGGCCAGGCCGCCGCCATGCGGCATGGCTGCCAGCAGGCGCAACAGCATCCAGACAACGGAAAAACCGATAAGGGGCGGCAGGCCGCTTTCCGCCAGCAGGCCGATGGCGCACAGCAGCGAAAGACGGGGCATGAGTACGCCCACCCCCCCCAGACGGAGCAGTATGAGCGGCCCCGCCTCCCGCTCCATAACAGTGACGACCCGCGCCATGAACGCCCATGTCAGCATCATGCCCGCGACCAGCATGAATGTCCGGCTGGCACAGGCCGTCATGGCAGGCAGGTCATCAGCCTGCGCCAGACGCGTAAGACCCGCAATGACAATGACCAGCGCCCCGGTCCCGCCAAGAAGCCCCGCGAGAACCCTGCGCCCGTCGCCTGCGCACAGCGCCCGCCACGAAGCCGTGCCATACAGCAGGCACCCCGCAACGATCAGCATGCCGCCCCAGCGCGTATCCGCCACCATGCCCCCGGCAGGCAGATGCAGCCACAGCGCCATGCCCGCGATCAGGGCCGCCATGTCCATCATGTGAAAAGGACGTATCGCGCGGGCCGCTACACGCGGGGAAAAAGAAAGGCCGAGCAGTCCCCTCGTGCCGATCCAGCACAGGCCGGGCAGCAGGAAGTCCATTCGACCGGCCCATGCCGTCCCCGCCGCCAGAAGCAGCAGGGCAACCCTGTCGGGTGCATGCTGTACCCGCTGTGGTGGGGCATGCGGGCTGTTATCGCATACCCACAGCACCCATCCCGCCCCGATGCACGACGGCACGGGGCCGCCTGTTATCGCAAGTGCCGCCCCGGCGCAGGCGGCAAGGTCATACCGACCACAGGCCACCATCCCCGCCACGGCCAGCGGCACAAGCAGGGCGACCGATCCGGTGCCTGCGAAAAAGCCAGATCCCGGCGCAACCCCACCCGGCAGCGCCACACCCAGACAGACAAGGAGAGCCAGCAGACAGACTGCCGCCCACCCCGCCCGGATGAAGGGAACCATCCCGTCCGCCTGCCGTGACCAGCAGGCCAGAAGGACCGAAGCCAGCCCGACCGGCAGCAGGAGTGCAACAAGCAGAACAGGAATGGTGGCGTCCCCTTGAAACGCCCCGAAACGGGCGGGTCAGATCATGGCCAGCGGCTCCTTGCGGCGCGGCGGCGCGATGGCTTCATCAATCTCCGCCAGATCATCGCGCGTCAAGATGATCTCCTGCGCCGCGATGTTTTCGTGCTGGTGGCGCAGGCTGCCAGCCTTGGGGATGGCCAGTACGTTTTCATCCCGCAGCACCCAGGCCAGCGCGATCTGCGCGGGGGATGCGGGACCAAGCGATGTTTCATGGCGCTGCGCCACGCGCCTGAGCACCGGCGCACGCAGCAGATCGCCCCCCTGGCCCAGCGGGGAATAGGCCATGGTCACGATCCCGGCCTTGCGGTCGTATTCCAGCAGATCGAATTCCGGGCCACGGTAATCCAGACTGTAAAGCACCTGATTGGCGGCGCACGGCGTGGCGCTATGGACGCTTTTGACTTCGCGCATGGCGTCCGTATCGAAGTTGGACACGCCCCAACTATGGATCATCCCGGCTTCGACCAGATCGTTAAAACCGGCGATGGTCTCCTCCAGCGGTTCGCTCCCTTCCCAATGCAGCAGGTACAGATCCAGACAGTCCGTGCCCAGCCGTTCAAGGGAGGCGGCACAGGCACGCCGCACCCCCTTGCGCGAGGCATTGGACGGCAGGACCTTGCTGACAAGGAAAACCTCGTCCCGCAGGCCACGGATCGCCTCACCCACCAGTTTTTCGGAACGGCCCGAACCATACATTTCCGCCGTGTCCACCACGCGGATACCGGCTTCCACACCCGCGCGGATGCTGCGTATCTCGTCAGCGCGGCGGCTGTCGCTGTCCCCCATGTTCCATGTGCCCATGCCAAGAGCGGGCACCACGCGACCATCGGGGAAAGTAACCGTCTTCATTACAGAACCTGCCTTTCATCACGTCACCCCGCACCATCGGGCCGTGCGGCAGTGACTATTTACGGCGCGTCCAGCCTCTGGGCTGCTGTTGCCAGTAGCTCAGATCATGTCCCCCATCGCGCCCCGCGACCCAGCGGCGCCGCGCGGCGGCGACAGCGGTTTCGTCATGGCCGTCGAACAGGTCGAACACCCGCTCGAACGGGGAAAGGTCCGTAACCTCCACCCCGTCCAGCAGGAACAGGAACGTGGCCCCGTTGGGCACATCGGCACCATCAGTCAGCCAGATGGGCTGCCAGGGACCATGGCCCAGCGCCTGCGTGCCATGGGGCAGCCATAGCGGGTCGGTCGCCCGCCACAGGCCATCGTCGAGTTCCTGCACCCGTTCGGTCGAGGCGCAGCGGATCACCGCGCGCCGCCGGGCATCGAGCGTGCGGCCCAGCAACGCGGGCAGCACCTCCACCGCCCTTGAACGCGTCAGGTGATAGAAGCCGATCTGCGCCATGGAGTTCCCTGTTCTGTCCTGTCCTGCCACGCGGGGCAGGCATTACCCCTCGTAATACGTGCTGACCAGACGGTCGAGCAGCCGCACGCCAAAGCCGGACGCGCCCTTGGGTGCCTGCGCCGTGCCCTTGGTGGAAAAGGCAACGCCCGCGATGTCAAGATGCGCCCATGGCACGTCGTTTACGAAGCATTCAAGGAACTTGGCCGCCGTGATCGACCCGCCGGGACGCCCGCCGATGTTCTTGAGATCGGCGATGTCCGAGCGCAGCCGTTCCAGATAGACGGCATCCAGCGGCATGCGCCACAGCTTTTCGGCCGTCTTTTCACCTGTTTCGGACAGGTGGGCCGCCAGTTCGTCATTATTGGAGAACAGGCCCGCACGCTCGTTGCCAAGGCTGACCACGATCGCCCCGGTCAGCGTGGCGAGGTCAATCATGAAGCGCGGATTGAAACGCTGCTGGGTGTACCACAGCACATCGGCCAGAACGAGCCGTCCCTCCGCATCGGTGTTCAGGACTTCCACCGTCTGGCCTGCCGCCGTGCGCACCACGTCACCGGGGCGCTGGGCATTGCCCGACAGCATGTTTTCAACCAGCCCCACGACGCCCACGGCGTTGACCTTCGCCTTGCGCCCCGCCAGCGCGGCGATGGTGCCAACCACGGCGGCAGCACCGGCCATGTCGGTTTTCATTTCCTCCATGCCCGCAGCGGGCTTGATGGAGATGCCACCCGAATCAAAGGTCACGCCCTTGCCGACGAAGGCAACCGGGGCGTCCGCCTCAGCCCCCCCGTTCCAGCGCATGATGACGGTGCGCGGCGGGGCGTCGCTGCCCTGCGCCACGCCCAGCAGCGCGCCGAAACCCAGCTCCAGCATCGCGTCACGGTCCAGCACCTCGATCTCGACGCCAAGATCGGCCAGCGCGTTGATACGCTGCTCGAATTCGGGCGGACGCAGCATGTTTGCGGGTTCGGACACCAGATCGCGGCACAGATAAATCCCGCGCGCCACGGCGGAAAGGGGCGTCCACGCGGCCTGCGCCGCAGCCGTGTCGGCACAGGCGATGGTCAGCGCGGTCAGTTTCGTAGGTTCGCCCGCGCGCGGACGTGTCCGGTACGAATCGAAACGGTAGCTGCCCATCACCGCACCCAGCGCCACATGGGCGGCCAGTGACGGCGCAAGCCCGTCAGCCACGATCACGCCGGTCGATGCCCCGGCGGCGGATGCCAGCGCACCCGCGGCAGTCGCCCCGGCCTGCTCCGCAACAGTCCCGTCCAGTTCATCCGCGCTGCCAAGCCCGACCAGAACAATACGGTCGTAACCCGCACCCGGCGCCAGCACGACGCAGGTCTTTGATGCCTCGAACCCAAATCTGGCGGCCTTCATGGCGCGTTCCAGCGCGCCACCCACGGCGGCGTCCAGCGTGGCGAAAGCGCCCGCAGGTGTCGCGCCGGATACGGCCAGCAGGGCAATGGCGCCACCGGTGGGCGCGGTCGTGTCGGAAAAGGCAATATCGAGCATATGGATCACATGGCTCCGCTACGAGGGTTTGGGACGGACAGGATAAATTTCCGTAACCCCACGGCATCGCCATGACCGGAATATCCGTATCCGAAGCCATCAACACCGATAAAGGCATGACGGCGCGGCATGAGTAAGCTAATGCGAACAGCATGAATACACCATCCATCCCAGCATATGAGGACAGATTCCTTCTGGATCTGGCCCTTCGCCTGGCCGATGAGGCCGCCGACCTGATCCGGGACATCCGCGCACGCGGCTTCGCCACACAGGTCAAGTCCGACAGTTCCCCCGTGACGGAAGCCGACCACGCGGCGGAAGCCCATATCCTCAAGGGGCTTCGCGCCCATGCCCCCGCCATCCCCGTGGTGGCGGAAGAGGAAATGGCCGCTGGCATCCGCACCGATACCGGCAGCGAGTTCTGGCTGGTCGACCCGCTGGATGGCACGCGTGAATTCGCGGCGGGACGGGATGATTTCACCGTCAATATCGCGCTGGTGCGTGATGGTCGCCCGGTCATCGGCGCGGTGGCGCTGCCGGCCTATCACCAGCTTTATGGCGCGGGTGCCGGGCGTGGGGCCTTCCGCATCGATGCGAACGGGGAACAGGCCATTCACGTCCGCACGCCCCCTGCCGAGGGACTGACCGTGCTGGCGTCGCGCCATTATGCGGATGATCCACGGCTGAAGGACTTTCTGGGCGGCCATACCATCGCGCATCTGGGCAATATCGGTTCGGCGGCCAAGTTTATCCGCGTGGCGGAAGGCATCGCCGACCTGTACCCCCGTCTTGGCACCACCATGGAATGGGACACCGCCGCGCCACAGGCGATCGTGGAAGCGGCCGGGGGCAGCGTAACCACACCCGATGGCGCGACACTGGCCTATGGCAAGCCCAGCTGGCGCAATCCGCATTTCATCTGTCGTGGCGCACGGTAGTCGCGCCGTATCGATGGATACACGACTGCTGCATAATGACCCGCAGGGCATTGAGGCCGCCGCCACCATCCTGCGCGCAGGCGGTCTTGTCGCCTTCGGGACGGAAACGGTTTACGGGCTGGGCGCGGATGCGCGCAACGACCGGGCCGTGGCCGCAATTTACACCGCCAAGGGCCGACCCGGCATCAACCCGCTGATAAGCCATTTCGTCAGCGCCGATGCCGCATTTGAACAGGTGGCCGCCAGCCCGCTTGCCCGCAGGCTGGCCGCACGGTTCTGGCCCGGACCGCTGACGCTTGTCCTGCCCCGTGCGGAAGGATGCGCCATTTCCACCATCGCGACCGCCGGCCTGCCGACGGCAGGGGTGCGCGTGCCCGCCGGGGCGACCACACAGGCCCTGCTGGCGGCATGCGGCTTTCCCGTTGTCGCCCCTTCGGCCAATCCATCGGGCCGGGTCAGCCCATCCGATGCGCAGCATGTGCTGGCGGGGCTGGATGGCCGGATTGACGCCGTGCTGGATTGCGGACCGTGCCGGGTGGGAGTGGAAAGCACCATCGTCGACCTGAGCGGGGAGCGCCCTGTCCTGCTGCGCCCCGGTGGCATCACGCTTGAGGCGCTGGAAGACGCCTGCGGCGCGCCACTTGTCACTCCTGCGGGCAGTAATGACATCAATCCCTCCGCCCCCGGGCAGCTTTCGTCGCATTATGCGCCGGGCCTGCCGGTGCGGCTGGATGCCGATACGGTTGCCAGTGACGAGGCGCTGCTGGCATTTGGCAGCGAACTGCCGGGCAGCCCGCTGGTGTGGAATCTGAGCAGAACCGCCGATTTGCATGAAGCGGCGGCACGCCTCTTCGCGGGGCTGCGGTTTCTTGATATGGAGGGACGCCGCCGTGGGCTGGTCAGGATTGCGGTGCAGCATGTACCCGGACATGGTCTGGGCCGTGCCATCCGTGACCGGCTGATCCGTGCTGCCAGTCCGCGTCCGTAATGGTTTTTAACCGCATGATCCGACCCCGGTGCCCGAAATGAGCGACACATTCGATCCCAAGGAACTGAAAATCCTTTCGGATATCCTTGCACTTGTGCTGGAGGAACATGCAGGCCAGTCGGAAAACGCACTGGCCGCCATCCGGGCGCGGGCAAAGAAGAATCAGGTTACGGGCGGCGCACTGAAGAACCTTTTTTCAGCCATTGCCCCCAACCCGCCGCCCAAGGCCCCGCCCAAGCCGCGCGCGCCCCGCAGCACAAAGACCGGCACGGCGGCGGCAAAGGAAATACAGGAGTCGCACGCGCGCATTTCCAAGCTGACGGACAGCATCCGCAAGCTGGATCTGGAGCTGCGCGACGCGCGCGCCCACAACGCCGCCCTGCGTTCGGAACTGTACCAGACGCAGCAGGCACGGGCCGAAACGCAGGCCGCCCTGTCCATCGTGCAGACCCGTCAGGCCCCGCGCCGGTCGGGCGGGCTGGTGGTTGCGGTGGCCGTGGGCGTGCTGACCGGCTTTGCCCTGACGGAAATGTGGCACACCCTTGTATCGAGCAGCCCCGCGCAGGCCAGCGCCGCCTACCCCCCGGTCCACCATGACGGGGTGGAGAACGGGCAGGCCTTTCTCATGCCGCTCTCCCATCCCCTCTATTCCGGAAGCATGTTGTCATGACCGCATCTCCCTCCCCCGCACTGGCACGTCATGACCTGATCGCCCGCTTCAGCGAAATACTGGGGCCTGCGGGCGTGCTGACGGATGCGACGGATATCGCCCCCTTCTGCACCGACTGGCGCAGCCTGTACCATGGCCGCGCGCTGGCCGTGCTGCGCCCCGCCAGCACGGACGAACTGGCCGCCATCGTACGCCTGTGTGTGGCGCATGATGTTCCCATGGTGCCGCAGGGCGGCAATACCAGCATGGTGGGCGGTGCAACGCCTGATGATACGGGGCGCGAGGTTGTCATCTGCCTGTCGCGCATGAACCGTATCCGCGGCATCGACCCGCGCGACCTGACCATGGAAATCGAAGCCGGGGTCACGCTGAAAGCGGCACAGGACGCCGCGTGGGAAGCCGGTTTCATGCTGCCGCTGTCCATTTCATCCGAAGGGTCGGCCCAGATCGGCGGCGTGCTGGCCACCAATGCCGGGGGCAACAACACGCTGCGCTACGGCAACGCACGCGAACTGACGCTGGGGCTGGAAGCGGTCATGCCCGATGGCAGCGTATTCAACGGGCTGCGCCGCCTGCGCAAGGACAATACCGGCTACGCCCTGCGGCAGTTGCTGGTGGGATCGGAAGGGACGCTGGGATTCATCACCACCGCCATCCTGCAGCTTCATCCCCAGCCGCGCGAAATCGACGCCGCCCTGTGTGCGGTGGAAGACGCCAGCGCCGCGCTGGACCTGCTGGGGCTGCTGCGTTCGCGCGATCCGTCACTGCTGCAGGCGTTCGAGTTCATGTCGGGCACCGGCATGGAACTGGTTACAGACCTTATCCCCGGCGCAGGCCTGCCGCTGGAGGAAACCGCCCCGGCCTATGTACTGCTTGAACTTGCCACCCCCCGCCCCGATGCCGACCTGCGTGAGTTCACGGAATCCGTTCTGGGAGAAGCGCTGGAAGAAGGCATCATTACCGATGCCGTCATAGCCGAAAGCGAAAGCCAGCGCGCCGGGCTGTGGAAACTGCGCGAGGAACATGCCGAAGCCCAGCGCCGCGCGGGCGCCAGCGTCAAGAACGACGTCTCGGTTCCCGTAACCCATGTGCCCGAACTGATTACACGCGCCACCAGCGCGTGCGAGGCGCTGATACCCGGCATCCGCCCCGCCCCGTTCGGCCACATGGGCGATGGCAACATCCACTTCAACCTTGTCCAGCCCGAAGGCATGGCGCCGGAAGCCTTCCTTGCGCGCAGCCACGACATCATGGATACGGTGTCCGCGATCGTGAAGGAACTGGATGGTTCCTTCTCCGCCGAGCATGGGGTGGGCCAGCTCAAGCCCTACATGATGCCGTCGTGGCGCGGGGGCGCGGAACTGGCGGCCATGCGCCATATCAAGACAGCGCTTGATCCCCGCAACCTGATGAATCCCGGCAAGGTCCTGCCCCCCGCCACGCAGGGGGCCTGACGGAACGGCCCGCGCGACCGCGCGTAACAGACTGTTCCCACACCCATGCCGCAGGGGATCACCCCTTTTGCCCCGGCGGGAACGGGGCTAGACAGGGGCATGCCTGTCGCCCGCCCCGTTCCCGACCGCCTTGCGCTGCGCCTGTCGATTCTGGACCGCTACGTACTGCGTCAGCTCCTGCTGGCGCTGGTGGCCAGCACGGGCGCGCTGGCGGTGCTGATCTGGCTGACGCAGTCGCTGCATTTCGTATCGCTGGTGGTGGGACGCGGGCTTTCGCTGCGCGTGTTCCTTGAACTGACCAGCCTGCTTATTCCGTCCTTCGTCGCGGTCATCCTGCCGATCACGACCTTCGTGGTGGTGCAGTTCATCTACCAGCGCCTGGGCACCGACCGGGAACTGACCGTCATGCAGGCGGCGGGGCTGTCCCCCGTCATGATGGCGCGGCCGGGACTGCTGTGCGCCAGCATTGCCACGGGGCTGTGCCTGATCCTGAACATATGGATCGTGCCGGTTTCGTACCACGCCTTCCGCCAGTACGAATTCCAGATACGCAACCGCATGGCCGCCTTCCTGATACAGGATGGGGTATTCACGCAGGTATCGGACAACATGACCGTCTATATCCGCGCACGCGACAAGGACGGCACGCTGCATGGCATCATGGTGGAAGATGACCGCACGCCGGGAGCGGAAGCGACGATCCTTGCGGAAGACGGCAACCTGCTCGTCACCGGCGATCAGCCCCGCGTGGTGCTGTTCAACGGATCACGGCAGGAAATCGACAGCCATACCGGGCGGCTGAACGTGCTGACCTTCGCGCGCAACACCATAGACCTGTCCAGTCCGCACGGGTCGCATACGCGCCAGCCGGACGCCAATGAACTTTCGATTGCGGAACTACTTCATCCCGACATGCGCCTGTATTCCCGACGTGACGAAAGCAAGATGTTCATCGAGGCCTGGCGCAGGCTCAGCACGCCGTTCTGCGCCTTTTCCTTCGCCATGATCGGGCTGGTTGGCGCCATGGGCGGCAATTATTCCCGGCAGGCCAGCATCCTGCGCCCTGTGCTGGCCATCCTCGGGGTCGTGGCGGTGCAGGCGCTGACGCTGCTGGTGCAGAACCTCGCCTCGCGCAACCTGCAGCTCATGCCGCTCATGTGGATCTGCACGCTGGGTCCGGGGCTGGTCTGCGCGGCCATCCTGTTCGTGCCGGAATTCCGTTCGGACCGCCCGACTGCCCGGGCCGTGCGTGGCCCGCGCGCATGAAACCCGCCTTCACCCTCTCGTTCTATATCGCGCGGCAGTTCACTTTCGCCACGCTGGCGGTGATCGCCTTCCTGACCGCGCTGATAACGATGTTCGATTTCATCGACCTGCTGCGCCGGGTTTCGACGCGACCCAACGTGCCCACGTCGCTGGTCAGTGAGATCGCCTTCCTGCATGTGCCTTTCGCCTGCCTTGAAATCCTGCCCTTCGGCGTGCTGCTGGGCGGGATCATCTGCTTCTGGCGGCTGGCGCGCACATCGGAACTGGTCGTGGCGCGGGCGGCGGGGATTTCGGCATGGCAGTTCCTGGCGGGGCCCGTCATCTGCGCGGTCCTGATCGGGGCGACGGCCACCACCTGCATCTCGCCCCTGTCATCCGTCATGTACCGGCGGGCGGAAGCGCTGGACCGGCAGTACCTGCGCGACAATAACGGCAAGTCCCTGAACCTGAGCGGTGGCACGCTATGGCTGCGCCAGGGCGATAACGGGCTGGTGGACCATGGCGTGGACATCATTCACGCCCGACGCGTCAAGCTGCACGGCGGCGTGCTGCACCTTGGCGGCGTCACGGTCTTTCGCATGGGGCCTGATGACAGCCTGCTGACCCGGCTGGAGGCCGAAAGCGGCTATCTGGGCCGCGGCCGGTGGATACTGGATTCCACGCGCCAGCTCCGCCCCGATGAAATGCCGCAGGACATGGGCCACATGACGCTGCCCGCCGACCTGACACTGGCGGGGGTTGAGGAAAGCTTTGCCTCGCCTGATACACTGTCTGTCTGGGCGCTGCCGGGTTTCATCCGCCAGCTTGAGCGTTCAGGCTTTTCCACCATCCGCCATCGGCTGCATTTCCAGACCCTGCTGACGCTGCCCGTACTGTCGGGTACCATGGCGCTGGTGGCGGCGGGATTTTCCATGCGGCCCGCGCGGCGCGGCGGGGTCGTGCGCATGATAAGCTTTGGCGTGGCGGCCGGTTTTGCGCTGTTCGCCATATCCAAGATCGCGGCGCAGTTTGGTGAAACGGGCGCACTTCCCCCCCTTCTCGCCGCCTGGGCACCAACGGGGGCGGGGCTTTGTCTTGCGGTCACGCTACTTCTTCATCTAGAGGACGGTTAATGTCCCGTCCCGCCCCTTCCCCGCGCGCGCCGCTTACCCGGCGGCCCATCGCCGCCATGCGGCGGTTCCCGCGCGGGTTTTTGCTTGCGGCGACGATGCTGGGCGGGATCGTATCCGGGCTGGGCACGGGCAACCCGGCCCGTGCGGACGCGCCCAAGCGCACCCAGCCCATCCATGCCCCCAAAAGCCAGCCACAGGCCCCGGTCAGTTTTTCCGGCACGGTATCCAATAGCGACCCGATGACCTTTCAGGCCGATCATGTGTCGTATGACAGCCGCAACGGCATCGCCACATGGACCGGCAATGTCCAGATCTGGCAGAACGATCAGATCATGCGGGCGGACAAGGTCATATATGACCGCAATACCGGCGTGGCTTCCGCACGCGGCAACGTGGCGATGGTCGAGCCGGACGGAACCGTGCTGTTCACCGATTACGCGGAACTGAGCAACGGCATGCGCGACGGGATCATGACGCGCATGTATGCCCAGATGTTCGATAACGCCCGGCTGGCGGCCAACGGGGTGCGCCGCACCGGCGGCAAGCTCAGCGACCTGACCCGCGTGGTCTATACCGCGTGCGAAGTGTGCGCCCGCCATCCCGAACGCGCGCCGTTCTGGCAGCTACGCGCTTATGACGCCACGCATGACATGCAGCACAAGCGGCTGGAATTCCGCGATGCGTTTGTCGATTTCTTCGGCGTGCCGGTGTTCTACCTGCCCACCTTCTCCATGACCGATCCGTCCGTCCGGCGGCAGAGCGGCTTCCTGACACCGGGATTCACGCCGCATAACCGCTACCTGGGCACGTATGTCACCATTCCCTATTACTGGGTGCTGGACAAACAGTCGGACATCACGCTGGAAGGGCTGTTCTCCACCCGCACGGGGCCTGAACTCAGTTCGGTCTACCGCCGCTATTTCCGCAATGCGCGCGTCAACATCAATGCCGGCATCGCCTATGACACGCATCACGACATTGATTACGTCAACACCTTCGGCCAGACGGTCGACAGCAACGACAACCATGGCGTGCAGGGCTACTTCTTCGGCAGTGGACAGGTATCCATCAACAAGACATGGCGCGCGGGGGCGAACATCCGCTGGGCCAGTTCGCCCAACTACATGCGCGACTACCGCGTAAGCGGCTACGGGCAGGATACGCTCAATTCCAATGTCTATCTTGAAGGCTTCGGCACCGGATCGTATTCCCGCATCGACGCCGAAGGCTATCAGGGCCTGAATCAGGGCATCATCCACAATCAGGACCTGCCATGGGTCCTGCCGCGCTACACCTACAGCTATTTTGGCAAACCGGACGCATGGGGCGGGCGGTTCAGCCTCGATACGACCGATTTTTATGTCTATCGTGACAATGGCACGTCAGACCAGCGCGGGCAGCTTTCGCTTAACTGGGACCGGCCTTTCCACAACTCGCTGGGGCAGATCTGGAACCTGACGCTGCATGTGGAATCTGCGATCCACCGCGCCACATCGCTTTACCAGCAGCCCAATTACGCCGCCGCCACCCGCGCGCAGGTCGAAGGACAGGTGCTGCCCACGGTCGGGCTGAAAATGAACTGGCCCTTCCTGCGCAGTTTCAACCATAATACCGGCACCCAGATACTGGAGCCGATCGTGCAGATCCTTGCCGCGCCCAATACGGGGAACAGTTCTTCGCGCAATATTCCCAACGAGGACAGCCTGACCTACGAATTCACGGATTCGACCCTGTTCTCCATCAACCGCTATCCGGGCACCGACCGGCTGGACGGGGGGCTGCGCGCCAATATCGGGCTGCACAACAACTGGACATGGAACGGCCACCAGATCGACATGCTGATTGGCGAAAGCTTTCAGGAACATGTCGAACATGACCGCATTCCCTATTCCGGCCTGAGCCATCACCTGTCGGATCTGGTGATGGGCACGCATGTCGTGCCCAACCAGTTTTTCGATTTCGACGGCAAGATGCGGCTTGATCCATACGCCGGGAAGGTGGATTTCGCCGATGCGCTGGGCAGCACGGGTTTCCGCCATTTCCGCGTGACGGGTGGCTATCTGTATGAACCGGTGACGTCCTATTACTATTATGCCCAGCGGTCCTACGCCAACACGCCGCCTGCCGTTTATTACACACCGGTCAGCGAACTGACGGTGGGCGCGGCCTCGAACTGGCAGAACTGGCATCTGGCCGCCTATCTGCGCCGCAGCCTGTCGCGCAAGGAAAGCGTGTCGGTGGGTGGGGACGCCGGGTTCCAGAATGACTGCTTCGGGCTGGATGTCATGTATCTCAAGCAGTACACCACCATTGGTGGCCAACAGAGCAATTCGACCGTAATGTTCTCCCTTACGTTCAAAACCATCGGTACATTTGGTATGAATGGCTGACCTGATGCGTGAAAGACCGAGCCGGATGTCCTTCTTCCCCGCCACCCGTGGCGCCGTACCCTCCCCCGCACCGCGACGCAGGCGTGCAGGCCGCGCGCTGACCGCCGGCCTGCTGGCCTGTCTGGCGCTGGCCGGGCATGAACAGGCCGCGGCGGCACGCAGCGCCCGCTCCATCGCGCAGCAGGCACAGGCGGCGGAAGAACAGGACGCCATCATCGCCACCGTCAACGGATCGGTCCTGACCAAGCGTGATGTCGATACGCGCGGGCGGCTGTTCGCCCTTTCCTCCGGCCTTGATGTCAGCGATGACGTGATGGAGCGCCTGCGCCCGCAGATCGTGCGGCAGCTGATTGACGAACGGCTGCGCATGCAGGAAATGCTCGACCGCCACATCAACGTGCCCATCAAGCAGATTGCCGACGCCATCGCCGGGATCGAGCAGCGCAACGGCATGCCGGAAAATGCGCTGCGCAACAAACTGGCGGAAGATGGCGTCTCGCTGACGACACTGATCGACCAGATCCGCGTGCAGCTTGGCTGGTCGCAGGTGCTGCGACAGGAAACGGGCGAACGTGGCCGCATCACCGCAGCCGAGATCGAACAGCGGACCGAGGCGCTGAAGCGGGAGGACGGCAAGCCGGAATACATGATCAGCGAGATATTCATTCCCGTTGACGATCCACGCCACACCGAAAACGAACTGAAATTCACCGAAACCATCATTCAGGAACTGCGTGAAGGCGCGCCGTTCCCCATCGTCGCCGCCCAGTTTTCGCAGGGGCAGAGCGCGCTGGAAGGTGGCATGATGGGCTGGACGCAGGAAGACGGGCTGGACCCGCAGGTCGTGGCCGTAGCACGCCAGATGCCCGATGGCGCGATTTCCAACGCCATCCGCGTGGCGGGCGGCTACGTCATCGCCACCATTGCCGAACGCCGCACGGTGGGCCACCAGATGGCGACAATCCTGTCCATGCGTCAGGCTTTCTTCCCCTTCGAAAGCCCGCTTGACCCGGAAAACCCGACAGACCAGCAGAAAAGCATGCTGGATTCGGCCAACGCCTTTGTCGCCAACGCCAAGAACTGCGATCAGGTGGAAGCCCAGAACAAGAAGCTGGGTGAAAAGCATCCTTCCGATCCGGGGGAACTGCTGCTCAACCGCCTCAATCCGCGCATGCGTGAAGTGCTTGAGCCCCTGCCCGTCGGCCAGCCCAGCCAGCCGCTGGTGTCGGAAGATGGCATCGCCGTGCTGATGGTATGCAAACGTGAGGAACGCAACATCGCCATCCAGACCCCCAGCGAAATCGCCGACCACCTGCTGAACGAACGTGTGGAACAGACATCGCGCCAGCTCAATCGTGACCTCCAGCGCCGCGCGATCATCGATATGCGCTCCAAGTCCTGAACGCGGACATGACTTTACCGGAAGGGCTGAAGGGCCTTGAGCCGCTGCGCCAGACGATCGCGCGGCACGGACTGGATGCACGCAAGGCGCTGGGCCAGCACTTTCTGCTGGACCCGGCCATTACGGCGCGGATCACGTCCCTGGCGGGGGATCTGGCGGGACAGCATATCGTTGAGGTGGGACCCGGCCCCGGTGGTCTGACCCGCGCGCTGCTGGACTCGGATGCCGCCAGCATTACGGCGGTGGAAGTCGATACCCGCGCCGTGGCAATCATTACGGAACTGGCGGCCCTTATGCCGGACCGCCTGCAGGTGGTCGAAGCCGACGCCATGCGCCGTGACCTGACCACGCTGTGCCCCGCGCCACGCCAGATCATTGCCAACCTGCCCTATAATGTCGGCACGCCGCTTCTGGTTGGCTGGCTGCGGCAGGCCAGCGCATGGTCGCGCCTGACGCTCATGTTCCAGCAGGAAGTGGCGGAGCGCATCTGCGCGGCCCCCGGTTCCGACCATTACGGGCGGCTGGGCGTTCTGGCGCAATGGACATGCCGTTGCGGGATGCTTATGCATATCCCGCCCGGTGCGTTTTCACCGCCGCCCAAGGTCCATTCCGCCGTAGTGGGCCTGATCCCCCAT
Organism: Komagataeibacter sp. SM21; assembly: GCF_041402665.1. Taxonomy (NCBI): domain Bacteria; kingdom Pseudomonadati; phylum Pseudomonadota; class Alphaproteobacteria; order Acetobacterales; family Acetobacteraceae; genus Komagataeibacter; species Komagataeibacter sp. SM21. The sequence goes on from NZ_JBGLOV010000002.1 coordinate 224,106, forward strand.
GCACAGCAGCCTGACGCCACCCTGTTCCGCGCGATGGAACAGATTACGGCGGCGGCCTTTGGCCAGCGGCGCAAGATGCTGCGCGGGGCGCTGAAATCAGTCGGGGGCGAAGCCCTGCTGACTGAAGCAGGCATTGATGGCAGCCGCCGGGCGGAAACACTGGATATTGCGGAATTTGATAGGCTTGCCCGCCTTCATGCCCGCAGGACTGCCGCCCCGGCATAGGATACCGGCTCCATTACGGGGCAGGAAACCTGCTGCTCCACCGGTTCGGGACCCAGCATGTAATCCCGCGCCAGAGGCACGGCATCAATCTCCCGCGTTAGCTGCAACTGGAAATTGAGATGCCCCTGCACGCGGAAGGCGAGTTCGGATACGCACAGGTAGAATTCGAACATCCGGCAGAACCGTTCATCATACATCCGTGCAATGGCGGCACGCTGCGCGGCGAAACGGCTGCGCCAGTGGGCGATGGTACGGGCATAATGCAGCCGCCATATCTCACAATCCGTCAGCCATAGCCCCGCGCGTTCAACCGCCCCGACCGCCTCGCTTACCGCAGGGGAATACCCGCCGGGGAAAATGTAGCGATCTATCCATGGGTTGGTCACATTTGGCCCCTCCACGCGCCCGATGGAATGCAGCACCATCACACCACGGGGTTTGAGGGCCTGGCGCATGGTGGAAAAAAATGAACCGTAATGCGCGACGCCGACATGCTCGAACATGCCGATGGAAATGATGCGGTCGTACTGACGCCTGACCGCACGATAATCCAGCAGTTCAAAACGCACCCGGTCATCCAGCCCGGCCTCACGCGCGCGGCGGCGTGCAATGTGCAACTGTTCCACCGACAGGGTGATGCCCGTCACCTGCGCGCCATAGTCACGCCCCAGCGTAAGCGCCATTCCACCCCAGCCGCAGCCCACATCCAGTACGCTCATGCCCGGTCGTGTCAGGTGCAGCTTGGCGGCAAGATGATGTTTCTTCGCGGCCTGCGCCTGTGCCAGCGTTTCATAGCCGGTGGGAAAATAGCCACAGGAATACTGCATGTCCTCATCAAGGAACAATCGGTACAGCCTGCTGTCCAGATCATAATGGTGGGCGACGTTACGCCGCGCGCGCCGCAGGGTGTTGTTCTGCAGCCATTTGCGCGCCATGTAGCGCAGCGAGGAGAAAAAACGTTCTCCCGCCGGGCTGCGCCGCATCACGTTGAGCATGAGCACATGCAGCAATTCGTACAGCGAACAGTCCACCGGACGCAGGTGACCGGCCATATAGGCTTCCCCAACCTTCAGCGCGGGGTCCAGCAGCAGGGCGCGGCAGGTAGCGGGGTCGGCAATCCACATGGCGGCATGGGGGCCGGGCTGGCCCGTATAGACCCGCCTGTCGCCACCGGGATAATACACATCCAGCCGCCCAACCGTGATGAAATGCGCAAAGGCCCGGTCCAGCAATACAGACGCCATCGGCTTTCTCCCCGCCTGTCCGTACGGGCGGACCGCACACGCCCCGAAAACGACAAAAGCCCGGAAGAGTTTCCTCTTCCGGGCTTTCGCAACCAGATCCGACACCCCTCGCAGGGCGCCGGAACGGATCAGTTATTCAGCCGGCGCTTCCTCAACGGCGGTTTCTTCCGAAACCCCGCCTTCGGTCAGCGTGTCTTCTTCGACCAGTGCCGGTTCGTCGTCGCGCTCGACGCCGATTTCCTCACCGCGTGCCTGACGTTCCGCTTCTTCTTCGGAACGCGCGACGTTCACGGTCACCTGCATCGCCACTTCCGGGTGCAGGGCGACGCGCACGTCATACAGGCCAAGCTGCTTGATCGGCTCGGGCAGGACCACCTGGTTACGGGTGATGGTCAGACCAGCCTTCGTCGCGGCTTCTGCGATGTCACGGGTAGTGACGGAGCCATACAGGCTGCCGCTGTCGCCAGCCTGACGGATCAGGATGACGGACAGGCCGTGCATGCGCTCGGACAGGCGCTCGGCCTCCTCGCGGTTCTTGAGGTTCTGCGCCTCAAGCTGCACGCGCTCACGCTCGAAACGCTCGCGGTTATGTGCGTTGGCGCGGATCGCCTTGCCCTGGGGCAGGAGGAAGTTACGGGCATAGCCCGGCTTCACCGTTACGATCTCGCCCATCTGGCCCAGCTTCTCGACGCGCTGGAGCAGAATGAGTTCTACTGCGGACATGTTCCTGCCTCCCTCAGCTTACAATGTAGGGCAGCAACGCCAGGAAACGCGCACGCTTGATGGCCTGGGCCAGCTCACGCTGCTTCTTGGCGGATACGGCCGTGATACGGCTGGGAACGATCTTGCCACGCTCGGACAGGAAGCGGCTCAGCAGACGCACGTCCTTGTAGTCGATCTTCGGCGCGTTCGGGCCGGAGAACGGGCAGGACTTGCGACGACGGTAGAACGGACGGCGCGCACCAACCGCAACGCGGCGGGCGGCGGGATTGATCTCGGTAGATTCGGACATCAGCTCTTACTCCGCTTCAGCGCTGGCGCTGGCGCGCTGCTGCTCTTCACGCTCGTTACGGGCGCGGAACTCTTCGCGGTCATCGAAATTGCGGCGCGGACGCCCGCTTTCGAACCGGCCTGCGGGCTTGGGCCCACGGAAGCCACGCTCACGCTCATCGCCCTTGCGCGACAGGATGACGGAGGGAGCTTCGTCAATCTCGTCCACACGCAGGGTGAGCACGCGCAGGACGTCCTCGTTCAGGCCGAGCTGACGCTCGATTTCCTTGATGGCGGCAGGAGACGCGTCAAGACCCAGAAGCATGTAATGCCCCTTGCGGTTCTTCTTGATACGGTAAGCCAGCGTACGCAGGCCCCAGTATTCACGCTTCTTTACGGAACCGGATTCCGCTTCTGCCTGGGTCGCGATGCCATCAGCAATGGCTTCGACCTGCTGCTGCGACACGTCATTACGTGCGATCAGCACGATTTCATACAACGGCATTGGTACTCCCTTCGGATCACTTCAACCCCGCATGGACGGACACGGTCCGCCATTTCGCCCCGAGGGGCACGGGTATAGCCGGACGCGATGCCACGCATCCGGCAGGGAAGGAGCGGTTTGAAACACAAACCCCACCAATAAACAAGGGAAAAGTGCGCCCGCCCCGTCAGGCCACGCGCAGCCGCCGGGGTAGCGGCAGGCCCAGCGCATCGGGAATGTCCCATATTTCGCGCACGGTCCTGACCTTGAGGAACCCCGCGCGAAGATAATTGGGCAGTGCGCGCGGATGATCGGCCGAACACGTATTGACCCGGACCGCGGCCGGATGCGCCTGCCATGCGCGCGCGATCATCTGGTGCAGGAAAATCCGCCCGACCCCGCGCCCTATCCATGCAGGCAGCAGGCCGAAATAGGCGATGTTCACATCGGGGCTGTAGCGGGCGTCCAGTTCGCAAAAACCGGCCACCCTGTCGCCCTCATACAGCACATGCACACCAATACCCGGATCGGCCAGCAGGTTCGCAAGCTGCGCATCCGACATGAGACGACGCAGCCACCAGCAGTAATCGCGACCCACCGCGTCGTACATTTCGCGGTACCACCCCACGGTGGGATGTGTGACCGGACGGATCGTATAGCCATCCGGCAGGGCTGGCGGCGATCCCGGCGGCTGCCTGTCCATGCACAGGAAGGTTACATCCACACCGATCCGCGTTCCATCGCCGCCCGGTTCATCACGGGCGGCAGGACATGGAACCTCAGTTATCATCAAGGAAGGACCGCAGCTTGCGGCTGCGGCTGGGGTGCTTGAGCTTGCGCAGCGCCTTCGCCTCGATCTGGCGGATACGTTCGCGGGTCACGTTGAACTGCTGGCCGACTTCCTCAAGCGTATGGTCGGTGTTCATGCCGATGCCGAAACGCATGCGCAGCACACGTTCCTCACGCGGGGTGAGCGAGGACAGCACCCGCGTCGTGGCTTCGCGCAGGTTGGTCTGGATCGCGGCGTCAAGCGGGATGACCGCCGTCTTGTCCTCGATGAAGTCACCAAGATGGCTGTCTTCCTCATCCCCGATCGGGGTTTCGAGGGAAATCGGCTCCTTGGCGATCTTGAGGACCTTGCGCACCTTTTCCAGCGGCATGCCCAGCTTTTCAGCCAGTTCTTCCGGCGCGGGCTCGCGCCCGATCTCATGCAGCATCTGGCGCGAGGTACGGACCAGCTTGTTGATCGTCTCGATCATGTGGACCGGAATACGGATGGTCCGCGCCTGATCCGCGATCGAACGCGTGATCGCCTGCCTGATCCACCATGTTGCATAGGTGGAGAACTTGTAGCCACGACGGTATTCGAATTTGTCCACCGCCTTCATCAGGCCGATATTGCCTTCCTGAATCAGGTCAAGGAACTGAAGACCGCGATTGGTGTATTTCTTGGCGATCGAGATCACCAGCCGCAGGTTGGCCTCGATCATTTCCTTCTTGGCGCGCGCCGAATCCCGCTCCCCGCGCGACACGGTGGCGTAGACGCGACGGAACTCACCCACCGGCAGGCCGGTTTCCTGTGTCAGTTCGGCCACCTGGTTACGCAGGCGGACCACCGTCTCGCCATGCTTGGCGATGAAGTTCTTCCACGACTTGCCCGGCAGGGCGGACGCCATGTCCATCCAGCCGGGGTCCAGTTCGCGGCCACGATATTTCAGCAGGAAGTCATCGCGCGATACGCGGGTGCTTTCAGCCAGACGCAGCATGCGCCCTTCCAGACCGTTGAGGCGCTGGAAGATTTCCTTGAGGTGTTCGACCAGCACCTCGATCCGCGCATTGTGCAGGTGGACCTGCTGCACCTTGCCCACCAGTTCCATACGGAGCTGTTCGTAGCGGCTTTCGTCCTCGGCGGAGATTTCGCTACCACCCGTGAATTTTTCCAGCCGTTCGGCCTGCACCTTGTGCAGGGCTTCGTACAGCGCCTCGATTTCCTTGAACTGTTCAAGGATTTCGGGCTTCAGTTTTTCTTCCAGCGCGGACAGCGACAGACCGGCACCTTCGCCTTCGCCCTCACCTTCGCCCTCGGTTTCCTCGGCTTCGTCGTTCTCGCTGCCTTCGTTTTCGGCAAAGGCGTCCTCGCCTTCGGCGGACTCGGCGGGATCGTTGCCGCCGGACTGCATGGCCTCAAGGTCCACGATGTCGCGCAGCAGCATCTCACCGGCCTTGAGCCGTTCATGCCACGAAATGATGGCGCGGAAGGTCAGCGGGCTTTCGCACAGCCCGCCGATCATCTCGTCACGACCGGCCTCGATGCGCTTGGCGATCGCGATTTCGCCTTCACGCGACAGCAGTTCGACCGAACCCATTTCACGCAGGTACATGCGCACGGGGTCATCCGTGCGGCCAAGGCTTTCGGTATCGACATTGCCGGCAGCGGTTTCCCCGCTTTCGCTTTCCTCTTCCTCGGCGGTGTCGTCGCTCTTGGTTTCGGCGGGGGCGGCGGCTTCACTCTCGTCGCTGTCGTTGTCTTCGTTCTCGACAACCTGCATGCCCATTTCCGACAGGGCAGCCATCACGTCCTCGATCTGTTCGGAGGACATCTGATCCTGCGGCAGGACGGCGTTCAGTTCATCAAACGTGATGTAACCGCGTTCCTTGCCGCGGGCGATCAGTTTCTTGACGGCGCCGGACCGGGTGTCCAGCAGGGTCGTATCGTTGTCCTGATCCCCCGAAGCCGTGTCCGTACCCGTGGCTGTCTTTGTCGCCATGCCCGATCAATCCCCACCCAGCAAATCCGTTTACGCGCGCGCCAACCCTGCCTGCGCGAGGTTGGCCGCTCCTTTCCCGCCCACCGCATATGCCGGAGGACAGGACAGGGCCAATTATACCGTTTTCATCTGCATTTGTCTGGTGCAGGTGGTCGATAACATGGCCGAAGTCAAGGGCACGCCCGGTGCATTTGATGCAAACGGGCAATTTTCCATTCTACTCATCCGCCTCGTTCCCACCGCGACGCAGGCTGTCCAGCGCCAGCAGGCGGGTGCGCAGGCTCTGCCACGCGGCTTCATCCAGATTGCCCGCGCACATACGTTCGGTATCGGCGCGGACTTCGGCGGCAAAGCGTTCGACGTTGAGCAGCGCGTAGAAATGCCACCATTCACGCCGCGGGTCGGATGCAAAAATATCGCCATCATCCTGTCCGCGCGTACGTCGCCCGCGTGTTGTGTGGACACGCGCGCAGACTTCATCCAGCCCGGCGCGCGAAAGGCAGGCGGCCAGTTCATCAGGGGATGGCAGTTCGCCCCGGGCATCATACATATCCAGCAGTTCCTCGCGCAGTGCGGCCAGATCGGCGGGCAGTTCAAGGCGGCAGTAGGCGTCCTGTACCTCATCCAGTATGGCGGGCTGCTCAAGGATGATCGCACTGAGGATGCACTGGCGCTGCAGATCGGCATCCACCGCAGCCACGGGCGCGGTCGCCACCGACGCCGGCCTGCCCCCGCCACGCGCCCCGGAGCGGCGGAAGGTCTCGAAAAAACTGTCCAGCAGGGTGGAGCGGTATTCTGATGCCAGCGCCTTGTCAGGAATCAGGGCCGCGACTTCCACCAGCCTGCGCCGCAATGCCGCGCGCTGTTCGGGACCGGGATTGCGCACGCCCTCGCTCAGCAGGCCGAACAGCACCTGTCCCATCGGGCGCGCACCGTCGACAAGGGCGGCCATCGCGGCGGGGCCGTGGCGGCGGACAAGGCTGTCCGGGTCTTCCTTTTCAGGCAGGACGCAGAAGCGCAGCGTGCGATCCACGTTCAGCAGGGGCAGCGCCGTTTCCGCAGCCTTCACCGCCGCGCGCTGGCCTGCCGCATCACCATCGAAACACAGCACCGGCGCCGGTGCGACCTGCCACAGCGCCTCAAGCTGTTCCGCCGTCAGGGCTGTGCCCAGCGGGGCGACCGCACCGCCGAATCCGGCCTGATGCAGCGCGATGACATCCATGTAGCCCTCAACCACCAGCAGGTCGGCCTGCGCGCCGGTACCCCGCACGGCACCGCGAGCACGATCCAGGCCGAACAGCACCCGCCGCTTGGAAAAAATCGCCGTTTCGGGACCATTGAGGTATTTGGGCTGTCCGTCGCCCAGAATGCGCCCACCGAAGGAAACCAGCCTGCCGCGCCGGTCGCGGATGGGAAAGGTGACGCGGTTGAAGAACAGTTCACGCTGTGGCGTGCCGCTTTCATCAGTCCGCATCACACCGGCATCGCGCAGCATGGCGGGCGTTATGTCCAGCGCCGCCATTTCCGCCACCAGCGCACCGCGCCCTTCCCCCGACCAGCCCAGTCCGAAGGCGGCGATGGTTTCATCGCTCAGCCCGCGATCATGCAGATAGGCCAGCCCTTCCCGCCCTTCGGCCTGGTACAGCCTGCGCTGCCATGACTGCTGCACGGCTTCAAGCACATCGCCCAGCGTGCGGGCACGTTCGTCCTGCTGCTGCCGAGCGCGGTCGGGCCGGGGCATTTCCATGCCCGCCGCCGTGGCCAGTTCTTCCACCGCCTCGGGGAAGGAGCGGCCTTCACTCTGCATGACGAAGGTAATGACATCACCATGCGCCTGACAGCCGAAGCAGTGGTAATGGTCATCATAGATATAGAATGATGGCGTCTTTTCCCCATGGAAGGGGCAGCATGCCTTCCAGTATTTCCCAGAACGCACCAGCTTCGTCCGTCGTCCGATAACCGGGGCGATGGGCGTGCGGGCACGCAGTTCATCAAGGAATGCGGGGTCAAGCGCCATCCGGCTTACCTTTCGCCGTCGATCAGGCCGAAAGCTGCGCGCGCACGACAGCACTGGCGCGCGACGGATCAAGGGCCGCGCCAAACTGTTCCTTCAGCGCCGCCATGACCTTGCCCATATCCTTCATGGAGGTGGCGTCCGTGCGGCCGATGGCCTCACGCACCGCGGCCTCGATCGTGGCGTCATCCAGATCGGCGGGCAGGTATTCACGGATGATGGCGATTTCCGCCTCTTCCTTTTCCGCCAGTTCGGGGCGGCCACCCTTGATGTACAGCGCCGCCGACTCCGTCCGCGACTTGACCATGCCACGCAGCATGGAAATCACGGCGTCGTCGCTGACCTCGTCATCCCCCTTGGCGCGCCCCGCGATATCGACATCCTTCAGCTTCGCGGTGATCATGCGGATCGTGCCGACCTTTCCGCTCTGGCCTGCCTTCATGGCTGTTTTCAGGTCATCCTTGAAACGTGCGCGCAGGGACATGACTGTCAACTCCTCTGCCCGGCGGAAGGGCGAAATGCCCCCTCTGGCGCCGGGAATAATTTTCCCACCGTCCTGTTGCGGCGATATGTGGGAATTTTCTTCCCAATCGCGCAGGACGCTGTTAGGCAATACTCCCGGAAGGGACATCATCCAATGCCGATGACGATAGAAAGTATTATCGAACGCCTTGGCGGCGCCGAACAGGCGGCAAAGCTGACCGGCGTCAGCACCGAGGCCATTCGCAAATGGCGACAGGCCCGCGCCATACCGCCCAAGCACTGGACAACCGTGCTGCGCGCGACGGGCCTGTCACTGTCCGACCTGCAACCCGATACAGAATCCGACCGACCGGAGCCCCCGATGAGCACGCCAAACCCGCCCGCACCGGCCGACAGGCCCAAAGCCGCGACAGCAGCCCTGATTCTGGCCGATGGCACCGTCCTGTGGGGGCGTGGTTTCGGTGCGCATGGCACGGATGCCGCCATTGGCGAGATCTGCTTTTCCACCGGCATGACCGGCTATCAGGAAACCCTGACCGATCCGTCCTTCGCAGGGCAGATCATCACCTTCACCTTCCCCCATATCGGCAACACCGGCGCCACCGCCGAAGATGATGAAGCCGATGTCGTGCGTGCCCGCGCGCTGGTGGTGAAAGAGGACCTGACCGCCCCGGCCAACTGGCGCGCGACCGAGTCGCTGGATGCGTGGCTCAGGAAACGCGGCATTCCGGGCATCTGCGGTGTCGATACCCGCGCGATCACCCGCCGCATCCGTGAAGGTGGACCGCAGACGGCGGTTGTCGCCTACCCCGCCGACGGAAAGTTCGACCTGCCAGCCCTGCAGGCCCGCGCCCGCCAGTGGCCGGGACTGGAAGGCATGGACCTTGCACGCGAAGTCACCTGCGCCAGCCCCTATGCCTGGAGCGAGGGCGTATGGCACTGGCCCCACGGCACCGATCCCCTGCCCGAAAAGCGCCGCAAGGTGGTGGCGGTCGATTATGGCGCCAAGCGCAACATCCTGCGCTGCCTTGCATCCGCCGGGTGTGACGTGACCGTCGTACCCGCCACCGCCACGGCGGAAGAAATCCTTGCCCTCAACCCCGATGGGGTTTTCCTGTCCAACGGACCGGGTGACCCGGCGGCGACGGCGGCCTATGCGGTTCCGGCCATCCGGGGCGTGCTGGAGGCGGGCAAGCCGCTGTTCGGCATCTGCCTTGGCCACCAGCTTCTGGCCCTGACCCTTGGGGCCAGCACATACAAGCTGGCGCGCGGTCACCGTGGCGCCAACCAGCCGGTCAAGGATCTGGCGACGGGGCGCGTGGAAATCACCAGCCAGAACCACGGTTTCGCAGTGGATGAAAAATCCCTGCCAGCCGATGTGCGGGCCACCCATGTCAGCCTGTTCGACGGATCGAATGAAGGTATCGCCACCAGCCGCTATCCCGCCTTCTCGGTGCAGTATCACCCCGAAGCCAGCCCCGGCCCGTCCGACAGCCATTACCTGTTCCGTCGTTTTGTCGATCTGATCGACACCACAACCAAGACCGCGTGAAAGCCGACCCGACATGCCAAAACGGACAGACATCAGCTCCATCCTGATTATCGGCGCCGGCCCGATCGTTATCGGTCAGGCGTGCGAATTCGACTATTCCGGCGCACAGGCCTGCAAGGCGCTGCGTGAGGAAGGGTACCGCGTCATTCTGGTCAACTCCAATCCCGCCACGATCATGACCGATCCGGGGCTGGCGGATGCGACCTATATCGAACCGATCACCCCGGAATTCGTCGAACGCATCATCCTGCGTGAAAAACCCGACGCCATCCTGCCCACCATGGGCGGCCAGACCGCGCTGAACACGGCGATGGCGCTGGACAAGTCGGGCTTCCTCAAAAAGCACAATGTCGAACTGATCGGCGCCAATGCCGAAGTGATCGACCGTGCCGAGGACCGGCAGAAATTCCGCGAGGCGATGGATGAAATCGGCATCGAAAGCCCGCGCAGCCTGATCGCCCACACGCTGGACGAAGCGCGTTCGGCGCTGGAAAGCGTGGGCCTGCCCGCCGTCATCCGGCCGTCCTTCACCATGGGCGGTTCCGGCGGCGGCATCGCCTACAACAAGGAGGAGTTCGACCGCATCGTCTCCTCCGGTCTCGACGCCTCGCCCACCACGGAAGTCCTGATCGAGGAATCCGTGCTGGGCTGGAAAGAGTACGAGATGGAAGTCGTGCGCGACACGGCGGATAACTGCATCATCATCTGCTCGATCGAAAACATCGACCCGATGGGCGTGCATACCGGCGACTCCATCACCGTAGCCCCTGCCCTGACGCTGACGGACAAGGAATACCAGCGCCTGCGCGATGCGTCGCTTGCCTGCCTGCGCAAGATCGGCGTGGAAACCGGCGGGTCGAACGTGCAGTTCGGCATCAATCCCGTCGATGGCCGCGTGGTGGTGATCGAGATGAACCCGCGCGTGTCGCGTTCGTCCGCCCTTGCATCCAAGGCGACGGGCTTCCCCATCGCCAAGGTCGCAGCCAAGCTTGCGGTCGGCTACACGCTGGATGAACTGACCAACGACATCACCGGCAGCACGCCCGCATCGTTCGAGCCGACGATTGACTACGTCGTGGTCAAGATCCCCCGCTTCACGTTCGAGAAGTTCCCCGGCACCCCTGCCCTGCTGTCCACCAGCATGAAGTCGGTTGGCGAGGCGATGGCCATTGGCCGCTCCTTCCCCGAGGCCCTGCAGAAGGGCCTGCGTTCGATGGAAATCGGGCTGGCGGGTCTGGACCCGGTCGAAGTGCCGGGCGATGGCGGTGCCGATGCATTCCGTGCCGCGCTGTCACAGCCCCGGCCGGAGCGTATCCTGATGACGGCGCAGGCGCTGCGTGCCGGGCTGAGTGTCGAGGACATTCACGACGCCTGCCGCTTCGAGCCGTGGTTCCTGCGCGAAATCGCGAAAATCGTCGCAGCCGAGCATCAGGTGGTGCGCGACGGCCTGCCCGAAGATGCGGACAGCCTGCGCGCGCTCAAGGCGATGGGCTTCTCCGACATCCAGCTTGCCCGCCTGTCCGGCACGCAGGAAACGGAAGTGGCGAAGCTGCGCGAAAGCCGTGGCGTGACCCCGGTCTACAAGCGCATCGACACCTGCGCGGGTGAGTTCGCATCGCCCACGCCGTATATGTATTCCTCCTACGAAGGTGGATACGGCGTGCCGGAATGTGAAAGCCGCCCCACGGACCGCAAGAAGATCGTCATCCTTGGTGGCGGCCCGAACCGGATCGGACAGGGGATCGAATTCGACTACTGCTGCGTCCATGCCGCCTACGCCCTGCGCGAAGCCGGTTTCGAGACCATCATGGTCAACTGCAACCCGGAAACCGTCTCGACCGATTACGATACCTCCGACCGGCTGTATTTCGAGCCGCTGACGGCGGAAGACGTCATCGCCCTGATCCGGCGTGAACAGGAAAACGGCACCGTTCTGGGCTGCATCGTGCAGTATGGCGGCCAGACGCCGCTCAAGCTGTCGCGCGCGCTGGAAGCCGCAGGCATCCCGCTGCTGGGCACGCCCGCGGACGCGATCGACCGTGCGGAAGACCGTGAACGCTTCCAGGCCATGCTGCACAGGCTGGGCCTGCGCCAGCCTGCCAACGGCATCGCGCGCAGCCCGGCGGAAGCCGAAGCGGTGGCCGAGAAGATCGGCTACCCCGTAGTGGTCCGCCCGTCCTACGTTCTGGGCGGGCGCGCGATGGAAATCGTGCATGACCGCGCGAGCCTGCAGCGTTACATGCGCGTGGCGCTACAGCTTGCCGGTGCGGAAGTGGCCAACGGCCCCGTGCTGATCGACCATTACCTGAACGATGCGATCGAGGCGGATGTGGACTGCATCGCCGATGGCAACGAGGTCTACGTCGCGGGCGTCATGGAACATATCGAGGAAGCCGGCATCCATTCCGGTGACAGCGCATGCTCGCTCCCGCCCTATACCCTGTCGCCCGCCATCGTGACCGAACTGAAAAGCCAGACCGAAGCCATGGCCCGCGAGCTTGGCATTGTTGGCCTCATGAACGTTCAGTACGCGATCAAGGGACAGGAAATCTTCGTGCTGGAAGTCAACCCGCGCGCCTCGCGCACCGTGCCGTTCGTGGCCAAGGCCACCGGAGTTCCGGTCGCCAAGATCGGCGCGCGTGTCATGGCGGGTGCGAAGCTGGGTGAATTCCGCCTTGATGACCGTGCCGTCGCCCCGCATGTGGCGGTGAAGGAAGCCGTGTTCCCCTTCAACCGCTTCCCGGACGTGGATACGATCCTTGGCCCGGAAATGCGCTCCACGGGTGAAGTGATGGGCCTCGACGCATCGTTCGAGCGCGCATTCGCCAAGTCACAGCTTGCCGCTGGCGTGAAGCTGCCCCTGTCGGGTGCGGTGTTCCTGTCGGTACGCGACAGTGACAAGGCTGCGGTGAAATCCATCGGCCGCCTGCTGTCGGACATGGGCTTCCGTATCGTGGCGACACGCGGCACGGCAAAGTGCCTGCGTGAAGCGGGCGTAAGCGTGGATGTGGTGAACAAGGTGCTTGAGGGCCGTCCGAACTGTGTGGACGCCATCCGTTCGGGTGATATCCAGATGGTCATCAACACGGCGCAGGGCGCGCAGGCGGTGACCGACAGTTTCGACATCCGCCGTTCCGCGCTGACGCATGGCGTTCCCCACTACACCACCATCGCGGGCGCACGGGCGGCAACGCATGCGATTTCTGCGATGCGTGAGGGGGTTCTTGAAGTCGCGCCCCTTCAATCCTATTTTAAAGGATCATTCTGAGCGTATCGCACCAACGCGGACGTCCTGCCGGTCACCAACAGTGGTCCGGCGGGGTGTCCGCGTGGCCTTGCGTGCGATATGCCCGGTTACGGCAACCAACAGTCAGTTGCGGAAACTGACCTTCACCTCGGGGACAAATCTTGCAGAAATTTCCGATGACAGGCCCCGGCCTGCAACGGCTTGAAGACGAACTGCGCAAGCTCAAGAGTGAAGAACGCCCCGCGATCATACGCGCGATTGCCGAGGCACGCAGCCACGGCGACCTGTCGGAAAACGCGGAATACCACGCCGCGCGTGAACGCCAGTCCTTTACCGAAGGCCGCATTCAGGAACTTGAGGAAATCGTCTCCTCCGCCGAAGTGATCGATCCGGCCAGCCTGTCGGGCGATCAGGTCAAGTTCGGCGCGCGCGTCAAGCTGGTGGATGAGGAAACGGACAAGGAAGTTTCCTACCAGATCGTGGGCGTGTACGAAGCCGACATCAAGCAGGGACTGCTGTCCATTTCCTCGCCGCTGGCCAAATCGCTGATCGGCAAGAGCGTTGGTGACAGCGTGTCCGTTCCCGCCCCCGGTGGCGACCGGACCTATGAAATCCTGGAAGTCATCTACGGCTAGGCGCAAAACCTTGATCACCTTTGAAGATATCCGCGCCGCCGCACAGCGGATCAAGGGGCGCGTGCTGCACACGCCCACCGTCCCGTGCCAGACACTCTCACGGGTTACGGGTGCGGATATCGTCCTCAAGCTCGACAACCTGCAGGCGGTCGGCTCGTTCAAGGAACGCGGGGCCGCCAACAAGCTGGCCCTGCTGACCGAACGCGAACGCGAACGCGGCGTTATTACCGTATCCGCTGGCAATCATGCGCAGGGCGTGGCCCGCCATGCCGCGATGCTGGGCATTGATGCGGTGATTGTCATGCCGCGCTTCACCCCTGTCGCCAAGGTGACGCGCACTGCCGCATGGGGCGCGCGCGTCATTCTGGAAGGCGACAACTTTGCCGAAGCCACGGCACACGCCAACGCCCTGTGCCAGCGTGAAGGCCGCGTTTTCGTCCATCCCTATGACGATCCCGAAGTCATGGCCGGTCAGGGCACGTTCGCGCTGGAACTGCTTGAGGACGCCGGGCCGCTGGACACCTTCGTCTGCCCCATCGGCGGTGGTGGCCTGCTGTCGGGCTGCGCTGTTGCCGCGCGCGCCATGCGCCCGGAGATGGACATCATCGGGGTGCAGGTGGAAAATTTCTCCTCCCTCGCCGGTTTTCCGGGCGATGAGGTCATGCCTTCGGGTGGCGCCACCATTGCCGAGGGCATTGCCGTGCTCCAGATCGGTCGCCAGCCGCTGGAAGTGATCCGCGAACACGTCTCCAACGTGCTGGTCGTACCCGAAAGTGCCATCGAAACCGCGATCACCATGCTGGCCGAAGGGGCAAAGCAGGTCAGTGAAGGGGCCGGGGCCACAGCCCTTGCCGCCGTTCTGACCTATCCCGAACTGTTCCGTGACAGGCGTGTGGCGCTCCCCATCACGGGCGGCAATATCGACAGCCGCATTCTGGCCAATACGCTGCTGCGTTCGCTGCTGCGCGATGGGCGGCTTCTGTGCCTGAAAATGGAAATACCGGACCGTCCCGGCGTGCTGGCCGATATTTCGCGCAAGATCGGCGATGCCGGTGGCAACATCATCGAAGTCTCGCACCAGCGCCTGTTCACCACCCCCAGCGTGCAGGCGGCGGAACTGGAAGTCATGATCGAGGCCCGCGACCCCGAACATGCCCGCATGCTGGAAGCGGAACTGGCCAAGACCTACATCGTGCGCCGCGCCTGACCCCCGGCGGGTTAGGCAGCAACACGGACCACACAGAAAAAACCCGCGAGGTGGCCTGCGCCGCTTCGCGGGTTTTTTTATCCTATTCCGCCTGAGCGCCCATAACCACGCATCTGGTCAAGGATTCCCTTCGGGGACATCCCGGCGGCCCCGGGACGCTTTCATGCGTGCTGCGCGTTCATTTCGTACCGAACAGGCGGTCACCCGCATCGCCCAGACCGGGGCGGATATAGCCATGTTCGTCCAGCCCCCGGTCGATCGCACAGGTGACGATCCGCACATCGGGATGGGCCTTGCGCAGGCAGGCGATCCCTTCGGACGAGGCAAGCAGGCATACGAAAACCATGCGCGTGCAACCCGCCTGCTTCAGCCGGTCGATGGCGGCAACGGCGCTGTGGCCGGTGGCCAGCATGGGGTCCACCACCAGACAGATGCGGTTGCCGACATCATCGGGCAGCTTCAGGTAATATTCGACCGGCTCCAGCGTTTCAGGGTCACGGTACAGACCGACATGACCGATCCGTGCGGAAGGGACCAGATCAAGCAGCCCGTCCAGAATGCCATTGCCCGCGCGCAGGATGGAAATCAGGCACAGTTTCTTGCCCGCAAGGCGCCTGGCCTGCATGGTTTCGAGCGGGGTTTCGATTTCCACCGCTTCAAGCGGCAGGTCACGCATGGCTTCGTAGCCGATCAGCAGGCTGAGTTCGCGCGCCAGATGGCGAAAGGCGCCGGTTGACGTATCGCGCTCACGCATGAGGGTCAGCTTGTGCTGGACCAGCGGGTGGTTGACGACAATCACGTCTTCATCATGCGGGGCGGCAGGCTCGGTCATATTCACTCCTTCAGGATCGTTGGTTTGCGCTATCAGCTTGCGCCATCACGCGGCACGAATGTCAGGGCCAGCCCGTTCATGCAATAGCGCAGGCCGGTCGGCGGTGGCCCATCAGGGAATACATGACCCAGATGGCCATGGCAGTGCGCGCAGTGGACCTCCGTCCTGGTCATGCCATGGCTGGTGTCGGTCGTGGTGCCGACCGCGCCGGGAATGGCATCGAAAAAGGATGGCCATCCGCTGCCGCTCTCATACTTCGTGCCCGAACGGAACAGCGGTGTCCCGCAGCCCGCGCAACGATATTCCCCGGCCCGCTTTTCATTGTTGAGCGGGCTTGAACCGGGGCGTTCGGTGCCGTGTTCACGCAGGATGCGCAACTGTTCGGGTGACAGGCAGCCACACTGCTGCGCATTTGTGTTCGGAGTATCGGACATGGCTGTTTTTTCCTCCAGCAGACGGGCATTTCACGCTGACTGCTTTTAGGGCATGATGCCACATAAAATAAAACAGGGAGATAATACCCCATGAGCGACCATGAAGCAGCAAACAGGGTGCCGCGTCCGGTCATGCTTGCCGTTCTGGACGGCTTTGGCTGGCGCGAGGACCCGTCGAACAACGCGGTAAGTGCCGCGCATACCCCGGCCTTCGACCGGCTGTGGCAGGCGGGACCGCGCGCCTTCCTCAAGACCTGTGGGGAGGATGTCGGCCTGCCGCAAGGGCAGATGGGCAATTCGGAGGTCGGGCACCTCAATATCGGTGCCGGGCGCGTCGTGATGCAGGAACTGCCGCGCATCTCCACCGGACTGGCGGACGGATCGGTCGCACAGGGCGCGGTCATGCAGGATTTCATCGCCGCGCTGAAAGCCAGCGGGGGCACGTGTCACCTGCTTGGCCTCGTCTCCCCCGGCGGGGTGCATGCCCATCAGGACCACGCCGTGGCCCTTGCCCGCATCGTGCGCGCGGCAGGCGTGCCTGTCACCTTCCACATCTTTACCGATGGACGGGATACCGCGCCGCAATCGGGGCATGGTTATGTCAGCCAGCTTCTGTCCCAGCTTCCGGCGGGTGTGCGGGTTGGCACGGTCTCGGGCCGCTATTACGCCATGGACCGCGACCGGCGGTGGGACCGGGTGGAAAAAACCTACAACGCCATCGTCGCCGGTCAGGGCGAGCGGGCGGGCGACGCGCTGGAAGTGCTGGACCGGGCCTATGCCGCAGGCACCACGGATGAGTTCGTGCTGCCTACGGTAATCGGGGAATATGGCGGCATGCGCGACGGGGATGGCGTGCTGAGCTTCAATTTCCGCGCCGACCGTATCCGCCAGTTGCTTGATGCGCTGCTGGAGCCGAATTTCGATGGCTTCAAACGAAGCCGTCTGGTCAACCTTGCCGCCGTTACCGGCATGACGCGCTATAGCGACCGGCTGGCTGAACTGATTACCGTGCTGTTCCCGCCGCAGGAACTGCATGACCTGCTGGGGGATGTGGTCTCGGCCGCCGGACGCAGGCAGATCCGCATGGCGGAAACCGAAAAATATCCCCACGTCACCTACTTCCTCAACGGTGGGCGCGAAGGGGAACTGCCGGGGGAAGACCGGATCATGGTCCCGTCGCCCAAGGTCGCGACCTATGACCTTCAGCCGGAAATGTCGGCGCCCGAACTGACCGACCGCGCGGTGGAAGCCATCGACAGCGGCAAATACGACCTGATCGTGCTCAATTTCGCCAATGCGGACATGGTCGGCCATACCGGCGTGCTGTCCGCTGCCATCAAGGCGGTCGAAGCCGTGGATCAGGGGCTGGGCCGGATCGTGGACGCCATTCACCGCGCAGGTGGCGCGCTGCTGGTCACGGCGGATCATGGCAATGCGGAAACCATGTTTGACCCGCAGACCAATGGCCCGCACACTGCCCATACCCTCAATGTGGTGCCGGTGGTGCTGACGGGTGCGGACGGGGTCAGCCTGCATGATGGCCGTCTGGCCGATATCGCGCCCACGCTGCTGCAGCTCATGGGCCTGCCCCAGCCCGCCGCCATGACCGGCCATTCCCTGATCGACGGGTCCACGCCATCCTGACATCACGCCAGAACCCGCTGTCCCGCTGGCCCGGCCATCTGGCCGGCGGGCTTATGCTTTTATGGGGCACAATAACATACGCATGGTGCGCGCCCGCGCCCCATGCCACTACTGCGACAGGAGCCAGCCACACCCACCATCTGGTGGCTGGCGTGGCCACGAATGACGCCAATGCGCGCAGAATCCGCCAGCAACTGGATGCCGCCCGCACCGCGCATGAAAACCTGCTCGCCCGCGAACAGCAGCAGGCGCATGATCTGGAAGAACGCCGCAAGGTGCAGCAGGCCGCCCGCGAACAGGCCCGTATGGACGCGGAAAAAGCGGCCAGCCTGTCCGCCGCCATGGTGGATGCAAGCGCCCGCCTGCAACATACGGAACAGCAGGCAGCCGATCTGGACAGCCGCATTGCCGACCTGCACACCGAACAGGCGACGCTGCGCCAGCAGCTTGACCGGGAAGTCGCGCGCCTGTCCCCCCTGCTGCCGCTGGCCGAACGGCTGTCCCTTTACCCGGCGGATACGCTGCTGGCCGTGCCCCTGCCCGCCGACCGGGCCGTAACCGGGCTGCTTGTGGTCCATGGCATGATGGCCGACATCGCCCGCCAGACCCGCGCCATTCACGACCGCCGCACCCGCCTGCTCCAGCTTGACAGCGAACTGGCCCAGCAGCAGCAGCAGATGCGCCTTGTGGTCAGCGCGCGCGAAAGCCAGCGCGATACGGTCAATCGTGCGGCGCGGGCGGCACTTGAGGCCCAGCAGCGCTCCAACGCCGCTGCCGCAAGCGCCACGCAGGCGGTGGAGGAAGCAGCCCGCCGGGCATCAAGCGTGCAGGATGCGATTGCCCGCATCGAGGAAACCGAACAGCAGGCGGAAAAGAACCTTGAACAGGCCGCCCGCGCTGCCGAGCGCGCCCATAACATGCAGGAAGCCACCGCCGCCCGCAGGCAGGCGCATGAAATGGCGGCAGGCGCCGGACCCGGCATCACCCCCGCTACCAGCAGTAGCGCGGGCGCGCCCGTGGCAGGCACGGTGCTGACCGCATGGGGCCAGTCGACCGAAACCGGACCGGCGACAGGCGTGACCTACGCCCCCCCGTCGCGCGCGACCGTGCGCGCACCGTGCACCGGACGTATTGATTTTGCCGGCCCGTTCCGCACATACGGACAGATGATAATCCTTGATTGCGGGAAACACTACCGCTTCGTACTGGCGGGACTGGGCGATATCGCGGTCACGGCGGGCCAGCAGGTCAGCCATGGGGCCGCGGTGGGGCAGATGCCCCAATGGAATGGGGGCGGCAGCAGGCCCACCCTGTTCGTGCAGTTGCGCCAGGGGGGTAATACCGTCAATCCGGCTCCATATCTGTGATATGGTGCGAGACGGTTTTGCCCGCATGCAAGTTCGGTATATGCTGCCACCCGTGACGGATGGGCAGGATCAGGTTACAACGCAACGCGAAGAATACATGCAGGCCAGCCGGGACAAGGCGGCGGGCATCCAGGAGACAACGACGCATGAAGTTCCGTAATGGCTTGCTGATCGGTTGCGCCTTTCTTGCAGGGATCGCAGCGGCCCCGCAGATCGCCCACTATTCAGCCAGCAGGTGGGGCAACCTTGCCCCCATGGCCCATGCGGCTGACATTGTCTCCAAGGATGACAACTCTCCGCGTGAAATCGAACAGCTCATGTTCCTGTTCGGTTACGTTCTGGAAAAGGTGAAGGCCAATTATGTCGAACCCGTTTCCACCCGCGACCTGATCACCAACGCGCTGAACGGCATGCTGAGCGGACTGGACCCGCACAGCTCCTACATGACGGAAAAGCAGTTCTCCGACCTGCAGGTCCAGACCAAGGGCACCTTTGGCGGGCTGGGACTGGAAGTTCAGGGTGAGGACGGGCATGTCCGCGTGGTCTCCCCCATTGACGATACCCCCGCCGCGCGCGCGGGCATCAAGCCCGGCGATTTCATTGTCGCCATCGACGGCAAGAATATCGACGGCCAGCCGCTGGATCAGGTGGTCACCCGCATGCGCGGCAAGCCCGATACCCGCATCACGCTGACGCTGATCCGCGAAAAGGCGCCCAAGCCCCTTATCCTGACCCTGACGCGCGCGGTCATTCCGCTGCTGGTCATCAAATCCTCGCTGTATGACACGATCGGCTATATCCGAATCGCGCAGTTCAATGAGGAAACGCAGTCCGGCCTGCTCGCGGCCTACAAGAAGCTGCAGGCCCAGACCCATAACAAGATGGCAGGGCTTATCATCGACCTGCGTTCCGATCCGGGCGGGCTGCTGACGCAGGCCATTGATGTGGGTTCGGACTTCATCCGCAATGGCGAGATCGTGTCCACCCGCGCCCGCCACCCGCAGGACAGCCAGCGCTGGGATGCGCATAATACCGACATTACCAACGGCCTGCCGATCGTGGTTCTGATCAATGGCGGTTCCGCCTCCGCCAGCGAGATCGTGGCCGGTGCGCTTCAGGATCACCAGCGCGCCGTGCTGCTGGGTGAAAAGACCTTTGGCAAGGGATCGGTGCAGACCATCCTGCCCATTCCGGGCGAAGGGGCGATCCGCCTGACCACGGCGCGCTACTACACGCCGTCAGGCCGTTCGATTCAGGGTCTGGGGATCATACCCGACATTACCGTGCGTGAAGCACATGATGATGCGGGCTACAGCATCCATGAAGCGGATCTGGCGCATATCATCAAGAACCGCGGCGGCAATACGGCGCAGCCCCCTTCGCGCACCGACCTGCCCGCCATCGCCAGGACCATCCCCGCCCAGCCCCCGGCGAACTGGCCGGAATTCGACCCGCTGAAGCCCACGACGGACTTCCAGTTGCAGGAAGGGCTGAAGGTCGTACGGTCCATGGCGGGCCTGCCGGTTGCTGCCGATGCGCCGGTGCATGACGACAAATCCCACAATAATGACAAATCCCAGCCGACACCGCCTGCCACCACATCGGCACCGGCAGGCGGGGAACCGAAGGCCCCCGTGCCGACGACGACACCTTCACCCACATCCACCCCGGCGGAAAAGCAGGCACCTGCCACGGCTCCATCGACACCGGCAGCGCCTGCGGCACCCGCTGCGCCTGCCACACCTGCCCATCCCTGATCGTGCCGGAAGCCTGACCCCATGACCGATCCCGCCACCCTGCCCTACCGCCCGAATGTGGGCGCGCTTGTATTCAACCGACAGGGCATGGTGCTGGCCGCGCGCCGGACGGACATGCCCGGCGCGGGTGGCCCGCCTGATGAAGGCGTATGGCAGTGCCCGCAGGGCGGCATTGATGAAGGTGAAGCGCCCGAAACCGCCGTACTGCGTGAAGTGCGCGAAGAAATCGGGACCAGCGCCGTGCAGGTCATCGGCACTTACCCCGAATGGCTCAGTTACGACCTGCCCGC
The DNA here is from genome assembly GCF_041402665.1 of Komagataeibacter sp. SM21. Classification (NCBI taxonomy): domain Bacteria; kingdom Pseudomonadati; phylum Pseudomonadota; class Alphaproteobacteria; order Acetobacterales; family Acetobacteraceae; genus Komagataeibacter; species Komagataeibacter sp. SM21. The sequence goes on from NZ_JBGLOV010000002.1 coordinate 245,279, forward strand.
GCACCTGATCGGTCGGGCGCTGGGCGGCCGTTACCGTGGACAGACCCAGCGCTGGTTCGCCCTGCGCTTTACCGGACAGGATGCGGATATCAGGCTGGATACGCACCTGCCTGCGGAATTCGACCTGTGGAAATGGGTCAGGCTGGAGCAGCTTCCCCATCTCAATGTCGGCATCAAAAAAGAAATCTATACCAAACTGGCGGATTATTTCGCCCGCTACGCCGTCGCGGCCTGAGACATAAGACCACCGTGCACAAGCGCGGTCATGACCTTGCCGCGCAGTAGCGGGGCAAGCGGCAGGGTCATCATATCATCGACCGTAACCCAGCGCAGTTCCGCAATCTCGGCAGCGGCTACGGGCGCGCCGTCCAGAAGGGCAAGCCATATGCGTGCCTGAACGATATGACCGGGTTCATTGGCCGCCGTATCAGAAAAATCACCTGTCAGTTCCCTGCCCGGTGTCAGGCCACATCCCAGTTCTTCTCGTATTTCACGCTGTAACGCCTGTTGCGAGCTTTCACCCGCATCGGGCTTGCCGCCGGGCAGCATGAAGGCGGTCGTGCCCTGCTTGCGTACGACCAGCAACCGTTCGCGCACGATGACCGCCGCACATACAACCCGGATAATCCCCGCCATACACCTAAGCCCTTATTACTTGTCGCCCCCCTTGAGTGGCGCCATGAGGAAACAGAACGGCACGACCAGCATTGCGCCGATGCCCAGAATCATGAACACCTCATTATAGGCCAGAATGGCGACCTGTCTCTGGAACTCCTTATACAACCGCCCCATCGCCACATTATTGATGGCGCTCTGCGCATAACCACGGGCAAGGGCCACTGCCCGGCTCTGTGCCAGGTATTCATTGAATGGCTGGTGGTAGGGCGTCATCCAGTGGACCATCTGGTTCTGGTGGGCCTGCCGCAGTTCCGTCACCAATGCGGTGGCCCCGGAAATGCTCAGCGACCCCAGAACGTTACGTGACATGCTGAACAGGGCCGATCCATCGGCGTTCAGTTCGCGTGGCAGGGTGGCATAGGTGATGGTCGAAATCGGCACGAACAGGAAGGCCAGCGTGGCCGTCTGGCTCATGCGGAACATGACCAGATGCCGGAAATCCAGTGATGGCACCAGTTGCGCCGACCACAGCATTGATGCGCCCATAAGGAAGAAGCCACAGGCGATGATGTAGCGAAGCTGGACGTGCTTCATCGCAATACCGACCATCGGGATCAGGATGATGACCGCCACACCGCCCGGTGAAAGGATCAGCCCCGACAGGGTGGCCGTATACCCCATGATCTGCTGGGAAAACTGCGGCACGATAATGGCCGAGGAATAGAGCAGCGCCCCAACCGCCCCCATGAGACCGGTCCCCACGGCGAAATTCCTGTCCTTGAACACCCGCAGGTCCACAGCCGGATGCTTGACCCGCAGCAGCCACACGATCGCACCGCCGATACCCAGCACGGCGAGGATGCTCATGATCACGATGATGCGCGAGCCGAACCAGTCCTCATCCTCACCCCGGTCAACCGCCACTTCCAGACAGCCGAAGCCAATGGTGATCAGGCCGATCCCCACGAAATCGAGCGGCGCGCTCTGCTTGCGGGCCCATGGCGGGTCATCAATCATGATCGAGACCGCAATGGTGGCAAGGATGCCCACCGGCACGTTGATGAAAAACACCCACCGCCACGAATAGTTATCGGTGATCCACCCGCCAAGGGACGGGCCGAGGACCGGGGCCACCACTGTAGCAATGGCGGTCAGCCCGAAGGCCGCCGCACGCTTGTTGGGCGGGAAGGTGTCCAGAATGATGGACTGCTGGTTGGGTTGCAGTCCGCCGCCGAAAAAGCCCTGCATCAGACGGAACAGGATCAGTTCGGGCAGGCTGGTCGCGATGCCGCACAGGAAGGACGACAGCGAGAACATGGCGATACAGATAAGGAAATAGCGCTTGCGCCCGAGCAGCTTGCCCAGCCAGCCCGAGATGGTCAGTACGATCCCGTTCGCCACCAGATAGGAGGTCAGCGTCCACGTCGCATCATCATAGGTTGATGACAGGCTGCCCGCGATATGCGGCAGGGCCACGTTGACGATGGTGGTGTCGAGAATCTCCATGAAGGCGGCGACGGTCACCACCACGGCGATCAGCCATGGGTTGTGCTTCGGCTTCCAGCCCCCGCCATCCGCCGCGCCAGCGGGGCCTGCCGCCTGCGCGCTCATTCCGTGTGGACCGTCGGCTCGACCGACAGGCCAAGCGACAGCGGCACGTCCTGGCGCAGTCCTTCGTCAATCAGGATCTTGACCGGCACGCGCTGGACAATCTTCACGTAGTTGCCCGTCGCATTCTCCGGCGGGAAGGCGCTGAAGGTGGCACCCGTGCCGAGTTGGAGCGAATCCACATGTCCGCGCAGCTTCAGAAAGGGATAGGCGTCAACGGCAATATCCACCTTCTGGCCCGGACGCATGCGGGTAAGCTGCGTTTCCTTGTAGTTGGCCACGACCCACACCTCCGGCTCGACCACGGACATGACCGTCTGGCCCGCGTTGACATAGGTGCCGCGTTCGATATTGCGCTGCGAGATCCAGCCATCATGCGGCGCGCGGATGGTGGTCCATTCCACGTTCAGTTCCGCTTCGCGCAGTTTGGCCTCGGCCTGCGCAAGCTGGGCTTCCTGCTCGGTCACGCGGGCTTCGGTGCTGGAAATATTGGGAATGACAGGCAGCGCGGTTTCAAGGTTGCCCTGCGCTTCAAGCACCTGCGCCTTCGCCGCATTCAGGGCGGCGGTGGCGTAGTCGATATTCTGCTGCGATGTCGCCTCACGCGTGACACCATGCTGGCGGCGGTAATCGGTTTCCGCGCGGAACTGCTGCGCCTGCGCGGCGGCAAGCTGGCCCTGCGCCACCATCAGGTGGCCGGGGAAATTCTTTTTCGCCACTTCCGACAGCAGGCTGTAGTTGCGGACCTGCGCACGCGCGATATCCACCGCAGCCTGAGCCTGATCGCGCTGGGCGCGCCAGTTACGGTCATCGATACGGGCCAGCACGTCGCCCTGATGAACATACTGGTTATCGTTCACTGCCAGTTCGGTCACATAGCCGGAAACATGCGGGGCCACCGCCACGGCGCGACCGGCAGTAAAGGCGTCGTCCGTTTCCACCTCATGACGATGCAGGAACCAGTAGAGACCACCCAGAAGCAGCACCACCACCACAACGCCAATCAGGATCAGCTTGCGGCGCGATGATCCCTCTTTCGTCTGATTATCCCCGTCATCCTGTGCGACGACATGTCCGTCTTCAGCTGCCTTGCCTTCGTCCGCGGCCATCTGGTTCCCTCATCACTTTGATTGCAGCCCCTGATCCTGTCATTCCACGCATTGACCGAACGGGTCGGTCAATCCATGACACGAAGCTTGCCGCACTTCAACCGCCATCACCGCTCCGGATGCATATTCCACCACGTCGGATCGATGTTTTCGCGGCTACCTGCCCCCGGCTACGGACATTTCAGTCCGCCAGAATCCGGGTTGGGGGACAGCCCCTAAAGGGTGAAAGCCTGATTGCGCACCATGCGCGCATACAGTCCGTCATGCTGGATCAGGGCATCATGCGTACCGCATTCCACCGCCCTGCCCGCCGCCATCACCACCACAAGGTCGGCAGACCGGACGGTGGACAGCCGATGCGCGACGACGATGGTTGTCCGCCCATGGCGCAGGTGGGCAAGGGCCTGCTGGACAATGGCCTCGCTCTCGCTGTCCAGCGCGCTGGTGGCTTCATCAAGCAGCAGCACGCGGGGATTGCGCAGCAGGGCGCGTGCAAGTGCCACACGCTGCCGCTGGCCACCGGACAGGCGCTGCCCCCCCGGACCGACCCGCGTATGGTAGCCCTGCGGCAGGGCCTGAATGAATTCATCTGCCGCCGCCGCACGCGCGGCGTCGCGCACCTGCGCATCCGTCGCCTGCGGGTTGCCCATGCGGATGTTGTCCACGACCGGCAGGTCAAACAGCAGCGTATCCTGACTGACATAGGCAATCGCATCGCGCAGTTCAGGCAGGATCAGGTGCCGCAGATCAACGCCATCAAGCGTGATGCGACCGCCCGATACGTCATGCAGGCGCGGGATCAGGGACAGCGCCGTCGACTTGCCCGCGCCCGATGGCCCGACCAGCGCCACGGTCAGACCCGGCCGGGCGATGAAATCCAGTCCGTCCAGCCCCATGCGCCCATCAGGATACTGAAAGGAAACCTGCTCGAAACACAGTTCGCCATGGCCTGCAGGCAGCCCGACCGCATCGGGTGCCTGCGCCACTGCCACGGGTTCGTCAATCACGTCAAAGACCCGTTGCAGGCCGCCAAGCCCTTCCTGCAGGGCGATGTTGAGGGTGCCCAGCGCACGCAGCGGACGGGCAGCCAGAAGCAGGGCCGCGACAAAACCGGAAAAATCGCCAAGCGTCGCGCCGCCCTGCGTCGCCCGCCAGCCCGCGAAGCCCAGAACGGCGGCCACGGCGATACCGCCCAGTACCTCCAGCATCGGATCAACACGGGCGCGTCCCCGCGCAATGCGCAGCAGACGGTCATGCAGCACGTCCAGAACGTTATCCGCACGCGCCTGCTCGGCCTGTTCCAGACGATAGACACGGATGGTGCGCGACTGGTTGAAGCTTTCCGCCAGCATGGCGCTGGTCTCGCCTATCTGCTCATGCACCCCGCCGGATTCCCGTCGCAGCCGTTTGCCCAGCTTACGCACCGGCATGGCGGCGATCGGATACAGCACGGCGGCGATCAGGCTCAGTTCCCAGTCCATATACAGCATGGAGGCAATCAGCCCCACCACCGTAACACCGTCGCCCAGGGCGTTGGTGGCACGGATCATCGCCTCCCGAATCGAGACGGCATCGGTGGTGAACCGCGCGGCGATCTGGGCCGGAGCCTCGGTTTCGATACGGGAAATATCGGCATGGACCAGATGGTGGAACATCCGCCCCTGCAGGCCACGAATGACGATCAGCACCAGCGACTGCACCGCGATGGACTGCCCGTACTGGGAGATGGCCTTCGCCACCGTAATCACCACGACCAGAAGCGGCACCTGATAAAGTATGCGCGGATCATGGGCTGCGAACATGTCCAGCGCGCGCTGGATCACCAGCGGATAAAGCGCGCTGAATATGGCCATGAGCGCAGTCATGACCATAACCCCCAGTATGCGCAGCTTGTGACCGGCCAGTTCATCGCGCCACAGCCGCCGCATGAGGCGACGCGACGGCACCGTATCGGCCTGCGGGGCCTGTCGGTCTGGTCCGGGCGTTGGAATTACGTTCATTCGTCGGCCTATAACGGCAAGCCTGTGCAAAACAAAGTGCCGCGACATACGGTTACAAATTATGTCCGACCTGCCGCAGGACGTCATGCATATGCCGCAGGCAGGCGGCATGATCCGCAACGCACCCGTTATCCAGCCACCACTGGCGCATTTCCGCCAGCGCCCGCCCCACCCCCACGCCGGGCGCGCAGCCTGCCGCCACCAGATCACGTCCGGTCAGGGGAAAGGCCGGACGTGGCATTTTTTCCAGCCGGTGGCGCAGCGCATCCCACTGCATGTCGGGCTGCCCGATCCGGTCGGCCTGACACAGCCATGTGCGCCACAGCAGGTCACGCAGGGCATGGTCGGCCAGTAGGCGGGCAAGCGTGCCCGCATCCATGCCGGGCAGCGGCACGGCATCCCCGCGTGTCTGCGCCAGCGCCGTCCCATCGGCACGCGACAGTTTCAGCCGCCGGGCCACGGCGCGCACATCGCCTGCTACAAGGGCCGCAAGACGCAGCACCGCATCCGCTGGCGCGCCACAGGCCAGCAGCCTGCCCACGCGCACCATGTCGCAACCTTCTGGCAGGACATGGTCCAGCACACCGCTGGCCTGCATCTGTTCCAGCGTTTCCATGACATTGGGGCCGACAAGGATACGCCGCAGTTCCGACCAGACGCGCTCGACCGAAAGACGGTCGATCAGGGCAGCCAGATCGGTGATGGCCGCCATGGCCGCCGCATCCGGCCTGCCCCGGCCATAACGGGCCTGAAAGCGGAAAAAGCGCAGGATACGCAGGGCGTCCTCGGTAATGCGCTGGCGGGCGTCGCCTACAAACCGCACACATCCCGCCACAAGGTCGGCCTGACCATTGAAAGCGTCATGCACCACGCCTGCCCGGTCGCATGACATGGCGTTGATGGTGAAATCGCGTCGTGCCGCGTCCTCGCGCCAGTCATGGGTCCATGCAACGGTGGCGTGGCGACCGTCGGTTTCCTCATCGCGGCGCAGGGTCGTGATCTCGAACGGACGGCCATCCAGAACCGCCGTCACCGTTCCGTGGGCAAGGCCCGTCGGCACCACCTTGATCCCGGCATGGCCAAGGCGTTCCATCACGTCCCCCGGCGTGTGGGGGGAAGCCAGATCCATGTCCGTCACCGTCCGCCCGCACAGAAGATCGCGCACAGCCCCACCCACCAGCCGCGCATCGGGCACGATGGCCCATAGCGTATCCAGTTGCCGCGCCACATCGGGCATGTCACGCCGCAGGCGGGCAAGCGGGCTATCTACCGTCATGAACAGCCTTCAGCCGGCATGGCCGACAGGGGGAAGAAGACATTCTGGCTCCACACCCCCAGACAGGGCACGCCCCGGTGATGTCCTGCCACCGCCAGCGCCGCCAGTTCGTAATAGACGGGACGGGCGATGCGGGCTTCGACAGGCAATGCCCCGTCCCCGTCACGCACATGGATGTAGGGTACCGGCCCGGTGCCGCAGCTTTCGCACGGCACGTCCCAGTCGCAGCGAATCGGATGTGACGGCCCGGCACAGATCACCTGATCGACATTGGTGCGAAACGACAGCACCTGCCCACGCCCGCAGCCATGCCATTCCAGTTCGGTTGCGACGAAGGGTGCGTCCTCCACCTCTATCGTGCCCTGTTCCACCGGTGTCTGTAACCGGTAGCCGCCCTGCGCATCGCGGCGCAGGGTGGATGCGAACAGGCACACCATCGGTTTGCGGCGGATCGGGCTGCCCCGGTACAGCCATGTCCCGTCCCGCTGGATCAGAAAAGGCAGCGCGCCACATGTGGTCGCCGACTGCAGGTTTGGATGCGGCTGGATCTCTCCAGCCTCGAAATCGTCCATCAATTGCGTTAACCCGACACTATGGAAGCTGCTTGACTTGATATAGGGATCAACACCGGCTTGATGAAACCCCCGGACCTGTCAGACTGTTGGAATGATGACCATGGATGATAATTCGCCCCTCCATGCAGCGCCGCAGGCGGGCATGACATTTTCCACTGCCCTGACCGGCGAACAGATCGCCGCGCAGGCCGAAGCCATGGCCGGCCGCCTCAAGCAGGCGCGTACGGAACTGGGCCGTGTCATCCTTGGTCAGGACCGGGTGATCGAGCTTGTGCTGACCAGCATCCTTGCGGGTGGCCATGCGCTGCTGGTCGGTGCGCCGGGACTGGGCAAGACGCTGCTGGTTACGACGCTGGGCCGTGTGATGGGCATGGATGCGCGACGCGTGCAGTTCACGCCCGACCTCATGCCGTCAGATATTCTGGGCAGCGAAATCCTTGATGAGGATGAAAGTGGCCGCCGCAGCTTCCGTTTCGTGGCGGGGCCGGTGTTCTGCCAGTTGCTCATGGCCGATGAAATCAACCGCGCCAGCCCCCGCACCCAGTCCGCCCTGCTGCAGGCGATGCAGGAGCGCGAGGTCGCGATCGCCGGGACCAACCACCTGCTGCCGCGCCCCTTCCATGTGCTGGCGACCCAGAACCCGATCGAGCAGGAAGGCACCTACCCCCTGCCCGAAGCCCAGCTTGACCGTTTCATGATGCAGGTCACGCTCGATTTCCCGGACATTCAGGCCGAACGCGCCATGCTGCTGGCCACCACGGGCACCACCACCGCCACCGCCAGTCCGGTGCTGGGTGCAGCCGACGTGCTGCACGCGCAGGGGCTGGTCCGCGCCCTGCCGGTGGGCGAACAGGTCGTGGATGCGATCGTGCGCCTTGTCCGCTCCGCCCGCCCCGAAACCACCGATGATCCCGTGATACGCGAAGCCGTGGCATGGGGTCCCGGCCCCCGCGCCGCACAGGCCCTGATGCTGGCCACCCGTGCGCGCGCCCTGCTGGACGGGCGGCTTTCCCCCACCATTGCGGATGTGGCGGCGCTGGCGCATCCCATCCTTGTCCACCGCATGGCCCTGTCCTTTACCGCGCGGGCGGAAAATACCAGCCTGTCGGGACTGGTCGATACGCTGGTCGGGCGGATCGGCTGACCTTGCCTGCTCCCCTGTCCTTCCTCTCACGCCTGTCACGTCGCGCCCGGCAGGCTACCGGACGGCCCGCGCCAGCGCCGGATGCGACGGGCGGGACGTTCCTGCCCCGCAATGCGGTTTCCGCCACGGCGCTGGCCGATTCACTGGCCAGCAGGCTGCCCGCGCTGATCGTGACCGCCCGCCGCATTGCGGAAAATACCGGTCAGGGTGCCCATCCGCGCCGCAAGGCCGGACAGGGGGATGAATTCTGGCAGTACCGGCCCGCGGCACCCGGTGAACCCAGCACCCATATCGACTGGCGGCAGTCCGCGCGGGGCGACAGGGCTTTCGTGCGTGAGCGTGAGGCCCAGACCCCGCACACCATCTGCCTGTGGTGCGATAACAGCGCCTCCATGCGATGGCATTCGGATGACGCGCTGCCACTCAAGGCCGAAAGCGCCTTCGTGCTGGCGCTGGCCAGCGCCGCCATGCTGCTGCGACGGGGCGAACATATCCGGCTGCTCGATACGGGTGGCGGCCCGCCCCTGCGGCTGCAGGGACGGCATGCACTGGAACAGATGGCGCATGGCCTGATCGCATCCCTCCGCCGGTCGGCGGATGAGGCCACCCTGCCGCAGCCTGCCGCAATCCCCCCGCGCAGCCGCGTGCTGCTGTTTGGCGACGGGCTGTATCCCCCAGCCCTGTTCACGACATTCCTGCGCGCGCTGACCGCCCGGCAGGCAATTGGCACGCTGGTGGAAATCATCGACCCGGCGGAGACGACCCTGCCCTATGAAGGCCATGTCCGCTTTACCGGACTGGAGGAGGAATCGGCCCTGCTGCTGACCGGCGGCCCGGAACTGCGCCAGGGTTATGCAGCGGTATGGAAACGTCATCAGGAACGGCTGCGCGGCCTGTGTCAGGCGGCGGGCAGCCTGCCGGTGCCCTATATGACCGACCAGCCGCCTGAAAAGGCGCTGCTGGCGCTGCACGCGCTGCTGGGCATGGGGGGCAACAGGCCATGATCCTGCTTGCGCCGTGGATGTTGCTGGGCCTTGTTGCCCTGCCTGTAGTGTGGTGGCTGCTGCATGCGCTGCCACCCGCGCCCAGATCCCAGTCCTTTCCGCCCGTCCGGCTGCTGGCGCAGCTTGATTCATCGCCGCCGGATGCGACCTCCGCCCCGTTATGGCGGCTTCTGTTGCGCTGTCTTGCGGTGCTGCTGCTGGTTCTTGGGCTGGCTCAGCCCATCTTTCCGCGCGGACAGACCGGTATGGCGGATGCAGACTGCCTGATCGTGCTCGATAATGGCTGGGCTGCGGCCTCCACATGGCCGCAGCGTCTCCGCGCGCTGGATGGCATGCTCGATCATCTGTCCCGTACCGGGCACACCGTTCGCCTGCTGCTGACCGCGCGCAGCGATGCGCTTGATACGCCTGCCGTGCAACCCGCCCGGCAGGCCGCCGTACTGCGCGGGATCATTGATCCCATGCTGCCACGTTCATGGCCAGTGGACCGCGTGGCCGCGACACACGCACTGGAACAGCTTGCGCAGCAGAACTGGCATGGTCCCGTCCTGTATATCGCCGATGGACTGGCGACTTCCGCCGATGCCGGTTTCGCCACCGCACTTTCGCGGATCGGTCCGGTGCATGAAATGCAGCTCCCGAATTCGGACATCACGCTGCTGGCGCCATCCGGCGGGGACAGCAGCCTTGCCACCCGCATCCGCGCCGTGCCGCGCGCCTTCCCGCGCAACTGGCAGCTTCGCCTTGAAACCCCGACCGGCGGCACGCTCGGGCTGCTGCCCGTCAGCATGCCAGCGGGCGCGGACCATGTGGATGTAAAGCCCGACCTGCCCGCCGAAATGCGCGGCAAGATCGATCATCTTTCGCTGGACGGCGTGGCGGGGCCTGCGGGCATCCGCCTGCTGGATGAGCGCGAACGCCAGCGCCCGGTGGGGCTGATCGCCAGTTCCGCTTCGGATACGCCGCTCATGGGCAGCCTGTTCTACCTTCGCCGCGCATTGCAGCCGAGTGCCGAACTGCGTGAAGGCGATCTGGATACCCTGCTTTCACGCCCGTTATCGGTCATCATCGCGCCCGATGGCACGCTGGGCAATCCGGACAGCCGCAGGAAAGTTGAAGCATGGGTACGCGCGGGTGGCACGCTGATCCGCTTTGCCGGACCGCTGCTGATTCAGGGAACGGATACGCCCGACCACGCCCCTTCAGGCCCGGATGCGCTGCTGCCGGTGCCGCTGATGGGCGGCGAACGCGTGCTGGGCGGCACCATGTCATGGAGCAGACCGGAAGCCCTTGCGCCCTTCCCGGCGTCGTCCCCGTTTCATGACCTTGATATTCCAGCCGATGTCACCGTCTCGCGTCAGGTTCTGGCACAGCCTTCCACCGATCTGGACAGCCATAGCTGGGCGCGGCTGACGGATGGCACGCCACTCGTTACCCATGCCGCGCTGGGGGCGGGACAGGTCGTGCTGTTCCACGTCACCAGCACGGCGGAATGGTCGAACCTGCCACTGTCGGGCCTGTTCGTTGGTATGCTGCAACACCTGATCGACCAGGCATCAGGTATCGAAACCCCGGCGGGGGCAACGCTGCTTGCCCCCTATATGGTGCTGGATGGTGATGGTGCGCTGGTTTCCCCGCCCGCGGGCGTACAGGCGGTGCGGGCCGACGCATTTGGCCGGACCGCACCCTCCCCCGAGCATCCGCCCGGACTTTACGGGCCACGCAACAGCCGCCGCGCGCTCAACCCCGGCGACATGGCCCCACCCATGGTGGCCGAGGGGCCCATCGGAACCGTATCCGACCTGCGCGGACAGGTGCCCGACATCGCCATCGGGCCGCTACTTATGGTGCTGGCGACCGTGCTGCTGCTGATTGACGGGGCCATCACGATACACCAGCGCGGGCGCAGGCTGGCACGGCGGTCCATGGCGGCATTGCTGATGGGGGGCTGCATGCTGCACGGACCGGCGCATGCGGCGGATATTCCGCCCGATGTGCCCGCAGCCGCGCTGGAAACCCGGCTGGCCTATATCACGACAGGCGACAGCGAGATCGATACCGTATCCAGAGAGGGGCTTCAGGGCCTGTCCGACTACGTCAACGCCCGCACTTCCGCTGTGCTGGGCCACCCGGACGGCGTGGTGCCGGAACATGATGACCTGTCTTACTATCCGCTGATCTACTGGCCCGTCACGGCCAGTGCCAGCACCACGCCCGCGCGCACGGCAGCACTGAATACCTACATGCGCCATGGCGGCATCCTGATGATCGATACGCAGGGTCAGGACCCGGCCACGGCACCGGACAACGCCAGCGGCTTTACCGGTTCGGCCCCCGGCACGGCGGCAGCACTGCGCCGGATGACGGCGGGTCTGGACGTGCCGCCGCTCATGCGCCTCGACAGTCATCACGTGCTGGCCCACACCTTCTACCTGCTGCACGACTTCCCCGGGCGCTACGATGGCATGCCCGTATGGGTGGCGCAGGAAGGCGACAGCACCAATGATGGCGTCAGTCCCGTCATTATCGGCAGCAATGACTGGGCGCATGCCTGGGCCGTGGATGAAGGCGGCAACAACCCCTACGCCCCGGTGCCAGATGGGGCCAGCCAGCGGGTCATGGCCTACCGGTTCGGGGTCAATGCCGTCATTTACGCGCTGACGGGTAACTACAAGGCCGATCAGGTGCATGTGCCCGCGCTGCTGAAACGGCTGGGGGAATGATGGGAATGCCCGATCTGTCCCGCCATATGATGACTTTCAGCCCGCTGGTGGCGCCGTGGTGTCTTGATCTGCTGCTGGTGGCGGTCATGCTGCTGGCTGCTGCCGGCATGATACGCCGCGTGCGCGGCAGTATATGGCGGCTGCTGGCGGCCATTGCCGTCATCACGTGGCTGTATAATCCCCAGCGCATCACGGAAACATGGCATCCGCTGCCGGAAACCGCACTGATCGTCGTGGACCAGTCGGCATCCATGTCCGAACGCGGGCGTGGCGACATGGCCCGCAACGCGGCCGAGCGCGTGCAGGCCGAAATGAACCGCGTGCCGGGACTGGTGCCCCGTATCGTAACCCTGCGGGAAGCACAGCATGGCGGCACGCGCCTGTTCGGGGCATTGCAGCAGGCGGCGGCGGACATCCCGCCCTCCCGCCTTGCGGGTGCCGTGCTGATTACGGATGGCGAGGATCATGATGTCCCTGCCAGCCTGCCCGACACGCTCAACCCCGATGACGGGCATGGCCACCGCACGGTCCTGCCGCTGCATGTGCTGCTGACCGCGAAGGGCGAGGAAACCGACCGTCACCTGCGCGTGCTGCAGGCCCCGCCTTTCGCCATTGTAGGCAAGGACGTGACCATCCGCGTCGAGATTGACGATCAGGGCGCCAGTCCCACCCGCGGCGCGACCACGCAGCTTACGCTGACGCAGGGGGACGGCACGACATTCTCCCGCCCCGTACGGATCGGCCAGCCACAGGACATCACCCTGCCCGTTACCCATCCGGGTGAAATGCTGGTGGGCCTGTCCGCCCCCGAACTGCCCGGCGAGGTCTCGACACGCAACAACCATGATGTCATCCGCATCAATGGCGTGCGCGACCGGCTGCGCGTCCTGCTGGTATCGGGCACCCCGAATCAGGGGGAACGGGTATGGCGGCGACTGCTGAAGGCCGACCCTTCGGTCGATCTGGTGCATTTCACCATCCTGCGGCCGCCTGACCGCGATGACGGGACGCCGCTGTCCGACTTGGCGCTGATCGCCTTCCCGGTGGAAGAACTGTTCCAGCAGAAGATCGACCAGTTTGACCTCATCATTCTTGACGGGTTTGAAAACCGGGGCATCCTGCCCGAAGCCTATCTGCGCAATATCGTCCGGCACATCCGCGCCGGTGGCGGGCTGCTGCTGATTGGCGGGCCGGAATTCCTGACCCCCGGTTCGCTACAGAACACCCCCCTGTCCGATATCCTGCCCGCCCATGTCGCACCCGACGAGGGCATGACCGTACGCCGTTTCCGGCCCGACCTGACCGAAACCGGCATGCGCCATCCCGTAACATCCGGCCTGCCCGGCGCCCCCGAACATGCCGAGACGCAGCCGGGATGGGGACCATGGTACCGCAGCCTGCGCACGGATTCCGCCAGTGGCGAAGTCCTTATGACGGGGCCGGACCGGCAGCCCCTGCTGGTGCTGGATCATGCGGGCAAGGGACGTGTCGCGTTCCTGCTGTCCGATCAGGCATGGCTGTGGTCGCACGGCGAAGGGGGTGGCGGCCCGCAGTCGGAACTGCTGCGCCGGATTTCCCACTGGCTGATGAAGGAACCGGAGCTGGAGGAAAACCAGCTTGAAGCTGGCATATCCGCAGGCCAGATGACCATTACCCGGCGTTCGATTACCTCCGGCCCGCCGCCGGTCGTCCATGTCACGGCCCCCGATGGCAGGACACAGTCCATCACACTGGAACCTGCGGGCACCACGGGTCTGGCGCGTGCCCGCCTGCCCGCGCAGCAGGACGGGATCTGGACCGTTCGTGATGATGCGGGCCATGAGGCTTTCGCCGCCCCACGCGCGGAAGACCCGGTCGAGTTCGCCGACCTGCGGGCCACGGCCTCCATCCTTGCCCCCATGGCGGCGGCAACGGGCGGGGGTGTACACTGGCTGGGCGATAATGCGGATCAGCCGTCGCTGCCACAGATGGTAATGGTCGGCGGGAAAGTTACATCAAGCGCCGATCGCTTCGCCTTTCCCGCGCGCAATGCGCACAGCATATCGGGCCAGCAGGCCCGTACCATCCTGCCCGCATGGGCCGTGGGGCTGTTCGTTATCGCCATGCTGCTTATGGCATGGTGGCGGGAAAGCCGTTCATGACGGAAAGATGATTACATATCGCATCCGCCATCATTTTGCGCTAATGAGCAATTCTGTCTGGTTCCGTGCGGGAACACCGCGCGGCGGCCCAGACGCTCACTCTCGGGACAGGACATGATTTCCAGATCCGGTATATATCTTCTTGTCGCCGCCCTGTTTGCGGGCCTGCCCGTGCTGCACATGCCGCTTCACGCCGCTTACGCACAGGATGCCGACGACGCGGAAGCCGAGGCCGAAGCCGCTGACGCGGCCAAGAAATCCGAAGCCCGACGCGCCGCGAAAGCCGCCGCCCCGCCCGCGGCGCTGCCCGGTGCTGAATCGCGTGAGGAAGAACACGGCCACGCCAATTCGGACATGAACCCGACGGATGCGCTGTTCGACGCCATCAACCGTGGCAGTCTGGGTGCTGCCAAGGAAGCCCTGAACCGGGGCGCGGACATGACCGGCCATAACGTGCTGGGACAGACGCCGCTGGATATGTCGATCGATCTGAACCGCAATGACATCACCTTTCTGCTGCTGTCCATGCGCACCTTCTCGGATTCCGACCCCCGTTTTACGGACAGCAATGATGCAGGGGGGGAAGACGATGGGCCGCCCCTGACTATGCCCCGCCATGCGCCCACCACGGTAGACCGTCGTTACGATGCGTCAGGCGGGCATGCCCAGCCTTCCATCGGATTCTTGGGTTTTGGTGGCAGCTAGTACGTCTGCCCCTCCGTTCAGGGTATACCGTAACGGGCGCATGTGGCGCGCCACATGGCAGGGCACAGCGGTCTTGTGGGCATAAAGCCCGCCCCGCCAGGAAAAGGTTTGCCCGATACGGCGGCTCCCTGCCCCTTATCAGGCCGAAGGGTTATCCAGACTGGCCTCAATCGTGGTGATTTCGTGCATGATTTCGTCAGGCGTGCGCGTGGCGTTACGCCGGGTATGGGTCAGAAGGATGAATTCGACCGTCATCGGACGCGGTGACTGGCGCTGGCTGCTGACCCGGTAACGCTTGTAGCTACGGGTAAACACCTGAACATCACCCCGCTCACAATTGGCGCGGAGCATGTCGGTCAGGGGAATGAAGCCGTCCGTGCTGTAACTGGTGGCAATCCAGCGGGTATCGAGTGCGCGCAGAAGCTGTCGATACGCATCCAGCGCCTGCCCCCGGTAGTTGTAGGGACTGCGCCGTGCCGTGCGCCAGTCCTGCCTGATCCCTGCCTTGTTCCGTCCCGTGATCTTGGGGGCAAGTTCCGGCTGGTCCCATAAGGCTATGGTATTGAGCACATGGTAATTCGCGCCATAAGGGTGCTGGTTATAGGGCGGGTCCACATACGCGATCGCCGCATCCGCCACCTGCCCGCGCAGTTCTGCGGCCAGCGCCTGCGCATCCATGCGCAGCACGCGGTTATCGCGCCCGTTATCCATGAAACAGGCCGGGCGCAGGCACAGATCAGCGGCGATACGATACAGTGCGGTACCCGTCCGGCCACCCCAGCCATGGTGAAATCCCTTGAACAACCCGCTGGTATTACTGTTGTAACTGGCACTGTACAATAACGGGGCCAGCAGGCAGGCTTTCTGCCCGGCATCCAGCAGTCCCGCATGGTCCCATTGCGCGATCTGGTTACGGATCGCGTCAATGCGCATGCCGTTCTTGCGCATGTAGAACATCCTGTCGCGCGCCGTATCGTAATGCACGTCGTCATCAGGACATAAATGCCGGGTTACCCACCCTTCCGTTGCAGGCAGGGCATTAAGTTCGGCAATAACATCAGCATAATCGCGGCCACCATGAAAGCGGGGGGCTGACTGCATGCCGATATGGCAGAGATTCAGGTATTCGCTATAGGGTTCCCAGTCATTGGTCAGGACACGGAACCCAAGGCTTTTGGCCAGACGGGAGACAACACCCGTACCCGCAAACAGGTCCACAAAATCCGCCTGCTGCGGTATTTCCCCGGTTGCGGCGATGGCCTGCGCGATCAGACCCAGCAGTTTACGCTTGTTGCCGATATAGGGGATGATCTGGCTGAACAGGTAATCATCCGTCACAAGGGCGGAATGCCGCGCCGCGTTCCATTCGGCGGGCGACGCATCACACGGCCCGGCGGCGCCGGGCGACACGGTCATGCCATGTTCCCCTGTAACGTCATGGCCACAGGTCGCCACCCCTGTTCAGGATGCGACGGCTGCCTGCTCCGCCCGGATTTCGCCCCGCAATTCGTCAAGCTGTACCAGTTCACCTTCACGCTCGAAATACCAGAAGGTCCATCCATTGCATGACGGCGCATTCGTCAACGTCGCACCCATTTTATGGATCGAACCCCGGTTATGCCCGCTGACCAGCGTGCCATCGGGCGAGACCGTGGCCCGCACCCGCTTCTGCCGGTCCATAAGCACGGTACCCGCCGGCACCATACCGCGTTCAACCAGCAGGCCAAAGGGCACGCGCGGACTTTCACGCCGCGCAGGCGTGGTCAGGACACTGTCCAGCGGCACGGGTTTTTCACGCCGCGCACGACCGATGGCGGCTTCAGCATAGTCGGGATGCCGTTCGATCCCGATAAAGCGCCGCCGCAGCCTGCGCGCCATGGCCGTGGTGGTGCCCGTGCCGGTAAAGGGGTCAAGCACCACATCATCCACATTGGTCGAGGCGACCAGCACGCGATGCAGCAGGCTTTCGGGCTTCTGGGTCGGATGCAGCTTCAGCCCATGTTCATTGCGCAGCCGTTCCCCACCCGTGCACAGCGGCAGGTACCAGTCCGAACGCATCTGCACATCATCATTCAGCGCCTTCATGGCCTGATAATTGAATCGGTAACGGCTGTCGGGACCACGCGCGGCCCAGATCAGCGTTTCATGCGCATTGGTAAAGCGCCGGCCACGGAAATTGGGCATGGGATTGGATTTACGCCAGATCACGTCATTGAGGATCCAGAATCCCAGATCCTGCAAAATCGCGCCGATGCGGAAAATGTTATGGTACGACCCGATCACCCATATCGTGCCATCCTTGCGCAGCACGCGCCGGGCTTCGGTCAGCCACGCGCGGGTGAAGGCATCATACGCCTGCAGGTCGGTAAACTTGTCCCAGTCGTCATCCACGCCATCGACCACGCTATCGTCGGGACGGCGCAGTTCGCCACGCAACTGAAGGTTATAGGGCGGATCAGCGAACACGCAGTCGATCGAACCGGCCGGAAGCGTCTGCATCATCTCGACACAGTCCCCCCGCAGCACCTGATCCAGGGGCAATTCCATCATAACCGCACCGCTCATGAATTGTTCAGCATGATGGCTGCTCCGCGCTAGGGTGTGAAAAAGGGGAAACGGATGCCTGCACGATGCGGCGCACCGTACCGAACGCCGCACGGTGATGCGGGCTGACGCCATCGGCCATCAGGGCCGCGCGGTGGATGGCCGTGCCATAGCCCGCGTTGCAGTCCCAGCCATAGCTGGGCCAGCGCCGTGCAAGCCGTGTCATCAACCGGTCACGAACAACCTTGGCCACGACGGACGCGGCCGAGATGGACAGGCTGATCGCATCCCCGCCCACGACGCATTGCGCCGGACACCCGAAGGCGGGTGCGGCGTTTCCATCGACCAGCACCAGTTCTGGCTGGCGCGGCAGGCGCGTGACGGCACGCTGCATGGCGATCCATGAAGCGCGCAGGATGTTATGCTGTTCGATTTCGGCGACAGAGGCGGCCCCCACCCCGATCAGGGCGTCGGGCGTGGCATGGAGGATATCGTATAGCTTCTGCCGCATGGCGGGCCGGAGCTTTTTTGAATCGTCAAGCCGCTCGGCCAGCACGTCGGGAACACCGGAGGAGAATATTACCGCCGCCGCGACAACGGGGCCGGCCAGCGGGCCGCGACCGACCTCGTCCACCCCGGCGACCAGCCCCCCATGCGCATCCTCAAGCGTGTAATCCGGCATCCATTCCTTCCCGCCCGAATGCGAATCGGACTGTAAGTGCCCGATTCGCATCCGATTTCCGTTCTGAAAGGATGGAAACCATTTTTATGTGGGGTTGCGCAAGATGCTGTGGACTCATCGAGTCCCTTAAAATGAAAAAAAACGACTCGGGGCGGTTTCAGCCCTTGCGACGGGGGAAGAAAAGAAAGCCCAGAACGGTACCGACAGCCGCCGCGATACCCAGCGAAAACAGCGGACGCTCCCGCACGAAGGTCACGGCGCGTTCCACGCGGCCTTCATTTTCTTCGTACAGGTCGGCAAATTCCTGCCGGGCCATGCCCGCGAGCTGATCGACCTTGCCTTCGGCCTGAAGCCCCATATCGCCCGTCAGGCCGCCCGCGGCATCCTTCAGCCGACCGACACCTTCTTCCACAACGCCCGAAGCCTTGGTTTCGACAGTATTCGGTTTGTCTTCCGACATAATTTACACTCCAATAAATGGCCCGGCCCAATAACAGCACGGGTGGGCAACATCGACCTATAACGCAGCAATGGCGCATACGGTTCCGTACCGGCTATCATGCATCATCATGCCCCCCTTGACGACCGCCTCCTCCACATTCCCCCCACCGCCCCCGAACATGGCGCCGCCGCTGTCCACTACCCGCAAGCGCCTCATGGCGCTGATCGTGGCCAGCCTCATGATGATGGAACAGCTTGACGGCACGGCCCTGATCACCGCGCTGCCCGCCATGGCGGGCGACTTCCACGTCGATATTCCCCAGACCAGCATCGCGCTGACGCTGTACATGCTTGGCCTTGCAGCCCTCATTCCCGCATCGGGCCATATGGCGGAACGCTTTGGCAGCCGGACCACGCTACGCTGCGCCATCATGCTGTTCCTGTCCGGATCGCTGCTGTGCGCATGGTCGTCCAGCCTGCCGGTACTGGCGCTGGCGCGGCTGGTGCAGGGGGCGGGTGGTGCGATGATGGTGCCGGTGGGGCGGCTTGTGATCCTGCGCAGCGTGCCGAAATCGGAACTGCTGTCGGTCATGGCATGGGTCATGCTGCCCGCGACCATCGGCCCCATGTCCGGCCCCGTTCTGGGCGGTTTCCTGACCACGTACCTGTCATGGCGATGGATCTTCTACATCAACATTCCACTGGGGCTGGTGGCGATCGCCCTTACGGGACGGTTCATTCCCCATTTTCGCGCCAGTGCGCCACCGCCCTTTGACCTGCGGGGAAATATCCTGTCCAGCACCGCGCTGGCGGGGCTGATATTTGGCATGGAAATGCTGACCCGCCCGGGCTTTCCGCGCCCGCTGGCCGTTGGCCTGCTGCTGCTGGCGCCTCTTGGCGGGGTGGCGTATGTGCGCCATGCGCGGGGCATGACCCATCCGGTGCTTGACCTGACCCTGCTGCGGGTTTCCACTTTCCGCGTTTCGGTCATTGCGGGGGGACTGACGCGCATCGCGACGGCAGGGGTCATCTTCCTTATCCCTTCCCTGCTCCAGACACGTTTTGGCATCAGCGCGGCGCAAAGCGGGCTGATCACCTTCATCGCGCCGGTTGGCGCGCTGGCCATGCGCTTTGCCGCGCCGGGCATCTATCGGGGGCGCGGGTTCCGCACGGTCATGTGCGCGACCAGCCTTGTACTACCGTGCATCTGCCTGCTGCTTGCCCTGTTCCGGCCCGGTGCGCCACTGGTCTGGCTGCTGGTCCTGCTGGGCCTGAACGGCGTGGGGCAGACCCTTCTTTACACGGGTTACAACACCGTGGCCTATGCCGACATGGCGCCCGCGCGGATGAGTGCCGCGACCAGCCTGTATGCCACCTGCCAGCAGGTGATGCTGACGCTGGGCATATGCGTCGCCGCGGGCTGCCTGGCCTTCGGTCAGGTGGCGCTGCCTGTGCGGTGGCAGGCAGCGGATTACAGCCTTACATTCGTGGTGTGTGGCGTGATTGCGATAATGGCGCTGCCCGTCCTGCTGCGGCTTTCAGCCAATGCGGGGGCTGCCGTAAGCGGTCATGACGGAACGGACGGAAAAAAGGACCGGCCTTGAAACATTAGGTGGTTTTTACATTCCGCCATGTCTTTATGATGTTACATTCAATAACTTCGTACACCTCACCCCCATGTTAACCTTCTGACAAAGTCGATCTGAAACCACAGTCCTCCACATGGCCCGGTTTGTTCAGACTGGACGCCCCCACGATAGCAGGCAGAAAACCGACCGCATGGCTACATCTTCCTCCTCGACCACTCCGCCGACGAACAGTACGCCCCATGCGGACAGCACGCCCCCCGCGCCCCGGCCACGCCATGGCCGCCGGCTGATCTATCTGGCCGGCGGGGCGCTGGCGGTCGTCCTTGCCGTCGCATTCCTGCGCCCCCACACCACCACGACCAAACACGCACGCACGGGCGACCAGCCGGTTGCGGTCGCAACCGTGGGCAAGGGCGACATGCCCGTGATCCTGACGGAACTGGGCACGGTGGTGCCGATCACCAACGTGACGGTGCAGTCGCGTATTGATGGCTATCTCATGCAGGTCCTGTTCACCGAAGGGCAGCACGTGCACAAGGGCGACCTTCTGGCCCTGATCGATACCCGCCCGTATGAAGTCCTGCTGGCCCAGTATCAGGGCCAGCTTGAGCAGGATCAGGCCCAGCTTGCCGCCGCCCGCGTGGACAATGCCCGCTATCAGCGCCTGATCCGCCAGAACAGCGTCGCCGCGATGACGGCGAAAGACCAGCAGTACAAGGTCGAACAGCTTGAAGGCACCGTAAAGGCCGATCAGGCGCTGGTGGACAACGAAAAGCTGCAGATCACCTACTGCCACATCCTGGCCCCGGTGGATGGCCGTGTGGGCATCCGTCAGGTGGACATGGGCAATTACATCACGGCCGGCCAGACCAACGGGCTGGTGATCCTGACGCAGATGCAGCCGATCTCGGTCATCTTCACCCTGCCGGAAAATGACATCGGGCCGGTGGCCGCCCGCCTGCGCACGGGCACGCCGCTGCCCGTCGATGCGTGGGACAGCAGCAACCTTACCCATATCGCGACCGGGCAGGTCAGCGTGCTGGACAGCCAGATCGACACATCGACCGGCACGGTGCGCATGCGCGCCATCTTCCCCAATTCGCAGGAAGAGCTGTTCCCCAACCAGTTCGTCAATGCGCGCCTGCTGGTCAATACAGATCATGATGTGCTGCTGGTGCCGACCAATGCGTTGCAGACCGGCCCGAACGGCCAGTTCGTATATGTCGTGCGCGCCGACAGCACTGTGGAGGTCCGCAACGTCAAGGTCGGCCATGCCAGTGATTCCATGACCGTGGTGACGGACGGCGTGAAGGAAGGCGAGCGCGTCGTGACCGACGGGGTCGACCACCTGCGCGATGGCGTAAAAGTCTCCATCCCGCAGCCGGGCGATGCCACAGCCACACCGGCCACCGGCGCCCCGCAGGGGCAGAAGGGCTAGACGTGCGCGTATCCACGCCCATCCTCCCCCCGACTGAACGACTGCCCTGCCTGCCGCCGGAGATTGCCGCGTGAATCCGTCCCGCCTGTTTATCCGCCGCCCGGTCGCCACCACGCTGCTCATGCTGGCCATCCTGCTGGCGGGGCTGCTGGGTTACCATTTCCTGCCGGTTTCCGCGCTGCCGGAAGTTGAATACCCCACCATCACGGTCCAGACCTTCTATCCCGGCGCCAGCCCGGACGTGATGGCGACATCCGTTACCGCGCCGCTGGAAACGCAACTGGGCGAAATGTCGGGGCTTGAGCAGATGACCTCACGCTCCTCCGGCGGGGCGTCGGTCATTACGCTGCGCTTCGGTCTGGACATGACCATGGACATCGCGGAGCAGGAAGTGCAGGCCGCGATAAACGAGGCCAATTCCCTGCTGCCGACCGACCTGCCCGCGCCGCCGGTCTATGCCAAGGTCAATCCTGCCGATACGCCGGTCATGACGCTGGGCATTTCATCGCAGACCATGCCGCTGACCGAGGTCGAGGATTACGTCGATACGCGGCTTGCGGAAAAGATCAGCCAGATTTCGGGCGTGGGGCTGGTCACGCTGTCGGGCGGGAACCGCAAGGCGCTGCGCGTGCGGGTCAACATTCCCAAGCTGACATCCTTCGGCGTCGATCTTGATACGCTGCGCACGACCATCGGCAACGTGAACGTCAATTCCCCCACCGGCACGTTCGACGGCCCCAGGCGTGCGACGACGCTGCGTATCGACGGGCAGATTTCGGGCGCGGAGCAGTTGCTCAATCAGGTCATCGCCTACCAGAACAACGGGCCGGTGCGCATCCGTGACGTGGCGAGCGTGGTGGTCGGGCCGGAAAATACCGAACTGGCCGCATGGGCAAACCGCACCCCCGCCCTCATCATGAACGTGCAGCGCCAGCCGGGCGCCAACGTGATCTCGGTGGTGGACAACATCAAATACGCCCTGCCGCGCCTGCAGCAGTCGCTGCCGCCGGGCATCACCATCACGCCGCTTACGGACCGGACCACGACCATCCGCGCATCGGTGGCGGATGTCGAATTCGAACTGGGGCTGGCGCTTGTGCTGGTGGTGGGCGTGATTTTCGTCTTCCTGCGCAACGTGCCCGCGACACTCATTCCCAGCCTGTCGGTGCCGCTGTCGCTGGTGGGCACGCTGGCGGTGATGTACCTGTTCGGCTTCTCCCTCGATAATCTCTCGCTCATGGCGCTCACCATTTCCACCGGCTTCGTGGTGGATGACGCCATCGTCATGATCGAAAACATTGCCCGCTACATCGAAATGGGCGACAGCCGCATGGAAGCGGCCCTGAAGGGGGCCGGCGAAATCGGGTTCACCATCATCTCGCTTACCGTCTCGCTCATCGCGGTGCTGATCCCGCTCCTGTTCATGGGCGATGTGGTGGGACGCCTGTTCCACGAATTCGCCATGACGCTGGCCGTCACCATCATCCTGTCCGCCGTGGTCTCGCTTACGCTGGTGCCCATGATGTGCGCGCGCCTGCTGCATGAACGCGCTGACAGACGGACCGAACCCGCATGGTCACAGGCGGTGGAACGCTGGACCACCAGCACCATCGCCGCCTACGGGCGGGCGCTGGACGTGGTGCTGCGCCACCAGCGGCTGACGCTGGCGGTATTTGCCGCGACACTGGCGCTGACCGGCGTGCTGGCGGTGGTCATACCCAAGGGCTTCTTTCCCGTGCAGGATACGGGCGTGATCCAGGGCATTTCGGTCATGGCGCAGTCCACGTCCTTCACCGCGATGAAACGCCACCAGCAGGAACTGGCCGAACGTATCCTCAGCGATCCCGATGTCAGCAGCCTGTCGTCCTTCGTTGGGGTGGACGGGCAGAACGTCACCCTCAATCAGGGGCGTTTCCTCATCAACCTCAAGCCCGAGGCCAGCCGCAGCGCCACCGCGCAGGAAGTCGCCACCCGCCTGCGCGCCGAAACGGCGGACATAGCCGGGGCGGAACTGTTCGTGCAGCCGGTGCAGGATCTCTCCCTTGATACGTCGGTCGCGGCGACCCAGTACCAGTTCCTGCTGGAAAACCCCGATTACAACCAGTTCACGACATGGGTACCCAAATTCATCGCCCGCCTTCAGCAGGAAAAGGCCCTGTCGGATGTCACCTCCGACCTGCAGGCCGAAGGGCTGGTGGCGCATGTCGATCTGGACCGGACCACGGGGGCGCGGTACTCCATCACGCCCCAGACCATTGACAACGTGCTGTATGACAGTTTTGGCCAGCGCCAGATCTCGACCATCTTCACGCAGTCCAACCAGTACCGCGTGATTCTGGAGGCCGATCCCGCCTTCCAGCAGGACATGGCGTCACTGGCGCAGATCTACCTGCCGGGCATCAGTGGCAATGCGGGGGAGAGCACCTCCGGCCCGACGCGCTCGCCCACATCGGGGCTGGTGCCGCTGGCGACCGTTACCCACGTAACGCAGGACACGGCCCCGCTACTGATTACCCATGTGGGGCAGTTCCCGGCCACCACGGTCTCGTTCAACGTGCGGCCGGGCTATGCGCTGGGTGATGCGACGGACGCGATCGAACGCGCGGCGAAGGACATCCACCTGCCATCGAGCTTCCAGACCTCGTTCCAGGGCACGGCGGCGGCATTCCGCAGTTCGCTTTCCAACGAGGCATGGCTGGTTCTGGCGGCACTGGTGGCGGTCTATATCGTTCTGGGCATCCTGTATGAAAGCTTCGTCCACCCCATCACCATCCTGTCCACCCTGCCCTCCGCCGGGATCGGGGCGCTGCTGGCGCTGTGGATTACGGGTTCGGGACTGGATGTCATGGGCATCATCGGGCTTGTGCTGCTGATCGGCATTGTCAAGAAAAACGCCATCATGATGATCGACTTCGCGCTGGAGGCCGAACGGGTTGAGGGCATGTCGTCCATCAATTCCATCCGTCATGCCGCCATGCTGCGTTTCCGTCCCATCCTCATGACCACGCTGGCCGCCATGCTGGGTGCGGTGCCGATGATGCTGGGCACCGGCACCGGGTCGGAACTGCGCCGCCCGCTGGGTATCGCCATTGTGGGCGGGCTGCTGGTCAGCCAGTTGCTGACGCTGTTCACGACGCCGGTGATCTACCTGCTTATGGACGGGATCAGCCAGAAACTGACGCGGCGCTTCGGCGGGGCCGGTAGCAATGACACTGATGGCCTGCCCGGACCGCAGGCCTCCGCATGAATCCCCTCTCCTTTTTCGTACGAAGGCCGGTTGCCACTGTCCTGCTGACGGTGGCGCTGCTGCTGGGGGGGGTGATCGGCTATCTTACGCTGCCGGTGGCGGACCTGCCCAATGTCGACTTTCCGGTCATACAGGTGCAGGCCCGGCAGGCTGGCGGCTCGCCGGAGGAAATCGCCAGTTCCGTCGCAGCCCCCCTGGAGCGGCATCTGGGTGCGATTGCCGACCTGACGGAAATGACATCGCAGTCATCGGCCAATCAGGCACGCATCACCCTGCAGTTCGCCCTGACCCGCGACATCAACGGCGCCGCGCGCGATGTGGAAGCCGCCCTGCAGGCCGCGCATGCCGACCTGCCGTCCTCGCTGCGGCAGAACCCGAGTTACTTCAAGGCCAACCCCAATGGCGCGCCGGTGATGATCCTGGCGCTGACATCACGCACGCGCACCGCCCCCCAGCTTTACGATCTGGCGTCCAATGTCCTGCAGCAGCATCTTTCGCAGATACAGGGCGTGGGCGAGGTCGAGATCGGGGGCAGTTCACTGCCTGCGGTGCGGGTGGAGATGAACCCGCTGGCGCTGTATAAATTCGGCATCGGGTTCGAGGATATCCGCGCGGCCCTCGCCTCGGCCAACGCGCATACGCCGAAAGGTTTTGTCGATCAGGGCGACAGCCGCTTCGTGCTGGCCACCAACGATCAGGTCCATAACGCACAGGCCTATCGTGACCTGATCGTGGCCTATCATGACAGCCGCCCCGTGCGGCTGGCGGACGTGGCCTATGTGCGCGACAGCGTGGAAGACGTGCGCAATGCCGGTTACGTGGATGGCGGCCCGGCGGTTCTGGCCGTCATCTTCGCGCAGGCTGGCGCCAATATCATCAACACCAACGACCAGATCCGCGCCAAGCTGCCCATCCTGCGCGCCGCCCTGCCCCGTGATGTGGACCTGAGTGACCTTATGGACCGGTCCATCACCATCCGCGCCGCGCTGGCGGATACGCAGTTCACGCTGTTCCTGTCCGTGGCGCTTGTGGTGCTGGTTGTGCTGCTGTTCCTGCGCTCGCCACGCATCACCATCATTCCCGCAATCGTTGTGCCGACGTCCATCATCACCACCTTCGGCGCGATGAAGCTCATGGGCTACTCGCTCGATAACCTGTCGCTCATGGCGCTGACGGTCTCGACCGGCTTCGTGGTGGATGATGCGATCGTGGTGGTGGAAAACATAAGCCGCCACATGGAAGCGGGCATGGACCGCCTGCAGGCAACACTGCTGGGCACGCGCGAAGTGGCGTTTACGGTGCTGTCCATCACCGTATCGCTGATTGCGGTGTTCCTGCCGATCCTGCTGCTGAGCGGCGTGGCGGGACGCCTGTTCCATGAATTCGCCATGACGATGTCGATCACCATCGTCATTTCCATGCTCCTGTCGCTTTCGCTTACCCCCATGATGACGGCCCGCCTGCTGCGCCAGCACGAAGCGGCCCCCAGCCCTACCGGCTTCGGGCGCATCTGGCTGTGGCTGGAACAGGCGCTGGCGCATGCCCAGCAGGGCTATGCCCGGTCGCTGGAATGGGCGATCACGCACCGGCGACTGACCATCCTGTCCCTGCCGCTGACCATCGCCATCATGGTCGGGCTGTTCATCAAGATGCCCAAGGGCCTGTTCCCGGATTCCGATACCGGCATGCTGATGGGACATCTGCAGGGCGACCAGTCCATTTCGTTCCAGGCCATGCAGGGCAAGATCCAGACGGTCCAGCAGGCGATCATGGCGGATAAGGACGTATCGCGCGTCATGGGCTTCATGGGCGGTCGTGGCACGTCGAATCAGGCCAACCTGTTCGTGGTGCTGAAGGACAAATCCGAACGCTCCGACCCACCGGCGGTGACAATCGCCCGTATTTCCCGGCGGCTGCGCCATATGGTGGGGGCGCAGTTCTATGCCTCCGCCCCCGGACAGCTACGCATGGGCGGACGGCAGAGCAACGCGGCATACCAGTATTCGCTCCAGTCTGATTCCGCGCGCGACCTGTATGAATGGACACCACAACTGGTCACGATGCTGCAGAAGCATCATGAACTGACCGATATCTCATCGGATGTATTGCAGGGCGGTTCGGCGCTGGATGTGATGGTGGACCGCGATACGTCCAGCCGCCTCAACATCACGCCTCAGCTTGTTTCCAATACCCTGTATGATGCCTATGGCCAGCGTTCGGCCTCGGTCATCTACAATGCGCTGAACCAGTATCGCGTGGTGATGGAAGTCGAACCGCGCTTCTGGCAGGACCCGACCACGCTCAAGCAGGTCTGGGTCAGTGTCGCGGGCGGTTCGGCGGGCGGTGGCACGCAGTCGAACACCATCCGGGTGCGCACCGACACCGGCACCACGGCATCGCAGCTAAGCGCCCAGTCCTTCCGCAACCAGGTCGCCAATACGCTGGCGGGCGGCAACAGCGCGTCCACGGGTTCCGCCGTCTCGACCAATTCCGAGGAAATGGTGCCGCTTACGCTGGTTTCCGTCATCAAGCCCACGCTGACCGCACTGAGCGTCAACCATTCGGGGCAGTCCGTCTCCAGCACGATCTCGTTCAATCTGGCCAATGGCGTATCACTCAGTCAGGCAGTGCAGATCATCAATGAGGAGACGGTGCGCCTGCACATGCCCGCCAACATTCAGGGCAGTTTCGCGGGGAATGCCGCCCAGTTCCAGAAATCGGTCAATAACGAACCGTTGCTGATCCTGGCGGCGCTGGCGGCGGTGTACATGACGCTGGGCATCCTGTATGAAAGCTATGTCCACCCGCTGACCATCCTGTCCACCCTGCCTTCGGCCGGGGTTGGCGCGCTGCTCGCACTTCAGGTCTTTGGGGAGGAATTTTCCCTTATCGCCATGATCGGGGTGATCCTGCTGATCGGCATCGTCAAGAAAAACGCGATCATGCTGGTGGACTTCGCCCTGACCGTCGAACGTGATGAGGGACATACCCCGCTGGACGCCATCCGCACCGCCTGCATGCTACGCTTCCGCCCGATCATGATGACCACCTTTGCCGCCGCCCTTGGGGCGCTGCCGCTGATTTTCGGCCACGGCTACGGTTCCGAACTGCGTCGTCCGCTGGGTATTGCGATTGTGGGCGGGCTGCTCGTCAGTCAGGCGCTGACACTTTATACAACGCCGGTTGTCTATCTCTACCTCGACCATCTGGGGATAGTGTGCCGCACGCGTTTCAACCGGCTGTATGGGCGGCTGTCCCGACGCCATCGTCTTTCCCCCCAGCAGGATTCCTGAACCGGATGACTTTCTTTCCGCCATCCCCCGCGCAAGCCGGTATCCGTCCCTCCCGCACCCGTCGCGGGGCACGTCGTCTGGCGCTGGCCGCCTTGCCGCTGGTCGTGCTGACCGGCTGCATGGTGGGGCCGAAATACCATCGTCCCGCCGCGATCGTTTCCCCCCGTTTCAAGGAACTGCGCCCCGAAACGGGATGGGAAATGGCACAGCCGCAGATGGCGGCGCTGCCCAAGCATGACTGGTGGACCATCTATAACGACCCGGTGCTGAACGGGCTGGAATCGCAGGTTGCGATTTCCAACCAGAACATCAAGCAGTACGAAGCCAGCTACCGTAACGCCCGCGCGATGATCGACAGTGTCCGCGCCCAGCTTTTCCCCACCATAAGCGGCAGTCTGGGCTTCAACCGCAACGGGCATGGCGCCGGATCGCTGTCATCATCGGGCAGCAATTACGCCAAGGCCGGCAGCACGTACAACACCTACGACATCGGACCGAGCGCAAGCTGGGATCTGGACCTGTGGGGCAAGATCCGCCGGCAGGTGCAGGAACAGGTTACGGCGGCACAGGCCAGCGCAGCCGATCTGGCCAATGCAACCCTGTCCTATCAGGCACAACTGGCCACGGCCTATTTCAACCTGCGCTATCAGGACAGCCTGACCGACCTGTTGCAGCGTTATGTCCGTTTCAATGAACAGGCTCTCGAAATAACGCAGAACCAGTTCGATGCGGGCACGGCGGACCCGACGGCGGTGCTGCAGGCGCGTACCACGCTGGAACAGAACCGGGCATCGCTGGTGCAGGCTGGCATCAACCGCGCGCAGTACGAACATGCGATTGCGGTGCTGATTGGCAAGCCGCCTGCCGATGTCTCGATCGCGCCCGCCGAACTGTCGCGCACGGTGCCGCCCATCCCTGTCACGGTTCCCGCCGACCTGCTGCAACGCCGCCCGGACATAGCGTCCGCCGAACGCACCATGGAAGAATACAACGCCATGATTGGCGCGGACATGGCCGCATTCTTTCCCGACGTCACCATCAATGCCAGCTATTCACAAAGTGGCGGCGATCCCGTGACCTCCCTCATGCAGGCCATGAACCGTGTCT
Organism: Komagataeibacter sp. SM21; assembly: GCF_041402665.1. Lineage (NCBI taxonomy): Bacteria > Pseudomonadati > Pseudomonadota > Alphaproteobacteria > Acetobacterales > Acetobacteraceae > Komagataeibacter > Komagataeibacter sp. SM21. The sequence continues at coordinate 274,523 of NZ_JBGLOV010000002.1, forward strand.
GGTCACTTGGCGCATCGGCGACGGAAGTGCTGTTTGAAGGCGGATCACGTACCGCCGCCGTGCATGAAGCCAACGCCCAGTATGACAGCGCGGTGGCCACATATCGCCAGACCGTGCTGACGGCGCTGCAGAACACGGAAGACCAGCTTTCCAACCTGCGCATCCTGTCGCAGCAGGCCATACAGCAGCAGAAGGCGCTGGATTTCGCCAACCGCACGGTCGAAGTCTCGCTTAACCAGTACCAGGCTGGCACCGAAATCTATACGACCGTCATCACCAACGAAAACTCGGCCCTGAGCGATGCCGAAACCCTGCTGGGCATCCAGCAGCAGCGCATGGTGGACAGTGTCAGTCTTGTGCAGGCCCTTGGCGGCGGCTGGGATGCGTCACGCCTGCCGAGCAAGAAATCGCTCCAGAAGGATAATCCCTTCCTCCCGGCCTTCATCCAGAAAGACACCAACCAGTAGGCATGAAAAAACCCCCTGCACCGGATGATGCAGGGGGTTTTCCGTTTCGGGCCAGCGGCTAGTTGTTGAATAGCGACTTGGCTGAAAACAGGATGATGAGCGCCACGATCACGAATGCCAGAATGGCGATAAAGAACAGAATTTTTGCCATTCCTGCCGAAACGGCGGAAATGCCACTAAAGCCGAACAGACCGGCAACCAATGAAACAATCAAAAAAAACAGCGCCAGTTTCAGCATGGCTTTCTTCCCCGCAAATCAGTCATGGGGTTACAACGCCCCGGTAGCCGGTCCGTTGCGTTTTAACGCCGGCGCCGGATGAACAGGCTGGCCACAAAGCCCAGAAAGGACGCGCCCAGCAACGCCACCAGCGGGCGGTCCGCCGTGAAATCGCGCACGGTATCGCAGATTTCGCCCAGTCCCTGCTGCGCCATGCCACCGGCATTATGCATGCGCCCTGACAGCGGGGTGCCGGAATCCCCGATAAAGCCATCCAGACCGTCCTGAAGGCGGCCGACGCCTTCTTCCAGGTGCGCTTCGAGATTGGAGGGATTCGTCATGCTCTGTATTCCCTTTTGCCACTGCGCGGGGGCAGCGCGTGTCTCCCCGCTCCCGCTACCAATGCCTGTCAGGCCCGCACGCGGCGGGCCAGGCGATCAGGCAGACTTATCATATCTCGGATGCCTGCCAATAGGCCGCAACCTCGCCGGGATCATCTTCCCCCGCGATAAGCTGGCGCATCCGCTCCGCCATGGCGCGCATGCCGGGCGCAGAATTGTCGCGCGGGCGGGGACCAACGCGGAAATCCCCACGCAGGCCCGCCGGATGTCCCTCAAGGATAATGATCCGGTCAGCAAGGATAAGCGCCTCATCCAGATCGTGGGTCACGAACAGTACGGTGCCATGGGTGCGGGCGTGAATACGCAGTAGTTCTTCCTGCAATCCGGTGCGGGTAATCGCATCCAGCGCGCCAAAGGGTTCATCCATCAGCAGCAGGTCCGGTTCGACCGTCAGCGCACGGGCGACACCCACGCGCTGCCGCTGGCCGCCTGAAAGCTGGCGGGGCCATCTGTCCGCCTTGTCGCCCAGCCCCACGAGTTCCAGCGCCGCCATGGCGCGCTCACGCCGCCGGGCCGCATTCAGCCCCAGCCCCTCAAGCCCCAGTTCCACATTGCGCCGTACGCTACGCCACGGCATGAGCTTGGCATCCTGAAACACCATGGCCGCCGGTCTGTGCGCCGCAACGGGGGTGGAGTGTAAATGGACCTGTCCCTCGGTCGGGCGCACCAGTCCCATTATCACCCGCAGCAGGGTGGACTTGCCCACGCCTGATGGCCCGAGCAGGGCCACGAATTCCCCACGCCGGATCTCAAGGTCCACATGCCGCAGGATAAAGCTGCGTCCATGGTCATGCGACAGCCCGATATTCTCCAGCCTTACTACGCTGTCCGTCACGTTGCCTGCTTCCGCCCTGTTCCCTGTTTCCCCGCCACTCATCCCTGCCAGCCCAGCAACCGCCTGCGCACCAGCATGAACAGCGTATCGGTCACGGCGTAAAGCAGCGCCATGGTCAGCATATAGACCACCACCAGATCGGTCGCCAGCAGGCTGGATGCCTGCATCATCCGCGCGCCGATACCCGGCACGCCAAACAGTTCGGCCGCCACGACGGACATCCATGCCTGCCCCAGTCCCGTGCGCAGCCCCGCCAGCAGGCCGGGGGCGGAAGCGGGGATCACCACCGTCCGCAGCCGTCCCCAGAAGCCGCCATGACCGAAGGAAGCAGCCACTTCATACAGGTCGGGGTCAATTGCCTGCACCGCCCCGTAGGCTGCATAAAAATTGATCCAGAATACCGAAATGGCGATAACGAATGTCGCCCCCGCCGTATTGAGGCCGAACCACAGGATGGCGAACGGCACCCATGCCAGCCCCGGGATCGGCCGCAATACGCGCACTACGCCCGACAGCAGCCCATCCAGTAGCGGCACCGCACCACAGAGCAGCCCCAGCACAGCCCCCGTTACAGACCCGATCAGCAGGCCACTGAGGTAATGCGTCAGGCTGTCCCTGATGGCCTGTATCCACGCCCCGCTACGCAGTTCGTCCAGCCATGCCGGCCCAAGGCTGGAAGGTGCCGGCAGCAGGCCGAAGGGAACCCAGCCCAGACGGATCGCGGCCTCCCAGCCACCAAACAGCACGACAAGACCTACGGCCCCCAGCAGGGGCCGTAGCAGAACGGAACGGCGCAGGGTCACTGTGCGATCTGCCTGTAACTTTCCAGATCAAACAGCGCATCAACCGGTTCGGCCTTGCGAACCAGTCCGGCCTGCACCTCGAAATCCTGCAACTGGCTGACCGCATCCACGATACGGGCCGGATCGGACACGTAACCGGCTGCCGATGCCTTCAGCGCCTCGATAATGATTTCCTTGGGCAGCATCCCGCCCCCCAGTGCCTGCTGCACATAGGGTTCAACCTGTTCGGGGTCTGTAGCCAGCAGATGCGTGGCCTTGACGAAGCTGGTGATGAACGCGGTTTTCCATGCCGCACGGTCCGGCGCGTTTTCATTCAGGATCGCCAGTACGGACCCCGGCTGGCCGGGCATCAGGTCATGACCGGACGCCAGAACACGCATGCCGGGCATACGATGGCGGATAATGGTCAGGGCAGGTTCACGCAGGATCGCGCCATCCACCGCCCCCGCAAGAAACGCCTGCTGTGCGGCGTCAATATCAATACCGATGATGTCAGCCGCCTGCGCTGGTTCCAGTCCGTTGCGGACCTTCAGCCAGTACCGCAGCAATGTATCCGGCACCGATCCGAGCGGCTGGGCGGCAAGTTTTGGGGGGTGGCCAGCCTTGGCGGCGAAATCGGCAAAGCGCTGACGGACAGCTTCCGCGGTCAGGGCCTGCGGCTGTTCGGGCAGTCCGGCAGCCAGCGCACCGCGCGAGACGACTTCCAGTTCCTCAATCGCGGCACTGGCCACCACCTTCACATCTGCGCCATGGGCACGCGCCTGAAGTAGCGGCAGGACCCCTGCCACATACGCATCGATCTTTCCCGACACCAGTGCCTGAATGGCCTGCGGGCCTGACTGGAAACGCACAAGCTGCATGTCTATGCCCGCATCACGCGTCCAGTTCTTGCCCTGCATGACAAAAAGTGGCGCCGACCCGATAACGGGAATATAGCCCACCCGCACGGTCGCGGCCTGCGTCGCACTGCACAGACCAACCACGGCGGTGAAAGCGTAAAAGCTGCGGCGCAACACACGCCCTAAAAATCCTGTCATGGCGGAAGCCCTGTCTGCAATGCTGGTTAAATCCTGCATCTCGGTATTCTTTTAAAATATACACAAATACGATTGAATATCTATATCACGATAAAAAAATGTTAGATTGAAAAAAGGCACAAAAAAAACCCGACCGAAGCCGGGCTTTTTTGGAAAGGATCAGATCCTTCACGCAGCAAGGTCTGCTTCCTGCGCCGTTTCCGGGCGCGGGCCGCTGTCCTGGCCTTTGGCGGACACGTCGCGGTCAACCAGTTCGATCACGGCCATGTCGGCCGCATCGCCGTGGCGCATGCCGGCACGCAGCACGCGGGTATAACCACCCTGCCGCGTCTTGTAGCGCTCGGCCACCGTCGCGAACAGCTTGGACACGATCTTGTCGTCACGCAGCTGGGCGAAAGCCAGGCGGCGGGCGTGCAGATCGCCACGCTTGCCAAGGGTGATCAGCTTTTCCACAACCGGACGCAGCTCTTTCGCCTTCGGCAGCGTGGTGGTGATCTGTTCGTGCTTGATCAGGGCGACAGCCATGTTGCGAAACATGGCCAGTCGATGGGACGAGGTAACGCCGAGCTTACGGCCGGCAACACCGTGACGCATGATGTAATTTCCTGTTTTATCCGGTTCGGAGGATCAGAACGGCTCGTCGAGCCTCTTTGCCAGATCTTCGATATTTTCCGGCGGCCAGGCCGGGACATTCATACCCAGTGAAAGTCCCATGGCGGTCAGGACTTCCTTGATCTCGTTCAGCGACTTGCGGCCGAAGTTCGGGGTGCGCAGCATCTCCTGCTCGGTCTTCTGAACCAGATCACCGATATAGACGATGTTGTCGTTCTTCAGGCAGTTCGCGCTACGGACCGACAGTTCAAGCTCGTCAACCTTACGCAGCAGGTTGCGGTTGAACGGCAGGTCATCCTGCGGCTCTTCCGTACGCACCGTGCGGGGTTCGTCGAAGTTGATGAACAGCTGAAGCTGATCCTGCAGGATACGCGCGGCAAGTGCCACGGCATCTTCAGGCGTCACCGCGCCATTCGTCTCTACCGTCAGCAGCAGGCGGTCATAGTCGGTGACCTGACCCACGCGGGTCTGCTCCACCTTGTAGGACACGCGACGCACGGGGGAATAGATGGCATCGACCGGAATCAGGCCAATCGGCGCATCTTCCGGGCGGTTCGCCGCTGCCGGAACATAGCCCTTGCCCATGTTCACGGTGAATTCCATCCCGAACTTCACCCCTTCATCAAGGGTGCAGATAACCAGGTCGGGGTTCATGACTTCAATGTCATGGCCCGTCTGGATCTGGCCGGCACGCACTTCACCCGGCCCCGTGGCCGTCAGCACCATGCGCTTCGGACCCTCACCATGCATCCGCAGGGCAAGCTGCTTGATGTTGAGGACGATATCGGTCACGTCTTCACGAACACCCGCCACCGACGAGAATTCATGCAGCACGCCGTCAATCTGGATTGCCGTAACCGCAGCCCCCTGCAGGGACGACAGCAGAACCCGACGGATCGCATTGCCCAGCGTCATGCCAAAACCGCGTTCCAGCGGCTCCGCAACAACTGTTGCAATACGTGAAGGTTCCGCCCCCGGTTCGACTTCCAGCTTTTCCGGCTTGATCAGGGATTGCCAGTTTTTCTGGAGGACCAAGGTAATGGCCTTTCAAGACTGATCTGCCGCCTGTTACAGCGACAGATGGTATCCCGCATGGAGATACCGGAATGACAATCTTCCCCCGGCATGCGGGGGAATACGACTCAACTGATGCGGATCAGACGCGACGGCGCTTGCGCGGACGGCAGCCGTTATGCGGCACCGGCGTCATGTCGCGGATGGCCGTGATCGAGAACCCGACGGCCTGCAGGGCACGCAGCGCGCTTTCACGCCCCGAACCCGGACCGGAGACCTCGATTTCCAGCGTCTCCATGCCGTGTTCGCGTGCCTTGCGGCCAGCGTCCTCAGCCGCAACCTGCGCCGCATACGGCGTGGACTTGCGCGATCCCTTGAAGCCCTGGGCACCAGCGGAAGACCAGGCAATCGCATTGCCCTGCGCATCCGAGATGGTGATCATGGTGTTGTTGAATGTGGACAGCACATGCGCCACACCGGAAATGATGTTTTTCCGCTCTTTCTTGCGAATACGCGGAGCCGCAGCTTTCGCCATAGTTTTCTCGATCCTGTCAGTTCAAACGGTGCATGGGGCGGATAATGCCCCATGCCTACATACCGGGCAGTCCGCTGATTAGCGGGTTGCCTTCTTCTTGCCCGCGATAGCCACGGCCTTACCCTTGCGGGTACGGGCGTTGGTATGAGTCCGCTGACCATGGACAGGCAGCCCACGCCGATGACGCAGACCACGATAGCAACCAAGGTCCATCAGGCGCTTGATGTTCATCGCGACTTCACGACGAAGATCACCTTCAACGCGGTACTCGCTGTCGATCAGTTCACGGATCTTGCCGATCTCGTCATCCGACAGTTCGTTCACGCGCCGCTCGGCCGGGATGGCCAGCTGATCGCAGATCGACTGGGCCTTGGTAGCCCCGATACCATAGATATAACGCAGGCCAATTGTTACCCGCTTGTTGGTTGGGATGTTCACGCCCGCAATACGCGCCACGCCACTTACTCCTCGTCCGCCCCTTCGGGGCACTAACATTCAGGCAGGGCTGCTTCACACCACCTGCCCTTGTGGCAGGAGCGCCGTGAACATACCGGTTCAGAACCGGCCAACCCCATCATCATTCATTCAGGCCGTACCCGTCATGTCATCGTGACCGACTCATACGACACTCATACCTTGAGGGCGCGCAATATACCGGCGCCCCCATCCGAGTCAATTATTTCACATCACTTTTTCGTGATGCTATCGATGACAGCGAAGACTTCCTTGGTCACTGCATCAATATCGGCCATGCCATCCACACGGTACAGACGCTTCTCCCCCTCGTAATAAGGCAGGATCGGCGCGGTCTGCTCCCGATAGGTTTTCAGGCGCGCCGCCACGGTTTCGCGCCGGTCATCTTCCCGGCGGATGAACTCGTGGCCACCACACACATCGCATGTCCCTTCGACCTTCGGCCGCTTGAACAGGTCATTATATCCTGCACCGCACCTGGCGCAGGTGTAACGACCGGCAATGCGGTCGGCCAGAGCATCCTCATCCACGTCCAGCAGTAGCACGGCGTCTATATGCCGCCCGCTACGCGCCAGCATGCTGTCCAGTGCCTCCGCCTGCGCACGGGTGCGCGGGAAGCCATCCAGAATAAAGCCCCTGGCGCAGTCGGGCTGCCGGATGCGGCTTTCAATCATGGCGATGATCAGGTCATCGGGCACCAGCCCGCCTTCCGCCATGATGGTCTTGACCTTCTGCCCCAGCGGGCTTCCGGCCGCAACTTCCGCACGCAGCATGTCACCTGTCGAAATCTGGGCGATTCCGTACCGTTCTTCCAGCCGCTTGGACTGGGTGCCCTTTCCGGCACCCGGCGGCCCGAGAAAAATAATATTCAACGCATTCTGCCCTTTCTGCCCCGTCCCCGGCGCATAAGCCCCTGATACTGATGCGCGACCAGATGGGACTGGACCTGCGTCACCGTATCGATCGTCACCGTCACAATGATGATCAGGCTGGTGCCACCAAAGTAGAATGGCACGTTGTAATGGCTGATCAGGATCTGCGGCAACAGGCAGACGGCGACAAGATACAGTGCACCGATCGTCGTGATGCGCGTCAGGATCCGGTCAAAGAATGTGGCCGTATTCGCCCCCGGACGGATACCCGGCACGAAGCCGCCCTGCTTGCGCAGGTTTTCCGCCGTTTCCTGCGGGTTGAAAGTGACCGCCGCATAGAAATACGAGAAGAACACGATCATCGCCGCATAGAACAGCATGTAAAGCGGCTGCCCCTGCCCCAGTTCCTGCCCAAGGAAGGAAAGCCAGCCTGGCATGGAACTGTTATTGACGAATCCCGCGATGGTCACGGGAATCAGCAGTACCGAGGACGCAAAAATCGGAGGAATCGATCCTGCCGTATTCACCTTCAGCGGCATATGGGTCGAATCGCCACCGAACATCCGCTGACCGACCTGACGCTTGGGGTACTGGATGATCACCCGCCGCTGCGCGAGTTCCATGAACACGATGAAGGCAATGGTGATCGCCGCCAGCACCAGGAACACCAGCACGAAGAACGGCGAAAGCGCGCCCGTATAACCAAGCTGGAACAGGCTTGCCAACGCATTGGGCAGATTAGCGACGATACCGGCAAAGATGATCAGCGAGATCCCGTTACCCACCCCGCGGGAGGTAATCTGTTCACCCAGCCACATCAGGAACATGGTCCCGCCCACAAGGGTCAGCACGCACGACACGATGAAGAAAAGCCCGGGGGAGACAACGGCGGAACCAGCCTCCGTATGCATGTTCTCCAGCCCGATCGCGATGCCATAGGCCTGGAACAGCGCAATCACCACCGTCAGGTAACGGGTGTATTCGTTCAGCTTGCGTCGACCACCCTCACCTTCCTTTTTCAGCGCTTCAAGGGAAGGGATTGCCGCCGACATGAGCTGGACGATGATCGAGGCACTGATATAGGGCATGATATTCAATGCAAACACGGTCATGCGCCCCAGCGCACCACCGGTAAACATATCGAACATACCCAGAATACCGCCCTGATGCCGGGCCAGAAGCTGCCCCATAACCGTCGCATCGACGCCAGGAACGGGGATATAGGTGCCAATCCGGTATACGATCAGCGCGCCCAGTGTGAACCAGATACGCTTCTTCAGTTCCGTCGCGTTGGCGAAGGAACTGAAATTCAGATTGGCAGCCAACTGTTCGGCCGCGGAGGCCATGCGCCCATCCTTTCACAAGAACAGCGCCGCCGCCGGAAGCGGGACGCTGTCATGATAAAAAAAACCGCAAAAAGTAATAAAGCGATGCGCCCGCCGAGTGCAAGCAGCATCGCTTTTATTATGCTTCGGGAACAGAACGGGCCTGTACCCCGAACCGGTCATTCCGCGGCAGGAGCCTGCTGCTTCTGCGCCTTGACCTGCACCTTGCCGCCAGCCTTCTCGACTGCGGCGACGGCAGCAGCCGAAGCCCCGGCAACTTCGATCGTCACGGCATGGTTCAGTTCACCATCCGCCAGAAGGCGGATACCGGCGAAACGCCCGGAGCCGATCAGGCCAGCACCGGCCAGAACTTCTTCCGTCACGACCGACTTGGCATCAAGCTTGCCAGCCGTGATGGCCTTGTCCAGCACGCCCAGATTCACGACAGCATATTCCTTGCGGAAGATGTTCTTGAATCCACGCTTGGGCAGACGACGGTAGATCGGCAGCTGACCACCTTCAAAACCGTTCAGCGACACGCCGGAACGCGCCTTCTGACCCTTGACACCCTTACCGGATGTCTTGCCCTTTCCAGAGCCGATGCCGCGACCAAGGCGCTTCTTGCGATAACGCGCGCCTTCGTTGTCACGTAATTCGTTCAGGTTCATCTCAATCCTCCACCTTCACCAGGTGGGACACCTTGCGGATCATACCGCGAACCGAAGGGGTATCCTCCAGTTCACGTGTACGACCGATCTTGTTCAGACCCAGACCGACCAGCGTAGCCTGCTGGCCCGGCTTGCGACCGTTCCCGGAATGCATCTGGGTGACGCGGACTGTAGCCTTCGTATCAGACATCGGCCGTGGCCTCCGTCGCTACAGCGGCCTCACGACGCCCCAGAATGTCCGAAACCTTCTTGCCACGGCGGTTGGCAACCGAACGCGGGCTGGCGCAACGCTCCAGCGCGGCGAAAGTCGCCTTCACCATGTTATGCGGGTTCCGGGTTCCAAGCGACTTGGCCACCACGTCATTGATACCCAGACTTTCGAACACGGCGCGCATCGGACCACCGGCAATGATGCCCGTGCCTGCATCAGCAGAGCGCAGGACAACCTTGCCCGCCCCGAAGTGACCGGCCACATCATGATGCAGCGTGCGGCCTTCCTTCATCGGAACGCGGATCATCGAACGCTTCGCGCGGTCGGTTGCCTTACGGATCGCTTCGGGAACCTCACGGGCCTTGCCCGCGCCGAACCCTACACGACCCTTCTGGTCACCCACCACAACCAGAGCTGCGAATGCAAAGCGGCGACCGCCCTTTACAACCTTCGCAACGCGGTTGATCGTAACCAGCTTGTCGACCAGATCGTCACCTTCGCGGTCACGATCGCGACCACCCCGGCCGCCGTCTCTCGGTTCACGTGCCATTATGCGTGACCCTTTCGTCAGAACGAGAGACCGCCCTCACGGGCAGCCTCCGCCAGGGCCTTGATACGCCCATGATAGAGATAAGCGCCGCGGTCGAAAACGACCTTCGACACACCAGCAGCCACCGCGCGTTCCGCCAGAAGCTTGCCAACCGCACCCGCTGCCTTGACGTCCGTGCCACCTTCGATGGTGGAACGCAGCCCCTTGTCCAGCGTCGATGCGGCTGCCAGCGTACGGCCGGCAGCGTCGTCGATCACCTGCGCATAGATGTTCTTGCCTGAACGGAACACCGACAGACGCGGACGCCCGCCGCTCTTCAGGCGAAGCTGGAAACGGAGACGCTGGCGCCGCCGTTCCCGCAGATCCTTCTGCGTGCTCATTATTTCTTCTTGCCTTCCTTGCGACGGATGGTTTCCGTTTCATAACGGACACCCTTGCCCTTGTAGGGCTCAGGCTTGCGGAAGCTGCGGATATCAAGCGCCACCTGACCAACACGCTGCTTGTCGATACCTTCGACAGTTACAGCAGTTGGACGCGGGGTCGTGATCTTGATGCCTGCGGGAATCGCATAGACGATGTCATGCGAATAACCGAGGTTCATGACCAGATTGCTACCCTGCACCGCCGCACGATAACCCGTTCCGGAGATTTCCAGCGTCTTGGAAAACCCTTCGGACACGCCCTTGACCATACCCGCGATCAGGGAACGTGTGGTGCCCCACATCATGCGGGCCGGTGCTGCCGTATCATTCGGCTTAACCGCAACCTTGCCATCCGCGATATCAACCGCAACGTGATGAGACAGCGGCAGCTTGAGTTCACCCAGCTTGCCTTTTGCCGTCAGCACACCATCAGCAATGGAAACCTGAACGCCCGACGGAACTTCGACGGGATATTTGCCCACTCGCGACATTTATCCCTCCTCAGAACACACGGCAGAGGACTTCACCGCCAACATTGGCAGCGCGGGCCTCCGCATCGGACAGAACACCGCGCGGCGTCGACAGGATCGACACACCCAGCCCGGCATAGACACGCGGCAGTTCCTTGATCTTGGAATAGACGCGGCGCCCCGGCTTGGACACACGGTGGATTTCTTTGATGACCGGCTCACCATCGAGATACTTCAGCTCGATGCGCAGCTGGGCCACACCCTTGCGCAGTTCCTCACGCGAGAAACCACGGATATATCCTTCGCGGCGCAGGGCCTCGAGGACACTGGCGCGCAGCTTGGACGCCGGCGCCACGCATGCAGCATGCCGTGCACGCTGCGCATTGCGGATCCGGGTGAGCAGATCACCCAAAGGATCAGAAAGTGACATCGTTCCCTGCCCTTACCAGCTCGATTTGACCATGCCCGGGATCTGACCATTAGAGGCCAGGTCGCGCAGGGCGATACGGCAGAGTTCGAACTTTCTGTAATTGGCGCGCGGACGCCCCGTCAACTTGCAGCGCAGGCGCACGCGAACGCGCGATCCATTGCGAGGAAGTTCAGCAAGCTTAAGCGAAGCATCGAAGCGATCTTCAACCGGCAGAGACCGGTCCATGATGATGTTCTTCAGTGCTGTCCGCTTAGCCCGGTCCCGGGTTGCCATGCGCTCGCGCTTGACATTCCGGTTAACGGCGGAAATTTTGGCCATGCCTTGTTTTACCCTCCGGAACCTGTCGGGCCATTCCCAACGGTTTTCCAAACAACGTGTGTATTAGGTCTTCTGGACTTCAGACGGAAGCCCTTTCGCAACATTTTATGCAGCGAAGGGCAGATCAAACGCCTTGAGCAGAGCCTTTGCTTCCGCATCCGTCTTCGCGGTGGTCACGAAGATGATGTCCATGCCACGGATCTCGTCTACCTTGTCGTATTCGATTTCCGGAAAGACGATCTGTTCCTTCAGGCCCATGGCGAAGTTGCCACGACCATCAAAACCCTTGTTCGCGGGCAGGCCGCGGAAGTCGCGCACGCGCGGCAGGGCGATCGTCACAAACCGGTCCAGGAATTCGAACATCTGGGCACGACGCAGCGTGACCTTGCACCCGATAGGCAGACCTTCACGGATCTTGAAGCCCGCGATCGCCTTCTTGGCAACCGTCTTGACCGGCTTCTGACCTGCGATCAGGGTCATTTCCTTGACTGCGGCGTCCAGCTTCTTCTGGTCGCCAGCAGCTTCACCCACACCCATGTTCAGGACGATTTTCTCGAGACGCGGAACCTGCATCTCGTTCTCGTACCCGAATTCCTCGCGCAGCTTCGCGCGCAGCTCGCTCTGGTAGCGCTGCTGCATGCGCGGCACAGGACGGGCTTCTTTCACTTCAGACATTCCCGCCCCCTCAGCCTTCGATAACTTCGCCGGTCGCCTTGGCGACACGGACCTTGCGACCATCTTCCAGAATACGGAAGCCAACTTTCGTCGGGTCCCCGCTCTTGGGATCGATCAGCTTCAGGTTCGACAGGTGAACCGGCATTTCCTTCTGGATAATACCGCCCTGCTCACCCATGCGGGATGCGCGGGTGTGCCGCTTGGCGATCGCGACGCCACGGACGACAGCCTTGTTGACAGCCGGAAGGACCGTAACAACCTCGCCACGGGTTCCCTTGGAACCGCCGGTGATGACCAGAACCTGGTCACCCTTCTTGATACGAGCAGCCATTACAGCACCTCCGGTGCCAGCGAGATGATCTTCATGAACTTGCGCGCACGCAGTTCGCGCACGACCGGGCCAAAGATACGGGTACCGATCGGTTCCTGCTGCTTGTTGATCAGCACGGCCGCATTGCGGTCAAACCGGATGGCGCTGCCGTCGGCGCGACGCACGGGATAGGAAGTGCGCACGATCACGGCCTGGTGAACGTCACCCTTCTTCACCTTCCCACGGGGGATGGCCTCCTTGACGGACACGACAATCACGTCGCCGACCGAGGCAGTCTTCCGCTTGGAACCGCCCAGCACCTTGATGCACTGCACCTGACGGGCACCGGAATTGTCGGCCACGTCAAGGTTGGTCTCGGGATGGATCATGGTCTATGCCCTTCTTTACGCCTGCGCACCAGACGCGGCACCGGCGGCAGCCGCTACGGGCTGACCATTCCGGACAACGACAGTCCAGGTCTTGCGGCGGGAAATCGGCTTGCATTCTTCAATGCGCACCATGTCCCCCACCTTGCATTCATTCAATCCGTCATGCGCCGCGTACTTTTTCGAGCGGCGAATGAACTTCTTATACAACGGATGGATAATGCGACGATCGACAAGAACCGTTACGGTCTTGTCCATCTTGTCGCTTGTTACCCGCCCGGTCAGGACGCGCCTTGGCATCGCCCGTCTCCCTTCAGGACTTTACTGCCGGCGCCTGGCCAGCGGAACTCTTCTTCACAACCTGGGCCGCAATCGTCTTCACACGCGCGATGTCACGACGGACCTCGCGCATGCGGGACTGACCCTCGGTCTGGCCGGTCGCGTGCTGGAACCGAAGATTGAACTGCTCGCGCTTCAGATCAACGAGAAGCGTGTCCAGTTCTTCAACAGTTTTGGCACGCAGATCGGCCGGCTTTGTTGCCTTTGCCATCTCACGCCTCTCCGATACGGGTCACGAACTTGGTCTTGATCGGCAGCTTCGCAGCCCCCAGAGCCAGCGCTTCACGCGCGACTTCCGGTGACACACCTTCGATCTCGAACAGAATCCGACCCGGCTTCACACGAGCCACCCAATATTCAGGCGACCCCTTGCCGGACCCCATACGCACTTCTGCGGGCTTTGTCGAGACCGGAAGATCAGGGAAGATCCGAATCCAGACACGACCGGCACGCTTCATGGCGCGGGTAATGGCACGACGGGCGGCTTCGATCTGGCGGGCCGTGATCCGTTCAGGCTGGAGAGCCTTCAGGCCGAACGCCCCGAAATTCAGGGTTGTGCCACCCTTGGCCAACCCATGAATGCGGCCCTTGTGGGCCTTGCGGTACTTTGTCCGCTTGGGAGAAAGCATTTTCTAAATCCTCACGCGCCGCCTGGCGCATCTAGGTCCATTTGACCGCGCAGATCAGCGCTGCGGGGCCTGCTCGGCGGCGCGACGGTCCTGCGCCAGCGGATCATGGGCAAGAATCTCACCCTTGAAGATCCAGACCTTCACACCACAGGTGCCGTAGGTCGTCTTGGCGGTCGCCACACCGTAATCGATGTCCGCACGCAGCGTGTGCAGCGGCACCCGGCCTTCACGATACCACTCGATACGCGCGATTTCCGCGCCACCGAGACGGCCCGAGCAGTTGATCCGGATACCCTGCGCACCCAGACGCATGGCGGACTGCACGGCGCGCTTCATCGCCCGGCGGAACGCAACGCGGCGCTCCAGCTGCTGGGCAATGTTTTCGGCCACCAGAGTCGCATCGATTTCCGGCTTGCGGATCTCGACGATGTTCAGCGCCACATCGGTCTTGGCCATACGGGCCAGATCCTTGCGCAGCACATCGATATCCTGCCCCTTCTTGCCGATGACCACACCCGGACGTGCCGCGTAGATGGTCACGCGCGGCTTCTTGGCCGGACGTTCGATCACCACGCGGGACACACCCGCGCCGGACAGCTTGCGACGCAGGTAGGCGCGCAGCTTCAGGTCATCATGCAGCAGCCGTGCATAATCGGCATCGGCGTACCAGCGGCTGTCCCATGTCCGGTTAATACCGAGCCGCAGCCCAATCGGATTAACTTTGTGTCCCATGGATCAGGCTGCCTTTTTTTCGGTTTCAGCTTCGGACTTCTTTTCGGCCACCACAATAGTCAGGTGGCTGAAAAACTTCTCGATGCGGGCCGAACGGCCACGACCACGTGCGTGGAAACGACGCATCACGATCGACTTGCCCACCTCTGCACGGGCAACGACCAGCTGGTCAACGTCCAGCTGATGGTTGTTCTCGGCATTGGCGATCGCGCTTTCCAGGGTCTTCTTGACCTGCTGGGCGATGCGCCGCTTGGAGAAGGTGAGGGTGGCGATCGCCTGCCCGGCCGGCTTGTTGCGGATGAGACCCGCAACAAGGTTCAGCTTGCGCGGGCTGATGCGGATGTTCCGCGTCATGGCCTGCGCTTCGGTTTCCGCGAGCGTGCGCGGATGCTTAGGCTTGCTCATGATCAGCCCCGCTTCGCTTTCTTGTCCGAAGAATGACCCGTGAAGGTACGGGTCGGCGAAAATTCACCGAACTTGTGCCCCACCATATTCTCGGAGACCTGCACGGGCAGGAACTTATGCCCGTTATAGACGCCGAACGTCAGTCCGACGAACTGCGGCAGGATGGTGGATCGACGCGACCAGATCTTGATCACTTCGTTACGGCCCGACGCGCGCGACGCATCGGCTTTGTTCAGCAGATACCCGTCCACGAACGGGCCCTTCCAGACGGAACGTGCCATCTTAAATGCCCCTTACTTGCCGGTCTTCCGGCGACGGATAATCAGACTGTCCGTACGCTTGTTGACCCTGGTCTTGTAACCCTTAGTCGGCTTGCCCCATGGCGTAACCGGATGACGTCCACCGGACGTGCGCCCTTCACCACCACCATGCGGGTGGTCAACCGGGTTCATGACGACACCACGGTTGTGCGGACGGCGGCCCAGCCAGCGATTGCGGCCGGCCTTGCCCAGATGCTGGTTCATGTTGTCCGGGTTGGACACGGCACCGATGGTGGCCATGCATTCCGCGCGGACAACACGCAGTTCACCGGACTGCAGCTTGATCTGGGCATAGCCCATATCCTTGCCGACCAGCTGTGCATAGGTACCAGCGGAACGTGCGATCTTCCCGCCACCACCGGCCTTGAGCTCGATGTTGTGGATGATCGTTCCCACCGGAACCGCTGACAGGGGCATGGCGTTGCCCGGCTTGATGTCGGCGCGGGCGCCGGCAACAACCTGATCGCCAGCCTTCAGGCGCTGCGGTGCGATGATGTAGGCCAGTTCGCCGTCATCGTACTTGATCAGCGCAATGAACGCGGTGCGGTTGGGATCGTATTCAAGACGCTCCACCGTGCCGACCACGTCGAACTTGCGACGCTTGAAGTCGACATAACGGTAGGACTGCTTGTGTCCGCCACCGATGAAACGCGAGGTGGTGCGACCGTGGTTGTTACGGCCGCCGCTCTTGTTCTTCCCCTCGGTCAGGCCCTTGACGGGCTTGCCTTTCCACAGCTCCTTGCGGTCGATAAGAACCGTTCCGCGCAGGCTGGGGGTAACTGGATTAAAGTGCTTCAATGCCATTTCTTGTCACCCCGCGTCAGACCAGCTTCGCGGTCAGGTCAATGGACTGACCTTCTGCAAGCTGAACAAACGCCTTCTTCACATCCGAACGCTGGCCGGGACGTCCCTTGAAGCGCTTGGCCTTCCCCTTCTGGATGAGTGTGTTCACACCCAGAACCTTCACACCAAACAGCGTCTCGACCGCTACCTTGATCTCTGGCTTCGTCGCGCTGATCGCAACCTTGAAACCGACCTGATTCTTCTCGGACAGGGCTGTCGCCTTTTCCGTGATCAGGGGGGAGCGGATGATGTCATACATCGCTTCCCGAGACATACGTTCCGCCTTCTTGCGGATTGCCAGGATGTTGGTCATGCCAGACGCTCCTTCAGTCCCTCAACCCCGGCGCGGGTGATGGCCAGCACCTCATGGTTCAGGATGTCGTAGACATTCGCGCCAACCGTCGGAAGAATATCGATCTTCGGCAGGTTGCGCGCGGCGCGGCCGAAGTTCTCTTCAACCGTGGCATCCACGATCAGGGCGGATGTCCAGCCCAGGACCTTCAGCTTCTTCGCCAGCTCAGCGGACTTGCCCGAAGCCGTCGCCGCATCAAGCACGACCAGCTTGCCTTCGGCAGCCTTCTGTGACAGCGCGGAAATCAGGCCCAGACGACGCACCTTCTTGGGCAGGTCATAGCCATGGTCACGCACGACCGGACCATGCACCACACCACCGGTACGGTACTGCGGCGAACGCAGCGAACCCTGACGGGCGCTACCTGTTCCCTTCTGGCGGTAGGGCTTCTTGGTCGTGCCGGAGACTTCCCCCATGCCCTTGATCTTGTGCGTCCCTGCGCGGCGCTTTGCCAGCTGCCAGTGCACCACACGCGCCAGAATGTCGCTGCGCGGGGTTGCGGCGAAAATCTCGTCCGGAAGGCTGGCGGTACCTGCGCTCCCGTTATCGAGGGTTTTGATCTCGTAATCCATTGCCCTCTATCCTCAGCCCGCAGCCTCAACCAGGGCCGCCGGATACGGCGCCTCGGCATGACGGGCCTTCTTGATCGCATCACGAATCAGAACCACCTCGTTCTTCCCGCCCGGCACGGAGCCGCGGATCATGAGGAGGTTCTTTTCGGCGTCGACAGCCGCTACCTCAAGGTTCAGCGTGGTGATACGCTCGGAACCGAGATGGCCAGCCATCTTCTTGTTCTTGAAAACCTTGCCCGGGTCCTGACGGTTACCCGTCGAACCGTGCGAACGGTGACTGATCGAGACACCATGGGAGGCTTCGAGACCGGCAAAGTTCCAGCGCTTCATGGCGCCGGCAAAACCCTTACCCTTGCTGGTGCCGGTAACGTCCACCTTCTGTCCCGCCACGAAATGGGCGGCGGACAGAGAAGCCCCGACTTCCAGGACGGCGTCATCCGCAACGCGGAATTCAGCCAGCTTCTTCTTGGGCTCGACCTTGGCCTTGGCAAAATGGCCGCGGTTCGGCTTCGACACATTTTTGACCTTGGCCTTGCCCGCGCCAAGCTGGACGGCCGTGTAGCCATCACGCTCGGTATTACGGACATCAACCACCTGCAGATCATCAATCTGCAGGACAGTCACCGGCACATGTGTGCCGTCTTCCTTGAACAGCCGGGTCATACCCAGCTTTTTTGCGATCAATCCGGTGCGCATCGTCTGGACCTTAGAGTTTAATCTCGACATCCACGCCAGCGGCGAGGTCGAGTTTCATGAGAGCGTCCACGGTCTGCGGGGTCGGCTCGACAATGTCGAGCAGCCGGCGATGGGTCCGAATTTCGAACTGCTCGCGGCTTTTCTTATCCACGTGGGGGGAGCGGTTTACAGTAAACCGTTCAATATGCGTCGGCAGCGGGATAGGACCCCGAACCCGCGCACCCGTACGCTTCGCCGTATTGACGATCTCTTTCGTGCTGTTGTCCAGCACCCGGTGATCGTACGCCTTCAGGCGAATGCGGATGTTCTGGTTGTCCATCTTTCTGTTTCAGTCCAACTTTACCTGATTCGGGGGAACCCGATCCGCAATGGAAACCCGGCCGGATCGCTCCGACCGGGATACCACAGTTCAGTTACTGTCCAATCACGCTGTGATGGAAGCAACAACACCTGCACCAACGGTGCGGCCACCTTCGCGGATAGCGAAGCGCAGGCCTTCATCCATGGCGATCGGAGCGATCAGCTCGACATCCATGGCGACGTTATCGCCAGGCATGACCATTTCCGTGCCTTCCGGCAGGTGAACAACGCCGGTGACGTCGGTCGTGCGGAAATAGAACTGCGGACGATAGTTGGTGAAGAACGGCGTGTGACGGCCACCCTCTTCCTTCGTCAGGATGTAGGCTTCCGCCTTGAACTTGGTGTGCGGGGTGATGGAACCCGGCTTTGCCAGCACCTGGCCACGCTCAACGTCTTCACGCTTCGTGCCACGCACCAGTGCGCCGATGTTGTCACCTGCTTCACCACGATCGAGCAGCTTGCGGAACATTTCAACGCCGGTCACGGTCGTCTTCTGCGTCGGGCGCAGGCCAACGATCTCGATTTCGTCGCCAACGTTCACAACGCCACGCTCGACACGGCCCGTAACCACGGTGCCACGACCGGAGATGGAGAACACGTCTTCGATCGGCATCAGGAACGGACGGTCAACCGGACGCTCCGGCTGCGGGATGTATTCGTCAACAGCGTTCATCAGATCCAGAACGCGGTTTTCACCGATTTCCGCATCGCCGTCTTCCAGCGTCACCAGGGCCGAACCCTTGATGATGGGGATATCGTCGCCGGGGAACTGGTAAGCGGAAAGCAGCTCGCGCACTTCCATCTCAACGAGTTCCAGCAGTTCCGGATCGTCAACCTGGTCAACCTTGTTCAGGAAGACGACCAGTGCCGGCACGCCGACCTGACGGGCAAGCAGGATGTGCTCGCGGGTCTGGGGCATCGGGCCGTCAGCAGCAGACACAACCAGGATCGCGCCGTCCATCTGCGCGGCACCTGTGATCATGTTCTTCACATAGTCAGCATGGCCGGGGCAGTCGACGTGAGCGTAGTGACGCTTCGCGGTCTCGTACTCGACGTGAGCGGTCGAGATCGTGATGCCACGGGCGCGTTCTTCCGGCGCCGCGTCGATCATGTCGTACGCCTTGAACTCGGCGCCGCCGGCCTTCGCCAGCGTCTTCGTGATAGCAGCGGTCAGCGATGTCTTGCCATGATCGACGTGACCGATCGTGCCAATGTTACAATGCGGCTTGTTCCGCTCAAATTTAGCCTTTGCCATCGTTTTCTCCGTTAACTCGGCCTCGTGCCGAGAGTCGGGTTGGAAAGTTCCGTTTCGGAAGTCGAGCCGGTAGATAGACCGGCCAGACCGCCTTTACCAGCGGTAATGACTGAATGCCTTGTTGGCTTCCGCCATACGGTGCGTGTCTTCGCGCTTCTTGACTGCCGAACCACGGTTGTTCACGGCGTCGAGAAGTTCGTTGGACAGACGCTCCTGCATGGTGTTCTCGCCACGCTTGCGCGAGGCGTCGATCAGCCAGCGGATGGCCAGCGCCTGACGACGCTCAGCCCGGACTTCGACCGGAACCTGGTAGGTCGCGCCACCAACACGGCGGGAACGCACCTCGACGGCCGGCTTGACGTTGTCCAGCGCGCTGTGGAACATCATCACAGGGTCCGCAGCAGCGCCACCACGGCGACGCAGCACCTCAAGGGCGCCATAGACGATCCCTTCGGCGGTGGACTTCTTGCCGTCGTACATCAGGGCGTTCATGAAACGCGTAATGACGACATCACCAAATTTCGGATCGGGAAGAATCTCGCGCTTTACTGCGCGATGACGGCGACTCATGCCTCGTTATTCCTTTTACTTAGGACGCTTCGCGCCATAGAGCGAGCGACGCTGACGACGCTTGGCGATACCCTGGGTGTCCAGAACGCCGCGCAGGATGTGATAACGCACGCCAGGAAGATCCTTGACGCGACCACCACGGATCAGGACGACACTATGTTCCTGGAGGTTATGCCCCTCACCCGGAATATAGCTCACAACCTCATAACCGTTTGTCAGGCGCACCTTTGCCACCTTACGCAGAGCCGAGTTCGGCTTCTTCGGTGTGGTTGTGTAAACACGAGTACAAACGCCACGCTTCTGCGGACAGCCCTGCAGAGCAGGAACCTTGTTGCGTTTGGCTGCGGGCTCGCGACCTTTCGCGATCAACTGGTTGATGGTCGGCATACGCCTTTCCCGATCCTTACAAAATTCGGCCGGCCAACCTCATGTCCGGTTGCCGACTGTCGTTCACAACAAAACCCCAACGAATGACAACCATCCGTTCGGGCATCATATTTACATCCGGCCTTGGCAGCCCGATTCCCGAGCTGCGGCGCCGCATGTCTGCATGCTGCATTCGACGGCCAACAACGTCTTTCAGACAGGGCTAGCCGAGGGCGCGGAACCTACGGGCATAATGACTTCAAGTCAAGCCTTACGCAGGATTCGCGCGGGTCAGGGAGAACGAATCCGTTTCACCAACCCGCAAACACCGTTCCACCCGGCAGCAGATACTGCCTGAAGCGGATGGTGACAATAGTGCAGCACCGAATCATTCCGGATACCAGCTTCCCGGTATCCGGATATGGTATGCGCCTGAGCTTACTCGGCCGCCTTGGTTGGCGGGACGGCAGCACGGGCCTGCGCCAGACGCTGCTTGTCCTCACCTGCGGCAACCGCGCGGAGCTTGTTCATGACGCTGCCTGTCCCAGCGGGGATCAGGCGACCGACAATCACGTTCTCCTTCAGGCCGTTCAGGGTATCCTTCTTCCCTGCCGTAGCAGCCTCTGTCAGGACACGTGTGGTCTCCTGGAAGGATGCGGCGGAGATGAAGGACTGGGTCTGCAGCGACGCCTTGGTGATGCCCTGCAGCACCGGCATGGCCACTGCGGGACGCTCACCCATGTTCAGGCGCTTGGTGTTCTCTTCCTCGTACTCGATACGATCCACCGTCTCACCGATCAGGTAGGTCGTGTCACCGGGTTCAAGGATTTCCACCTTCTGCAGCATCTGCCGGACGATGACCTCAATGTGCTTGTCATTGATCTTCACGCCCTGCAGTCGATACACGTCCTGGATCTCGTTCACGAGATAGTCGGACAGTGCCTCGACGCCCAGCACCTTCAGGATGTCATGCGGCACGCGGGGACCGTCAACCAACGGATCGCCAACCTGGACAAAGTCGCCTTCCTGAACGGAAACGTGCTTGCCCTTGGGGATCAGGTAATCCGTCTCCTCGCCCGTCTCGTCATTTTTCACGATGACGCGACGCTTGGACTTGTAATCCTTGCCGAACTCAACGCGCCCCTCGGTTTCCGAGATGATGGCGTGATCCTTCGGCTTACGGGCCTCGAACAGTTCCGCCACACGCGGCAGACCACCGGTAATGTCACGCGTCTTGGAACCTTCACGCGGGATACGGGCCAGCACGTCACCAGCGTTAACCTGCGCGCCGTTTTCAACCGACAGCAGCGAATCCGGGGACAGGAAGTAGCGGGCGTCGTTGCCGTTGGCCAGCTTCACCACATCGCCCTTCGCATCCTTCAGCTGCAGGCGCGGACGCAGGTCGATTCCCTTGGAAGCCTGCTTGTAGTCCACGACCACCTTGGATGTCAGGCCGGTGACTTCATCCATCCGCTCAACCAGCGTGATGGAGTCGATCAGGTCGAGATATTCAACCTTACCAGGCTGCTCGGTGATGATCGGCAGGGTGTACGGATCCCACTCGGCCATCTTCTGGCCACGCGTCACATCGGCACCGTCCTCGACCAGCAGGCGCGCACCATACGGCACACGGTAGCGGGCACGCTCGGTTCCACGGTCATCCGTCAGCAGGATTTCGCAGTTACGCGACATGACGATGGGCACGTTCTGGCTGTTCTGCACAACGTTCTTGTTGCGGATCGTCACCTTGCCATCGCGCGAGGCTTCCACCATCGACTGCTCGGCACCACGCTGGGCCGCGCCACCAATATGGAAGGTACGCATGGTAAGCTGGGTGCCCGGCTCACCGATGGACTGGGCTGCGATCACGCCCACGGCCTCACCGATATTGACCGGCGTGCCACGTGCGAGGTCACGGCCATAGCAGTGACCGCATACGCCAACCCGGCTGTCACAGGTGAGCACCGAGCGGATCAGCAGGCTTTCGACGCCAGCCTTCTCGATCAGTTCGGCCTGAGCTTCCTCGATCAGCGTATTGCGCGGGAACAGGACCTTGCCGGTGGCCGGATCAAGCACATCAGCCGCCAGCGTGCGGCCCAGCATACGCTCGGACAGGGAGGCGATCACCTCACCGCCATCCATGACCGCACGCACGGTCAGGCCGCGTTCGGTGCCGCAATCTTCCTCGACGATGATGCTGTCCTGCGCCACGTCAACCAGACGGCGGGTCAGGTAACCCGAGTTCGCCGTCTTGAGCGCGGTATCGGCCAGACCCTTACGGGCACCATGGCTGGAGGTGAAGTAATCGAGAACCGACAGGCCTTCCTTGAAGTTGGCGATAATCGGCTGTTCGATAATCTCACCGGACGGCTTGGCCATCAGGCCACGCATGCCGGCAAGCTGCTTCATCTGCGCTGGCGACCCACGGGCACCGGAGTGGCTCATCATCCACACCGAGTTGGTGGGCTTGCCGATCTCCTGCTTGGAGATCTCCTTCATCATCGCGGCCTGCACTTCGTCCGTGCAGCGCGACCAGGCGTCCACCACCTTATTGTAGCGTTCGCCCGCAGTGATCAGACCATCCTGATACTGCTGTTCGAACTCCTTCACCTCGGCGGCGGTGCGGTCGACCAGGCCCTTCTTTTCGGCGGGAACGATCATGTCGTCCTTACCGAAGGAAATGCCCGAACGCGCGGCGTGACGGAAACCAAGGCCCATCAGGCGGTCACAGAAGATCACGCATTCCTTCTGGCCGCAGTGACGGTAAACCGCATCGATCACGTCCGATACGATCTTCTTGGTCAGCTGACGGTTGATCAGCGAGAACGGCAGCGCGGCGTTACGCGGCAGGATCTGGCCCACCAGCATACGACCCGGTGTCGTCACCACGGTCTCACGCGACAGCCTGCCTTCCGCATCGACATTCTCGATCCGCGCACGGATCTTGTCATGTAGCTTCACGGCGCCGGTGCTGAGTGCATATTCGACTTCACCAACGCTGGAGAAGGACGGCGCACCCGTGACCGTGACCTGACCCTTGTCGTCATAGCTGTTCTGGTCGGGCGTCGCACGGAACTCGGGCGTTTCCAGGCTGAGATAGTACAGCCCCAGCACGATATCCTGCGACGGCACGATGATGGGCTTGCCGTTGGCCGGGCTGAGGATGTTGTTTGTCGACATCATCAGCACGCGGGCTTCAAGCTGCGCCTCAAGGCTCAGCGGCACGTGCACGGCCATCTGGTCACCGTCGAAGTCCGCGTTGAAGGCGGTGCAGACCAGCGGATGAAGCTGGATCGCCTTGCCTTCAATCAGAACCGGCTCGAACGCCTGAATGCCCAGACGGTGCAGCGTGGGCGCGCGGTTGAGCATGACGGGATGCTCACGGATCACCTCTTCAAGGATATCCCAGACTTCGGGACGTTCCTTTTCCACCATCCGCTTGGCGGCCTTGATGGTGGTGGCGTGACCGTATTTTTCCAGCTTGGAATAGATGAACGGCTTGAACAGTTCCAGCGCCATCTTCTTGGGCAGGCCGCACTGGTGCAGCTTCAGTTCGGGGCCGACCACGATGACCGAACGGCCAGAGTAATCGACGCGCTTGCCCAGCAGGTTCTGACGGAAACGACCCTGCTTGCCCTTGAGCATATCGGACAGCGACTTCAGCGGGCGCTTGTTCGCACCGGTGATCGCACGGCCACGACGACCGTTATCAAACAGCGCATCGACCGATTCCTGCAGCATGCGCTTTTCGTTACGGACAATAATGTCCGGCGCACGCAGTTCGATCAGCCGCTTGAGACGGTTGTTACGGTTGATGACACGACGGTACAGGTCGTTCAGGTCGGATGTAGCGAAACGGCCACCATCGAGCGGCACCAGCGGGCGCAGTTCGGGCGGGATCACCGGCACCAGATCCAGAATCATCCATTCCGGGCGTGATTCGCTGTCGGCAAAGGCTTCGACCAGCTTCAGGCGCTTGACCAGCTTCTTGCGCTTGGCCTCGGACGTGGAATCCTTCAGTTCCTGCCGCAGTTCTTCCTTTTCCTGCTTGCAGTCGATGCGTTCGAGGATCTTCTTGATCGCCTCGGCACCGATCCCGACCTCAATCCCCTCGTCGCCATGCTCGTCCATGACATCAAGGTACTGGTCTTCCGTCAGCAGGCTGTACTGCTTAAGCGGCGACGTGCCGGGTTCCAGAACCACATAGCTTTCGAAATACAGGATCTTTTCCAGATCCTTCAGCGTCATGTCGACCATCAGGCCGATACGGCTGGGCAGCGACTTGAGAAACCAGATATGGGCTACCGGGCTGGCAAGTTCGATATGGCCCATCCGCTCGCGGCGGACCTTGGCCAGCGTGACTTCAACGCCGCACTTTTCACAGATGATACCGCGGAACTTCATCCGCTTGTATTTGCCGCACAGGCATTCGTAATCCTTGATCGGACCGAATATCCGCGCGCAGAACAGGCCATCACGTTCCGGCTTGAATGTCCGGTAATTGATGGTCTCGGGCTTCTTGATCTCGCCGTACGACCACGAACGGATCTGCTCGGCCGAGGCCAGCTGGATCTTGATCTGGTCGAAGGTCATGGCCTGGCCGCCCTGACCAAGGATCTTCATGAGTTCATTCATGCGCCGCAAACCCCCTGAGGGAATGAAGCGGAAGCAGGCGCGTTACCTGCCTCCACTCCTGAAATAAAAACGTATGGACTGACGTGGACCGTAAAGGCCGGATCAGGAGCCGCTCTGTTCAAGGTCAACATTCAGGCCAAGGGACTTCAG
Source organism: Komagataeibacter sp. SM21 (assembly GCF_041402665.1). NCBI lineage: Bacteria > Pseudomonadati > Pseudomonadota > Alphaproteobacteria > Acetobacterales > Acetobacteraceae > Komagataeibacter > Komagataeibacter sp. SM21. The sequence goes on from NZ_JBGLOV010000002.1 coordinate 299,779, forward strand.
TTCCTTGATCAGGACGTTAAAGCTTTCCGGGATGCCGGCTTCGAAGTCGTCCTGCTCACGCACGATCGCCTCATACACCTTGGTGCGACCTGACACGTCATCCGATTTGACCGTCAGCATTTCCTGCAGTGTGTAGGCGGCGCCGTAAGCTTCCAGCGCCCACACTTCCATTTCACCGAAGCGCTGCCCACCGAACTGCGCCTTACCGCCCAGTGGCTGCTGGGTGACCAGCGAATACGGACCGATGGAGCGTGCATGGATCTTGTCATCAACAAGGTGATGCAGCTTCAGCATGTAGATGTAACCGACCGTGGTCTTACGCTCGAACGGTTCACCCGTACGACCGTCGATCAACTGCGACTGGCCGGACTTGTCCACACCCGCCTTGGTCAGCATCGCTTCGATATCCGGAATGGACGCGCCATCGAATACCGGGGTTGCGATCGGCACGCCCTTGCGCAGGTTACCGCACAGTTCCAGCAACTGGGCATCCGTCATGTCGCCGATCTGGTCATCATAGACCTTGTCGCCATAGACAGACTTCAGTTCTTCCAGCAGTTCCTGTCGCTTTTCACCCTTGCGCTGGTAATCATCGGCAAGCTGGCCGATCTGACGACCGATATTGGCGCAGGCCCAGCCCAGATGCGTTTCCAGAATCTGCCCGACATTCATGCGCGAAGGCACGCCCAGCGGGTTCAGCACCAGATCGACCGAAGTGCCATCCTCAAGGAACGGCATATCCTCGACCGGGACCACACGGGAGACAACACCCTTGTTGCCGTGACGACCGGCCATCTTGTCACCCGGCTGAAGCTTGCGCTTCACCGCAACGAAGACCTTGACCATCTTCATCACGCCCGGCGGCAGCTCATCACCGCGCTGGAGCTTTTCGACCTTGTTGTCAAAACGCGCCTGGATCTTGGCCACCGCCGCGTCAAATTCACGCCGCAGGGTTTCCAGCTCCGCCATGACCTCGTCGGACATGACGGTCACGTTGCGCCATGCACCGCGCGGATGTTCGGACAGAACTTCATCCGTGATGACCGTGCCCGAACGGATACCCTTGAAACCGGTGCCCGCCGTCTGGCCGATCAGGTGCTCGCGCAGACGGTTGTAGAAGGAACGTTCCTGAATCGCGCGTTCGTCGTCACGGTCCTTGGCGAGGCGTTCGATCTCGGCGCGCTCGATGGCCATCGCGCGCTCGTCCTTGTCCACGCCACGACGCGAGAACACGCGGACATCGACAATGGTGCCCGACGTGCCCGGCGGCAGCTTGAGCGAGGTATCACGAACGTCGGAAGCCTTTTCACCGAAGATGGCGCGCAGGAGTTTTTCTTCCGGCGTCATCGGGCTTTCGCCCTTCGGCGTGACCTTGCCGATCAGGATATCGCCCGGATTCACTTCCGCGCCCACATAGACGATACCGGCTTCGTCGAGGTTGCGCAGCGCTTCCTCACCGACATTCGGAATGTCGCGGGTGATTTCTTCCTGACCCAGCTTCGTGTCACGGGCCATGACTTCGAATTCCTCGATATGGATCGAGGTAAACACGTCATCACGCGCGATCCGTTCGGAAATCAGGATCGAATCTTCAAAGTTGTAACCGTTCCAAGGCATGAACGCGACAAGCACGTTACGGCCCAGCGCCAGTTCACCCAGTTCCGTGGACGGACCGTCGGCGATAATCTCGCCCGCACGCACCTGATCGCCAACCCGGACCAGCGGACGCTGGTTGATGCAGGTCGACTGGTTGGAGCGCATGTATTTGCGCAGGCGATAGATGTCGACGCCCTGCGTTGCACCAGCATCGTCAGTGGCGCGTACAACGATACGCGCACCGTCGATCTGATCCACCACACCATGACGGCGCGCCACGATCGCGGCACCCGAATCATGGGCCACGGCCGCTTCCATGCCCGTGCCGACCAGCGGCGCGTCGGAACGCACCAGCGGCACGGCCTGACGCTGCATGTTCGAGCCCATCAGTGCACGGTTGGCGTCATCGTTCTCAAGGAACGGAATGAGCGCGGCAGCGACCGAGACGAGCTGGCGGGGGGACACGTCACAGGCGGTGACATCGGTCGGCGGTACCTGGCGGAAGTCACCGCCACGACGCACCGAAACCAGATCGTCCGTCAGGTTGCCCTGCGCGTCCTGCTTCGCATCGGCCTGAGCCACGACAAGCTTTTCTTCTTCCATGGCGGAAAGATATTTCCAGCCATCCTGAAGAACGCCGTTTTCGACCATGCGGTACGGGGTTTCGATGAACCCGTACTTGTTGACCTTCGCGTATGTGGCCAGCGAATTGATCAGGCCGATGTTCGGGCCTTCCGGCGTCTCGATCGGGCAGATACGGCCGTAGTGGGTCGGATGCACGTCACGGACTTCGAACCCTGCACGTTCACGTGTCAGACCGCCCGGGCCAAGTGCCGAAAGACGGCGCTTATGGGTCACTTCCGACAGCGGGTTAGTCTGGTCCATGAACTGGCTGAGCTGCGAGGAACCGAAGAATTCACGCACCGCAGCAGCAGCCGGCTTGGCGTTGATCAGGTCATGCGGCATGACCGTATCGATATCGACCGAACCCATACGTTCGCGGATGGCGCGCTCCATGCGCAGCAGGCCAACGCGGTACTGATTTTCCATCAGTTCGCCGACGGAGCGGACACGACGGTTACCGAGATTGTCGATATCGTCGATCGCGCCGCGGCCATCTTTCAGTTCGCACATGATCTTGACGGTGCGCAGGATGTCTTCCTTGCGCAGCACGCGCACCGTATCGGGCACGTCAACGCCAAGGCGCATGTTCATCTTCACGCGACCGACGGCGGACAGATCATAACGGTCAGGATCGAAGAACAGGCCGGAGAACATGGCTTCCGCCGTTTCGGGCGTGGGCGGCTCACCGGGGCGCATGACGCGATAGATGTCGGTCAGCGCTTCCTCACGCGAGGCGTTCTTGTCCACGGCCAGCGTGTTACGGATCCACGGACCATTCGTGGCGTCGATCGCCAGCGTGGTCAGGGTGGTCAGGCCCTCGGCATCGAGTTCCTCAAGCTTCTGCTCGGTCAGTTCCTCGCCGGCTTCGGCATAGATCTCGCCCGTGTTCTCGTTGACCATGTCGGACGCGATGAAGCGACCGATCAGGCCAGCGGGACCAACCAGCACTTCCTTGGTGGTTTCCGCGATCTTGCGCACCATGCGGGCCGTCAGCTTCGCATCGGCGGGGGCAACTTCCTCACCCGTCTGGGCGTCGATCAGCGGCTCAAGCAGCTTCTGCCCACGGAAGGCTTCCGCGTCAAAACGACGGGCCCAGCCCTTCGGGGTCTTGTTGAACTCGACCTTGCCGTAGAAGTAGCCAAGGATTTCGTCAGGGTCCATGCCCTGGATTTCCATAGCTTCCACGTCACCGCCCTCGGCGGCCTTAGTGGCACGTGCGGCAGCGGACGTGGCACCTTCCAGCGCGTACAGCAGCGTGGTGACCGGCAGCTTACGCTTGCGGTCGATGCGGACGTAGATCAGGTCCTTGCTGTCGAATTCGAAGTCAAGCCACGATCCGCGATAGGGGATGACACGGGCCGCGAACAGGAACTTGCCCGACGAATGGGTCTTGCCCTTGTCGTGATCGAAGAACACGCCGGGGCTGCGGTGCATCTGGCTGACGATGACGCGCTCGGTCCCGTTGATGACGAAGGTGCCGTTGTCGGTCATGAGCGGCATGTCGCCCATATAGACCGGCTGCTCCTTGATATCGCGGATCGAACGTGACCCGGTATCCTCATCCACGTCCCATACGATCAGGCGCAGGATAACCTTCAGCGGTGCGGCGAAGGTCAGGCCACGCTGGATGCATTCCTCAACGTCGTATTTCGGCTCTTCCAGTTCGTAGCTGACAAATTCCAGCCGCCCGCGCCCAGCGAAATCATTGATCGGAAAGACGGAACGGAACACTTCCTGCAGGCCCGTCGATGTCCGGCTGTCGGGCGCCACGTTCATCTGGAGGAACGTCTCGTAGCTAGCCCGCTGCACGTCGATCAGATTGGGCATCGGAGCCACCTCGGGTATATGCCCGAAGCTCTTGCGGATGCGTTTGCGTCCCGTGAACGATTTTGTAATCGCGTTCATCGCCTATCCAGCCCCCATCCACACAGGTCCGCACGGTGGTGACACGAATGTCACGCGGACTGCGCGGCCCTTGAAAATCTTTGGCGGATCAGCCGGACCTGCGCCCGGACCAACCCTATCTACCACCAAAGGCGCCCGAAGCCTTGCGGCCAGGGCGCCTGTAACGGCCAAGGGGGCGGAAACCAGCCGGTTTCCACCCTCACCTGAATAACTCAGCCCGGTTGCGCCGCGAACGACGCGTCCAGATAGGCCAACTTATTTAATTTCGACGGAAGCGCCGTTGTCTTCAAGGGTCTTCTTGATCTTTTCGGCTTCATCCTTGCTGGCGCCTTCCTTGATGGTCTTGGGCGCGCCCTCGACCAGATCCTTGGCTTCCTTCAGGCCCAGACCCGTGATCGCACGGATTTCCTTGATCACGTTGATCTTCTTGTCGCCGGCCTTGGTCAGGACAACGTCAAATTCCGTCTTTTCTTCTGCCGGAGCAGCAGCAGCCGCACCCGGAGCAGCAGCAACGGCTACCGGAGCGGCAGCGGAAACGCCCCACTTCTCTTCCAGCAGCTTGGACAGCTCAGCCGCTTCCAGAACGGTCAGAGCGGACAGGTCTTCAACAATCTTGTTCAGATCGGCCATAATTCGGTCTTCCTAATTTATACACTGGTTGACACAGCACAATCCCGTTTTTTCGGAAAAATGCCGTTTTGTTGATAACCCGGCGGGCCGGGCCATTGGGTCTCAGGCTGCTTCGCCCGTCTTGGCATAGGCACCAAAAACCCGTGCAAGCTGTCCGGCCGGCGCCTGGAGCACGCCTGCGATGCGGGTTGCCGGCGTGGAGATAAGCCCCACCAGCTGCGCACGCAGAACATCCAGGGACGGCAGTTCCGCCAGGGCCTTGATACTCGCGACATCGAGCGTCTGGGCACCAAGCGATCCGCCGAGCAGAACAAGCTTGTCATTGGTTTTGGCGAACTCGACCAGCACCTTCGCCATTGATACGGGTTCATCCGCCCACGACAACGCGGTCGGCCCCTTCAGCAGCGGCTTGATGCCTTCGAACTGGGTCCCTGCCAGGGCGAGAGAGGTCAGCCGGTTCTTCGCGACCTTGTGTGTAGCTCCAGCCGCACGCACGCGACGCCGAAGTTCCGTCACATCAGCCACAGTCAGCCCGTCATTACGGGTGACGATGACCATGGACGTCTTCGCGAACACGGCTGCGAGGGAGGCAACAAACTCCCGCTTCTCCGTACGGTCCAAATCCCGTCTCCATCATCATCCGCCGGCAAAACCGGCAGATAGGGTTTACCCTTGGGATGTTGCGGCAGGCCGCTTGCATCCCGGTTCGCCTGTCCTTTTTTAACGGAACAACCAGTGCGGGCTTTCGCCCCGATCCGGCATCCCCGTCTCCCGGTTGCAGCCCCTGCGGGCAATCAAGGCTTTCGCCACATCCGGTCATGGACAGGTTCGGAAAATGGCGGCGGACCGCCATCTCCTGTCCCCTACCCCTTGCAGGGCAGGGTCATTCGGAAGCTGGTGTCAGCCCGCCGTGAAGGCGGAGACATCAACCGTAACACCCGGTCCCATGGTGGAGGACAGGGCGATCTTCTTGACATACGTGCCCTTCGCACCCGTCGGACGGGCCTTCTGGACGGCGTCCACGAACGCACGGATGTTTTCAGCCAGCTTGGAGCCGTCGAACGACGCCTTGCCAACACCGGCATGCACGATACCGGCCTTTTCCGCGCGGTATTCGACCTGACCGGACTTGGCTGCGGAAACCGCACCCTTAACGTCCATGGTCACGGTGCCCAGCTTGGGGTTGGGCATCAGGCCACGCGGGCCAAGGATCTTACCCAGACGGCCAACGAGGGCCATCATGTCGGGGGTCGCGATGCAGCGGTCGAAAGCGATTTCGCCAGCCTGCACCTTTTCGGCCAGATCTTCGGCACCAACCACGTCGGCACCGGCGGCCTTCGCTTCCTCGGCCTTCGGGCCGCGGGCGAACACGCCAACGCGCAGGGTCTTGCCCGTGCCGTTGGGCAGGGACAGCAGGCCACGGACCATCTGGTCGGCATGACGCGGGTCGATGCCCAGGTTCATGGAGATTTCGACCGTTTCGTCAAACTTTGCCTTGGCATTGTTCTTGACCAGGGCGATCGCCTCATCAAGACCATACTGCTTGGCATTATCGACTGCGGCGCGGGCTGCGGTCAGACGCTTGTTCTTTGCCATTCTATCAGCCCTCCACCACGTCGATGCCCATGGAGCGGGCGGAACCCGCCAGCATGCGCACGGCGCCGTCGATATCGTTGGCGTTCATGTCTTTCTGCTTCGTCTCGGCAATCTCGCGCAGCTGCGCGATCGTCACCTTGCCAACGGTGGCAGCCTTGCCCACGGTGGAGCTGCCCTTGGAAATCTTGGCAGCCTTCATGAGGAAGTAGGTGTTCGGCGGCGTCTTGGTGATGAAGCTGAACGTACGGTCGGCATACGCGGTGATGACGACGGGAATCGGCATACCGGGTTCGAGACCCTGTGTCTTCGCGTTGAACTCCTTGCAGAACTGCATGATGTTCAGGCCGCGCTGACCCAGTGCCGGACCAACCGGCGGGGACGGATTCGCCTTGCCGGCGGGGATTTGCAGCTTGATGTAGCCAACGATTTTTTTGGCCATATCCGGGGCTCCTGACTGTTTCACCCGGACCGCGGTTCTGGTGGCCACCCCCTACCCTGAAGGTATGATGGGGGTGACCTCCCGCGTTCCGATAAGAGGCGCGCACCTACCGCTGTTTAGGTGTGCCTGTCAAGTCCCCGTCCTGAAATCCCTTGCCTGAGAGGTCGTAGGATTCAGGCCCGTTATCGACATTGACGCCCTTGACGGCCTTGGGCGTGCGCAGATGCGTATACTGTAGCGGAGAGAACGGACGGATCTGCCGGTTATTGGGCAGTTCCGCCGTGGTCCACCCACCGCCAAGCGCGCGGATAAGCTCCACCTGCGCCTGCATGTAGCGGGTTTCCACCTGCACTTCGGCAATACGGGCCTGAAGGGCCGCGACCTGCGCCACCACCACGTCCAGATAATTGGTCAGGCCGCCCGTATAAAGCTGCATGGTCATGTTCTGCGTGCGCATGGCGGCCTGCACCGCCTCAGCCTGCTGCGTGGCCTCCGTATCAAGGCCATGGGTCAGGCTCAGCCCGTCCTCCACGTCCTTGAAGGCTGCCAGCACAGTGGCGCGGTACTGGTCTTCCGCCTGCCGGTACTGCGACCAGTTGCGTTGCAGTTCCGCGCGCCGCAGTCCGCCCTGGAACAGGGGCAGGACAGCCTGCGCGGCATAGTTGTACATGCCGTTGGCGAATTTATCGAGCGTGAAGCCGTTATCCATGAAACCGGCAGTCGCACTGAAGGTTACATGCGGATAGAACGCCGCGCGCGAGACACCGATGGCGCGGTTGGCCGCCGCCATATGCCGCTCGGCGCTGGCGATGTCGGGCCTGCGCTCCAGCAGGGTGGCGGGAATGCCCACCGGGGCGGGCACCTTGGGGAAGCTGATCTGGGAACGGGGCGTGATATGGAAATCGGACGGCGCCACATTGGCCAGAATGGCAATCGCATGTTCCATCACCGCCCGGCGGGCCTGAAGGTCCGTATCCGCCGCCTGCGTGGACGAAAGCTGGGTCTGCGCGCGCGAGACATCGATTCCCGCGGCGATAGCCCCCGCCTGCCGCATTTTCGTGATCTGCACCGCGGTCTGGTAATAACGGATCGAGTCGAGATAGACCGCATGCTGCGCGTCCATGCCGCGCAACTGCATATAGTCATTGGCCAGTTCGGACTGGATGCTCAGACGCGCCACGGCGAAGTCAGCCGCCGCCGCCTGCGCCAGACGCTGCTGCACACGCCTGCGGTTGCGGATGCCGGACCAGAAATCCGGCTCCCATCGCGCGGAAGCACTATACTGCTCCGACGACATGTAGATCGGCCCCTGCGAACCCGCACCACGCCACAGCCTGTGGCTGGACGCCTGATTCTGTGAGGCTGAAGCCGCCCCGCTGATCTGGGGGTACAGATTGGACTGCGCTTCCGCCACGATGTCGCGTGCCTGCGTGAAGGCTTCCGCATCGGCCTGCAGGTCCGGGTTCAGGCGGCTTGCACGTTCTTCCAGCTCATCAAGGGTGGGGTCGTGAAAGACCTGCCACCAGTCCCCGCGCGATACGCCATCCTGCGGGTTGCCGTACTGCACAACCCCGTCGCCCTTCCAGTTATCGGGCAGCATGTAATGCTGCTGGCGATATTTGGGAGCAAGGTCCACACAGCCGCCCAGACCGCCCGCCAGGGCGGCGCAACCGGCAAGTGAGAGCATATGGCGCGAAAGGACATGGCGGAACCGGCTGGGCGGCGCTCCCATCATTGCCGCACCCCGGTATCGCTTGCGTTACTGTCACCCGCTGGCATGGCCCGCACGTCATCTCCCTTGTCGACTCCGGGGGATGCCGTGGCCCCGGCGTCATTGTACCCCGTCGTCGCGCCGACCAGATAGACCTTCTGGCCTTCCAGCAAACCTGCGGACGGGTTGTTCACAATCCGGTCCTTCGGGCCGATACCCGCCAGAACCTGCACCTTCGTCCCCAGGTTGGTGCCAACCGTTACATTGCGCAGGCGTATGCGGTTATCGTCATCCACAATCGCCACCTGCATACCCTGCGCACGGAATACAAGCGCGCCTTCGGGAATTATCAGAATATCGGGGTCACCGGGTGCGACAAAATGTACATTGGCATAGGAATCGGGCCACAGTTCCCGCTTGTCGTTATCGACAACCAGTTCCGTGGTCACGGTGCGGGTGCCGGAGTTGAACGCACGTGCGGTTGCAAGGAACTTGGCCCGGAACACCTTGCCCGGATACTGCGGCACCGACACGTCGCCCGTCAGCTTGGGGCTGATGATGTCCGCATAGTCCTGCGGGATGGATACGAAAATACGCATCCGGTGCACGTCGGCCACGCTGAACAGTTCGGTCGCCGTCCCGCGTGAGGAGACATCGCCCCCGCCCGCGTTCACGTAATCGCCCACGTCAGCCAGACGGGACGTAACCACCCCGTCGAACGGCGCCACAAGCTGCTTGAACCCGATCAGGGCGGCATAGCGCGAGACCTCATGCCGGGCGGCTTCCACCTCCGCCTGATTGACTTCGGCATTGGCGGCCTGCACGTCCACTTCCTGCTGCGACACGGCCTGCGTGCCCTGCAGCGCCCGCCAGCGCCGGGCCGTGATCTGCGCCAGCCTGTAGCGCGCCATGGCCACGTCAAAATTCGCCTTGGACGCCGCATACTGCGCATCCAGTCCCGGCGTGTCGATGGTGGCCAGAATCTCGCCCGCCTTCACCTTGGCGCCAATATCCTTGTACCACATCTGCACGTAGCCCGAGACCTGCGCATAGATCGGCGCCTGGTACCATGCGGAAATATTGCCCGGCAGGTCCAGCGTGCGGGTCTTGGGGCCTTTCTGCGGCAGGATGATCTGCACGCGGGGAATGGCCGCGTCCTGTGTCGCGGCTTTCAGGTGGGAGACATGGATGCGGCGTTCCACAATGCCGCCGATAACAACCGCGGCCAGCACGATCCCGCCCACAGTGGCGTACAGCCGCCCACGCCCGGACCTGTGCGGCGTGTGGTTTTCCCCTGTGGCGGTCATGCGTGCTCTCCTTCGCCGACGGCGGCCTTCTTGGACTTTCTGGAATGGATCAGGGCGAACACGCAGGGCACGAACAGCAGCGTGGCGCAGGTTGCGACAAGCAGCCCCCCCATCACCGCACGACCCAGCGGCGCGTTCTGCGAATTGCTCAGCGACATGGGCAGCATGCCGATAATCATGGCCGACGCCGTCATCAGGACGGGACGGATACGTTCATAACCGGCTTCGATCGCGGCACGGACGGCATCGCCATGCACATCCATCCGTTCCCGCGCAAAGGAGACGACAAGGATGGAGTTGGCCGTGGCCGTGCCCATGCACATGATCGCCCCCGTCAGCGCCGGAACCGACAGGGTCGTGTGCGTCAGGAACAGGCTCCATGCGATACCCGCCAGCGCACCGGGCAGGGCCGTAATGATGATGAACGGGTCCATCCACGACTGGAAGTTCACCACGATGATCAGGTACACCAGCAGGATCGACATCGCGAGACCGCCGATAAGCTGGACATACGCCCCGTTCATGGTGGAAGCCTGACCACGCACGCTCAGGCTTGAGCCTGCGGGCAGGTCCTTACTGGCCTCTGCCACCACGCGGTTGACCTCACGGGAGACCGCACCAAGGTCCAGTCCCTCGTTCGAGGCATAGATGTTGAACACCGGCATGATGTTGTAGTGCGAAACCTCGCCCGGCGTGCCCGTCTGCACGATCTGGCTCAGGCCACCGAGTATCTGCGGCGCCTTGTCGGACGGGTTGCCATCCCCCTTGTCGATAGGGATGGTTTCAAGATCGTTCAGGGTCTGCAGGAACTGCAGCGGCGTCTGGATATCGACCAGATGCGAAACGCCCGTCTTGGGGTCCAGCCAGTAGGTCGGCGCCACCTGCCCGCTGCCCGACAGCACGGCCAGCGCGTTGTTCGCCACGTCCGCTTCGGTCAGGCCGGTGCCCAGCGCGTAGGTCCGGCGGGCATTGACGCGCAGGGTCGGCGTATTCAGCGGTTCCTGCACCGACACATCGGCAATGCCGGTGACGTGCCGCAGCTTTTCGGCCAGTTTTTCGGCAAAATCGAAATTGCCATACAGGTTGCGCCCCGATACCTGCACATCAAGCGGCGCGGGCAGCCCGAAGTTCAGGATCTTGGCGGTCAGATCGGCTGGCATGAAGGTGATTTCGGTGCCGGGGAATTTCTCCGCCAGCCCCTTGCGCAGGATGCCACGGAACTCCGCCACCGGCGCTTCATCATTCTTCAGCGTAACCGTCAGATCGCAGTCCTGCGCGCCAACGGTGGGCGTGGGAATGAACGCCTGATTGAGCGGACTGAACGGCAGGCCGCAGTTATTGACGATGCCTTCGACCTGATTGGGCAGCAGGCGTTCGATCTCGTCATTCACCAGCATCGCGATCTTGCCCGCTTCGGCAATCTTGGTGCCCATGGGCGCGCGCATATGGATCGCCAGCGCGTTGGAGTTGATTTCGGGGAAGAAATCCTGTCCCGCGAAAACCAGCAGACCCAGCGAACAGAAGGCGGACAGGGCAAATATCGGGACGAAACGCCCGCGAATGGTCACCAGATGTTCAAGCAGCCCACGGTAGTTGTTACGGAAGATGACGAAGCGGCGCTCGAACCCCTGCTGGAAGCGGCCAAAGACATTGCGCGGTTCCTGATGGCCACCCTCCGCCTTTGCTCTGGCATGGGCCGCGACCTGCGCCGCCAGCATGTATTTGGCCATGGTCGGCACCAGCGTACGCGACAGGATGAAGGATGCGATCATGGCGAAGATGATGGCTTCCGCCATGGGCATGAACAGCCAGCCTGCCACACCGGTAAGCTGGAACAGCGGCATCCACACGATACAGATACATAATGTCGAGACGAAGGTGGGAATGACGATCTGGTTGGCCGCATCGATAATGGCGGTTTCCAGATCCTTTTCCATTTCCAGATGTGCGTCGATGTTCTCGATCATGACGGTGGCATCATCGACGAGGATACCCACCGCCAGCGCCAGACCGCCCAGCGTCATGACGTTGATGGTCTGCCCCGCCGCCCCCAGCCCGATGACCGAGCACAGCATGGCCAGCGGGATGGACGTTGCAATGATGACAGTCGATCGCCACGAACCAAGGAACAACAGCACCACAAGACTGGTCAGCATGGCGGCGGTGCCCATTTCCTGCACCACGTCGCGCACCGCCTCCTTCACGAAGGTGGAGGCATCGCCCAGCACGGTGATGTCGACCCCCGGCGGCAGCGTCCTGACGATGGAGGGCAGAAGCTGCTTGATCCCGCTGACAACGGACAGGGTGGACGCATCACCACTTTTCATGATGACGATCAGCACCGCCTGATGCCCCTTGACCAGCACCATGTTGGTCTGTGGCGGTCCCCCCGCATGCACCCATGCCACGTCGCGCAGGTAGACGACGGAATTGCCCTCCTGCTTGATGGGCATGTTGTTGAAGGTGTCTATCTCCTCGGGCGAGGCATTGGTCTGGACCATCCAGTCGAACGCGCCGATCTGCTGGTCACCGGCGGGCAGCACGATGTTCTGCTTGCCCAGCGCGTTACCGATATCCGTGGCGGACAGCTTGTGGGCCAGCAGCTTGCTCTGGTCCAGATCGACCATGATGTTGCCCGGCTGGCCGCCATAGGGATTGGGAATGGCCGCCCCCGCAACCGATACCAGCGCCGGGCGGATCAGGTTGGAGGACATGTCGTAAATTTCCGACGCCGTCATGGAATCGGATGAAACCTGCAGCGTCAGCACCGGCACGGAAGACGCGTTGTACGTGAGTACAAGGGGGGGCGTCATGCCTGCGGGCATCTGCTTGATGACAGTCTGGGAAACGGCGGTGATCTGCGTCTGCGCCACGGCGGTATCGGTGCCGGGCTGGAAGAACACCTTCACGATGCCACGTCCGTAATAGGACTGGCTTTCGATATGTTCGATGTTGTTCACCGTGGCGGTCAGTGCGCGCTCGTAATAGTACACCACGCGCCCGGACATATCTTCCGGCATGAGGCCGGTATAGGTCCAGCAGATCGCGACCACGGGAATATTGATGCTGGGGAACACGTCCGTTGGCGTGCGCAGGAGGCCCCGCACACCGAACACGACAATCAGGATGGAGAGAACTACGAAAGTATATGGCCGCTTGAGCGCGGTAACGACAATACCGTTCATGCGCGGCCAGTTACCCTCCACTGTGGCGGTCTACGCCACGTAGCAAGGCGCATGTCGCATGCCGCCTTCGCACGGGACAGGTGGTGTTCATGCATGTCTCGTCTCCCCGTCTGTCCTTCCGGTGTTAATGAGGGAGCGTCAGGTGGCAAATGAAATTTCAATTTAGTTTCCGGGCTGCACAACCCCGGATGGCGGAAAAACGATGTTCATGGTTGCCCCGGGCAGACTGTCATGCACCCGCGACTGCAGGATATCGAGCCGCGCGTGATGCAGCGCCAGAATCGCGGATACAAGGCTCAGCCCCAGCCCGCTGCCGGGAATGTGACGGCTTTTATCGGACCGGTAGAAGCGCCCCGTGACCGCCCTGCGTTCGCCGGCGGGAATGCCGATGCCCGTATCGGCGATCTGGAGCATGGCGCAGCCATCATTCATGCGGGTGCGGATTTCCACCCGCCCCCCTTCGGGCGTGAATTTGATGGCGTTGTCCACAAGGTTGGCCAGAACCTCGATCAGCAGGTCCCGATCACCCAGTACATGAATGGGGGGATCATCACCCGTAACATGGGACAGGGCGATCCCCTTGGTCTCGGCAATCGGTTCGTACAGATCGATGATATCCGCCACCAGCGATTCAAGGTCCACCGTGCCGAAACCCGCCCGTCGGCGGCCGTTCTCGATCTCGCCTATGCGCAGCAGGGCGGTGATGATGGCGAATGACTGGTCCAGATCATCGATGGTATGGGAAATGACATTGCGCAGCGCTTCCGCCGAATGGTCGGCGTTCAGCGCACGGTCAAGGCGCGCCCGCACACGCGCCAGCGGCGTACGCAGGTCGTGGGCGATGTCGTTGCCCACGTCGCGTATTTCATCAAGGAGCTGTTCCAGCCGGTCGAGCATGCGGTTGACGCTGCCCGCAAGACGCTGGAGATCGTCATTCTGCTTACCCGCGGGCAGGCGTTCATGCAGGTCGCCTTCCATGATGCGGTCGATCGCCTCGTGCATGTCCTTGACGCGGGACAGGGCGCGATGGCTCAGCACGATGCCGGTCATGAGTGCGAACAGCACGGTCGGCACGATCGACACCAGCATGGAATGCCGCATCATGAGCCGCAGTTCGGTACGCATGTGCCGGCTGCGCCCCAGAACCAGATACCGCTCCCCCGGCACCTTCACCGCAACCATCCGCAATACGGTGGATGAGCCGCCGCCCGTTGCTTCGGGGGTAATGACATGGACATGCCCGTCCGCCACCAGATCGGCGGGCCAGTTATGCAGGTCGCCCACGATATAATGCTGCTGGCTGTCGAACAGCGTGGTGACATTGAGCAGGATGCGCAGGTCGTCGGTCGCGCGGTCGCGTACCTGCTGTTCGAGTTCCTGCGGGGTTTCGCGTTGCAGGATGCTGGCTTCACGCAGCAGGAGCATGTCGGAACGCCGGGCCTCGAACACGCTGGCCTGGCTGTAGCCGAAAAAGAACTGCAAAGCCGCCGATCCGATCATGGCCGCGACCACCGCCAGCGTCAGGCGGAAAGTGGCGGTCCGGAACAGTTCGTTACGGAACACGCAGCATGAACCCCGCGCCACGGATGCTCTGGATCAGGGCGGGCTTGCCGCTTTCGTCAATCTTGCGGCGCAGCTTGCCGATATGGACATCCACAAGGTTGGTCTGCGGGATGAAGCGGTAATTCCACACATCTTCCAGCAGCATGTTGCGCGTCAGCACCTGATTGGGACGCCGCATGAGATATTCCAGCAGACGGAATTCACGCGGCAGCAGGTCGATCGGCACCCCCGCGCGCGTGACCGTGCGTTCGATCAGGTCCATTTCCAGCGGTCCCGCGCGCAGCATGGTCTGGCGGGAATTGTCCGGGCGGCGCAGCAGGGCTTCCAGCCGCGCGGCCAGTTCCTCCATCGCGAAGGGTTTGGTCAGGTAGTCATCGCCACCCGCCTTCAGCCCGCTGACCCGGTCGTCCACCGCCGAAAGGGCGGACAGCACCAGAACCGGCACATGCACCTTGCGCTCCCGCAGGGTCTCGATCAGCGTCAGGCCATCAAGTTCGGGCAGCATGCGGTCCACGACCATCACGTCGAAATGGGCGTTCAGCCCCATGGACAGGCCAGCGGCCCCCGATTCCTCATGCTGGACATGGAAGCCACGGCTTTCCAGTTCCTCCACCACTTCCTGCGCGATCTTGCTGTCATCCTCGATCAGCAGGATACGCGTCGCGGCCACGGGCTGCGGGGCCAGGGGCGCGGGCTGGGAAGGATTGATTTCGGACGGCATGGTCATGATCCCTTCCTTTATGCAGTGCTGCGCGGAAACGGGCCAATTAAAATCGTTTTCAGCCATGCCCGTCCGGGTGCGGGCCATCATCGGCCCATGTGGGCATCATGTCGGCCTGCCGCGCCCCGTTCGCCATGCCGGGATGTGCCGCCGGGGCTGTCCCGTCATCCCCGGCGGGCACGGGATGTTGCGGGTCCATGTCCAGATCACGCAGCTTGCGGCTGACAAGGCTGGTGCGGCGGCGGGCCTCATCAATCGAGGATGACATGGCGGAAGCATTGCGGGCCAGCTTTTCCAGCACCCCGTCCATACGCAGCATTTCCTGCCGCGTGGCCCCCAGCAGGCGGGCAATGTCATCCGTGCGCTTTTCCAGCGCCAACGTCACATATCCCAGATGGATGGTACGCAGCATGGCGGGCATCAGCCCCGGCCCCATCACGATGACGCGATAGGCGCGCCCGATTTCGTCCAGCAGGCCGGGAATTCGCGCGACTTCGGCATACAGCCCATCGGTCGGCAGGTAGAGAACGGCGAATTCCACAGTTACAGGCGGCACGATATATTTGGTCGCGATCTTGCGCGCCTCGATCCGCAGGGTGGTTTCCAGCGCACGGCGGGCAGCACGCTCGGCATCTGGATTGCAGTCCTCCACCGCCTGCAGGAGGCGTTCATAGGCTTCGGTCGGGAATTTCGAATCAATGGCCAGCACCGGCGGGACCGTCGCGCGCACCGGCATGCGGACCGCGAATTCCACCACCTCCCTGCTATCGTCGCGCAGGCGGCGGTTTGTGTCGTACGCACCTTCGGGCAGCACGTCGTCGAGTATGGTGCGCAGTTGCGCCTCCCCCCATCCGCCACGGGTCTTGACGTTGGAAAACAGACGTTTGAGGTCCCCGACCTGCGCGGTCATGGCCGAGACCTCCCCCATCGCCTTCTGCATGGCGCCGATCTGTTCAAGCACACGCTGGAAGGAAGTCTGCATCTGCTTTTCCACCGCCTGATGCAGGCGTTCATTCACGGCGGCACGCAGTTCATCGCTCTGCCGTCTGCCCTCCTCCGCCATTTCGCGCAGGGATTCGGCCTGGGTCACGCGCATTTCCGACAGGTCGCGGCCCATCATGCGGGCAATGCGGTTGAAGGTTTCCGTCATTTCCTGATGCCGCTGGTCAAGGCGGGTGGACAGCGCGCGTTCGATTTCGGCCATCCGCGCACGCTGGACTTCGTTTTCCGCCACGCGGGCCGTGGTCTCGCGCTCCATCATGATGCACAGCCGCGCCAGCACGTCGCCTTCCGCCTGCGGGTCGGGCTGCTGTGACATACGGCGCAGGATGATGAAGGACATCACGCACGACGCAACGGCACAGAACATTCCGATCCAGACAGCAGCAGATGCGGGCATATCGGACATGGCTGGAGGTTTCCCATCAGATCAGAAAGAACAAATCAGGTCCGTGCCCTGTAATACGGGTGCTGTAAAGCCATCATGTTTTTTTGGAATATCTGGCAACCATGATATGCACCAACCGAAACGATCGCATATCACCTGTTTTTCAGGTTCCTGCGGTGCCACAAACCACTAGCGTGCGTCCTGCATGCCCATACCGCCGCGTGTGACCAGCACGGGCGCCCGAACCGTTCGTGAGGACCCATCCACCATGCCCGAGGAAACGCAGACCTGCCCGCAGGCCCGGCCCGCGCGGCGCAGATCCCTGTTTCGCAGCCTGTATGTGCAAGTTGTCCTTGCGGTGGTGGCGGGTATCGCACTGGGGCATTTCTGCCCGCATACGGCCGTAACCCTCAAGCCGCTGGGCGATGCGTTCATCCGGCTGGTCAAGATGGTGATCCCGCCGGTCATATTCCTGACCGTGGTGACGGGTGTCGCCAGCCTGACGGATCTGGGCCAGGCGGGCAGGCTCGCGGCCAAGGCCATGGTCTATTTCCTCACCTTCTCCTCGCTGGCGCTGGTGGTGGGGATGGTCATGGCCAACATCGTCCGGCCCGGCGCGCATATCCATGCCGACCCCGCAACGCTGGATACCCATGCGGTCGCGGCCTATGCGGCACGGGCGCAGGCGCATTCCTTCAGTGATTTCCTGCTCAACATCATTCCCGATACGGTCGTCAGCGCCTTTGTCACGGGCGACATCCTGCAGGTCCTGCTGATCGCCATCCTGTTCAGCATCAGCCTTTCGCATATGGGGGCGCGGGGTCAGGCGATCCTGACGCTGCTGCGGCAACTGACGCAACTGGTGTTCGGCGTGGTACGGCTGGTCATGTATGCCGCCCCCATCGGCGCGCTGGGGGCCATGGCGTTTACCATCGGGCGTTTCGGCATTGGCGCGGTGTTGCATCTGGCCTTTCTGGTGGTGACGTTCTACGCGACATCGGCGCTGTTCGTGCTGGTGATCCTCGGGGCCGTTGCACGGTGGAACGGTTTTCGCATCCTTCCGCTTCTGGCCTACCTGCGTGAGGAACTGCTGATCGTTCTGGGTACCAGTTCATCCGAATCAGCCCTGCCCAGCCTCATGACCCGTATGGAAAACGCAGGCTGCGCACCTTCCGTCGTCGGTCTGGTGGTGCCGATGGGATATTCCTTCAATCTTGATGGCACCAATATCTATATGTCGCTTTCGGCGCTGTTCATCGCGCAGGCGACGGATGTGCATCTGGGCCTGGGCCAGCAGATCAGCCTGCTGCTGGTCGCCATGATCAGTTCCAAGGGGGCCGCGGGCGTGACCGGCGCGGGCTTCGTAACGCTGGCGGCCACGCTGGCGGTCGTGCCGGATGTGCCGGTGGCGGGCATGGGGCTGATTCTGGGCATTGACCGTTTCATGTCCGAATGCCGGTCGCTGACCAACATCATTGGCAATGCGGTGGCCACCATCGTGCTGGCCCGGTGGGAAGGCGCGCTGGATACGGAACGCCTTGCAGCCGCCCTGTCCGGCCGCCTGAGCGACGAGCAGGCTGAAACGCCGGTCATCCCCGGTGTAGAGACCGTCCCCGTCAGCCGGTCATCCGCCGGTTAGGCCTCCCTACCCCTTTTTCCGCCCTGTCCCCTGCCCTTCATAGGTTCTTCCATATGCCTGTTTTCCAGACCCAGACCGGCGCGCTGACCACCGCACAGCGGATACGAAGCATTATTGCGGGTTCATCGGGAAATCTGATCGAATATTACGACTGGTACGTATACGCCGCATTTTCCATGTATTTCGCGCATGCGTTCTTTCCGCCGGGCAACGCAACCACGGAACTGCTGCAGAGTGCGGCGGTCTTCGCCATCGGCTTTCTCATGCGGCCGGTGGGCGGGTGGCTTATGGGGCTTATGGCCGACCGTTACGGGCGACGGGCGGCGCTGAGCCTGTCCATCATCGCCATGTGCGCGGGATCTCTGGCCATTGCGGTCTGCCCGACCTATGCGCGCATTGGCGTGGCCGCCCCCAGCATCCTGCTGCTCGCCCGCCTGCTGCAGGGGCTGAGCCTTGGGGGCGAATACGGGGCAAGTGCTACCTATCTGTCTGAAATAGCGCCAGCCGCGCAGCGCGGCTTCTATGCCAGTTTCCAGTACGTGACACTGGTGATGGGACAGTTGCTGGCCCTTGTCGTGCTGCTGGTGCTGCAGTTCGCGCTGCTCAGCCCGGCGCAGCTCGGCGCATGGGGATGGCGCGTTCCCTTCGGCATCGGTGCGCTGCTGGCGCTGTCGATCCTGTGGTTTCGCCGGGGCATGGCGGAAAGTGAGCAGTTCAACGCCGCCACGCGCGACAGTGCGGCCCATGGTGGCCTGCGTGTCCTGCTGCGCCACCCGCGCGAGGTGCTGGGCGTATGCGGGCTGACACTGGGCGGTACGGTTTCGTTCTACACGTTCACGATCTACATGCAGAAATATCTGGTCAATACCGTGGGCCTGACCAAGGAGCAGTCAACGCTGGTCTCCACCGCGTCACTGGTGGTCTTCGCCCTGATCCAGCCCGCCTTTGGCGCGCTGTCGGACCGGGTGGGACGCAGGCGGCTGCTGCTGTCATTCGGTATTGTGGGCTGCCTGTTCACCGTGCCGCTCATGCGGACCATATCAACCGTGCAGTCGCCCCTTGCCGCGTTCGGGCTGGTTACGGCGGCCCTTATCGGCATTTCGGGCTACACGTCCATCAATGCGGTGGTGAAGGCCGAACTGTTTCCCACACGTGTCCGCGCACTGGGGGTCGCACTGCCCTATGCGCTGACGGTATCGGTCTTTGGCGGCACGGCTGAATACATCGCGTTATGGTTCAAGCAGATCGGGCATGAAGACCTGTTCTACTGGTACGTGACCGGCTGCATCGCGTGTTCGCTGCTGACGGTTATATTCCTTCTGCCCGCGCATGACCGGATCACGCAGGAAAGCTGAAGGGTGACCTGACCGCCTGCCTCTCCTTCCGTCGAGAGGCAGGCGGTCAGTGAACGTGCATGAGATTACGCAGGAACCCCGGCAGCAGCATGGCATAGGGGTTCACATGCACAGCCGGGTTCGCCATCGGCCCTGTGACCTGATAGGTGGCCGAGACCACGCCGCTGTTTTTCTCGGGGCTGAACAGCCATCCCAGCAGCCCCGGCAGATGACCGGGGGCCGCATTGACGGCAAAGGCAGGGATGATGGTTCCATCAAGGGCCAGCGACTTCTTTTCAAGGTTCACATCCCCCGTCACCGTCGCGCCGAGAGAGGCATTGCTGACCAGCCCGTCGGCAATATGGATGTTGCCCTCGTTCATCGTGACCGGGATATTGAGCTGGTCAATCTCAAGACCCGGCGCATGCGGCGCGCGCATCCAGCCATAAATCGAGGCATTATTGGCCAGCCGCACCACGGCGGGCACGTCGCGCAGCGTGAATGAGCCCATCCGCACCGTGCCGGAGAAGGGAGCGGTGGCGACACTGTCATCAAAACTGCCGTTAATGTCGGTCACGCCGCCCTGCATCTGATCCGTCACCTTCATGGCCTGAAGCAGGCTGCCCAGACTGGCCAGATGCACATCCAGCAGGCGGCTGTTGCCCTGCGGGGTCACATGGGCCGTGGCCGCGACCGGTCCGCCCACCGTCAGCACGCCACGCATCAGCCGCGATCCGTTGGTTTCCAGATGGCTGTGCACGTTTGTCAGCGTGTCAGTAGGGCCATAATACAGCGTGCGGGCATCGACATTGAGGTTCCAGCTCCGCCCCGGCGGCCCGTTGACGCGGCCCGTCGCCATTTCGGGCATGTGGTATCCGCCACTTCCCTGCGATGTCTGGGCCTTCGCCGTCGCCGAACTGCTGGACGCGGTCTGGTAGGAAACCAGCGGGGACAGGTCCAGCACCCGTGCCGCAACAGTGACACCAATGGGATCACTGTCACGCATGGGCAGCGTGACCGCCGCATTCCCCACCGAGCGCCCGACCCGGAAGCCACGCAGGATCAGCCTGCGGGCGATACCCGCCGTTGTTTCGGCATGGCCATCGATCAGCAGGTCCGGGCCGACGGCGCGTATGTTCTCGATGCCCGAGATTTTTCCATGGTCAAGATCAAGCTCGACCGAGGCATTGGCTTCCTGCCCCGGTTTCTTGGACCAGATGGGAATGGCCAGCGCCGCACGGTCCAGATCAAGGTCGATATCGACCTGCGCCTTGCCGCCCACGTAACGGTCATAATCGACATCCAGCAGGGCGCTGCCGGAAAAATGCTCGCCCATCTCGAATCCCGCGCGCCTTACCCCTTCCGGCGTGACGTGTCCCTGCAGGCTTGCGCTTTCCACCGCGCGCACCATCGGCCCGCTGCGGAAATCCATGGTGTAGATGACGCTGGACGGTATGCCCGCCAGAACTCCGGTTCCCTGCAGCAGCAGTCCGTTCATGGTCGCGTCGATGCCAAGGCTGCCCCGGTCAAGCGGCCTGCCCACCACCACATTGCCCAGATGCACATCCCCCAGATCGGCATGACTGCGCAGGTCGATCTGGTTCAGCCTGACATGGGCATCCAGCGGCAGGGCAATATGCAGCGATACATTCGCCCGCCCGGCCGGATGGGTGAACGACATGGGATGGCGCGACAGGACATTCAGCCGGGGTTCGGCCAGAAGGGCCAGCACGTCGCGCACATTGCCCAGCAGGGTGACGTTGATGTCGCCCTGCTGCACCTTTTCGCTAAGCCCCGTAATCCGCATGGAGCCGGGTCCCACCTCGATCCGGCCCGTCCCCTTCGCATCGACATGCCGGTCCGCCAGATCCACAAGCTGATAGGCATGGCCGAAACGGATCATCATCTGGTCCGGCCCGTCAAAGGTCAGGTGCGCATCCATGTCATGCATGGGCGGGATCGGACGCAGCCAGTGCAGTTCCATCCGGTGCGCATCGATCGTCCCCCCCAGCGAGGCGACATTCAGTCCCTTCCACCCCTTATTGCTGGCCATACCCATATTGACCTGCAACAGGTCCACATGGCCCTGCGGGATGTTCTGCGTCACCCAGCGCCGCGCGCCCTTCATGGCGCGGGGGGGCCAGAAATCACCCAGTGTCGCAAAGTCCAGCGACTGCGCCCGCGCGCCCACATTCAGCCAGATCGAGGCGGGATGGAGCAGGGAGGCGGATTTCAGGTCCGCCGTCGCATGCAGCGTCGGCCCGCTGCCGTCATCACTGGCGTGACCCGGCGCACGCAGATGCAGGACCAGATTGCGCAGCGCCACATGCAGCGGCCCGTCAAAGGGCACAGATCCCGCCCCGGTCCCCAGCGTGCCAGCCAGATCGGCCTCGCCTTCGCCCACCAGATACTGCCCCGCCTTGCGGGTCGTGACCTGACCATTGCCCGCACGCAGCTTGAGGCCGAATTCACGTGGCATGAGGAAAGGCCAGTCAGCGCGCCCGGCGCGGAACGCCACATCCAGCCTGCCGCCTACCGGCAGGTCGAGGGGCGCGACCTCCTTCTGTCCCGGCGCGAAGGCGGCGGGGCTGATCGGGTCCAGCAACAGCGTCCAGTTCACCTGCTGCGGGCCGACATGCTCACCCGATCCATGCAGGACAAGGCGTTCCCCATTGCCCTCAAGGCCGAGGCGTATATCCCCCGTCACCCCTTTCTGGCCGGAATCCGTTATGATGTTCAGATGCGCGTCTGCCTCCCCCAGTCGCCACACACGGCCCGTGGCGCGGTCGGTCAGGGTGACATGCGTATCGGATATGACGGCCTGACGGATATCCGTCAGGTCAACAGGGGATGGCTCCTGCGGCTTGAGCGAAGGGTATGGTGTGTTGGGCCCCAGATCGAGGCCGAATTTGCCATCCGCGTTACGGGCAAGGCGCAGCCGCCCCTGCGAGACGGACAGTTCAAGGATACGCACGCTGCCATGGAACAGCGCCGGACTGTCCAGCGTAATACGCCCCCGGCGCAGCGTATCGGCCAGCGAGCCATCGTGGCGCTGGATGCGCACATCCTCCACCCAGATCACGAACGGGGCGCGTATCCCGCCATGCAGGGCATTCCAGCCCACGCGCACATGCCCTGCTGAAAGGCCGCCGATAATATCCTCATGCCGCAGACCATGGGCGACCGGGATGGGCATGAACAGCCTGATCGCGGGCGTTACATCCAGCGGACCTGCCGAAAGGCGCACCGTCAGCACAAGCAGGAACACGGCAGGCAGCGTTATGCACAGCAGCACCAGCCAGATCACCACGCGCCCCGCCGCCATGACCGCCCGGCGCACGCGACCTGCGCCGGGGGGGCCGACGGGGGTGGGTTGACCTGTTTCCGTCATACCGTCCACGCTACGCCAGCGCATGAAAATGCGTGACTTCCCAGTCTCCTGCCGGACCCTGCCCCATGGATATGCCCGCTACACCCGACCTTACGCTGCACCCGTCCTGGCGCGGATGCACATGGCCCCACCCGGCGGATGACCGGGCGGCCACCATCATGCACGAAAACCTGACGCAGGCGTGCGCCCGCGCGGGACTGCCGGATATCGCCAGCATAGCGGGCGTGCGCGTCATGACCGATGCACTGGGGGGAAACAGTCCCTACCTGTCGGACCTGGCGCTGCGCGATACGGAAGCCTTCCTGCGCCTTCTGCTCGACGGGCCGGATGCGCATGTGCGCGAAATCCTCAGGGGACTTGAAGCCCTGCCGCCCGAAACCCCGCGCATTGAGGTGATGGCCGCCCTGCGTATCGCCAAGCGGCAGGCCGCGCTGGCCATTGCACTGGCCGATATCGGGGGCGCATGGACGCTGGAGCAGGTGACGCTGGCGCTGAGCGGACTGGCCGAGAACGCATTGGGGGCCGCGGTCAGGCATCTGCTGCTGCATGCCTGCCAGACCGGACGACTGCGCCTGCGTGACCCGGAAAACCCGTGCCGGGGCAGCGGCTTCGTGGTTCTGGCAATGGGTAAGCTGGGCGCGCGGGAACTGAACTACTCCTCGGATATCGACCTGATCATCCTGTATGACCCGGACCGCCACCCCGGAAACGGGGAACTGCGACATACCTTTGTGCGCATGACTAGCGATCTTGTCACCCTGATGGAAGCGCGTGATGCAAATGGTTACGTTTTCCGCATGGACCTGCGGCTGAGGCCCGACCCCGCCGCAACGCCCGCCGCCGTGTCCTTTCCCGCCGCCATCCAGTATTACGAAAGCATGGGCCGCACATGGGAACGCGCGGCCATGACGAAAGCCCGTCCGGTTGCGGGGGATATTGTGGCGGGCCGCCGTTTCCTCAAACACATTCATCCGTTCATCTGGCGCCGCCATCTTGATTTTGCGGTGATCGACGATCTGCACGACATGAAAGCACGAATCGACCGCCACCGGAATGCGGGCCACGCTGATCTGGAAAGCCTGCCCGCCGCGTCTATCCGCGATCCCGAGACCGCGACCGGCTGGCTTCTGGGGCAGAACGTAAAGCTGGGACAGGGCGGCATCCGGGAAGTGGAGTTCATCGTGCAGGCGCTTCAGCTTGTATGGGGCGGCAGGCGGCCCGAACTGCGTGATCCCACCACGCTGGGCGGCCTGCGCAGGCTGCGCCGCGCGGGACTGCTGGAACGTGCCCAGTGCGCAATACTGGTCCGCAACTACCGCATGCTGCGTCAGGCCGAACACCGGTTGCAGATGCGCATGGATCACCAGACCCACACCCTGCCGGACACACGTGACGGATTCGCACGCTTCGCCACCTTCATGCTGGCTGCAACGCCGGGTGAACTGGCCTGCAGCATGCTGTCGGTCATGCAGCATTCGCGCCGCAACTTCGACCTGCAGTTTGCCGAAAGCGACCGGCAGGACATCACCATCGCGCCGGAGGATGTCGATGCCGCCGACCGGCTGCGTGACTACGGCTTCGCGCCCCATGACATCGGTGACGCGCTGCAGATCCTCAACCGGTGGGATAGCAACCGGCTGCGCGCGCTGCGTTCCGACCGGGCGCGCAAGCTGCTGCGCCGGCTGCTGCCTGCCATCATGACCGAAATCGGGGGCCGCCAGCAGCCGCTGACCGTGCTGCGCCGTTTCGATGCGCTGCTGGAGCGGCAATGGGCGGGCGTGCAGTTCCTGTCGCTGCTGGAACGCAATACCGCACTGATCCACCGCATCGTGACCGTTCTGGACTGCGCGCCGTTCCTGGCCGACCATCTGGCCGAAACTCCCTCCGCCCTGGACGGGCTGCTGGACATGGATGGCGGTCCTGGCGCGCTGGGTACGGCCACGGCGCTGGTCAGGCGGCATGTCACATCGGCACAATCGGCCGAGCAGGTACTGCCGGTGATGCGCGGACTGGTGTGCGGGGAGGAATTCCGCCTGTCGGTTGCCCGCCTTGAACACCGCATGGGCGAGGACAGCGCCGCCCGCGCGCGCACAGCCATGGCCGAAACGGTCATGCGCGGGCTGCTGCGCGTGGTCACCGGTGAACACAGACGCCGCCACGGCACCGTGCCCGGTGGTGCGATGGCGGTTGTGGCGCTGGGCAAAGCGGGATCGCATGAAATGATGCCGGGGTCCGACCTCGACCTCATGCTCGTGTTCGATCATCCGCCCGATGCGGGGGAAAGCGTTGTTAATGGCACAGTCGGCACGGATGGCATGCGCGGACGCCCGCTTGCGGCGGGCACGTATTTCGTCCGGCTGGCGCATGCCTTCGTCGCGGCCCTGACCGCGCCGGGACGGGAGGGACCGCTGTATGAGGTGGATATGCGCCTGCGTCCTTCGGGATCGAAGGGGCCGGTCGCCGTCTCCCTGTCCGCCTTCCGCCGCTACCATGAAGAATCCGCATGGACATGGGAACGCATGGCCCTGACCCGCGCGCGCGTGGTGGCGGGACCGCCCCGCCTTGCCGCCCGCCTGCGCCACGCCATCGCCACGGCGCTGGACCATGCCCCGCTGACGGATAAGGAAAGCCGCCAGATCCTGCATGACGTGCGTCACATGCGCGAACGGCTGGCGCGCGAACATCCCGCCGCCAGCCCGTGGGACATCAAACGCCGCCGGGGCGGGCTGATGGATGTGGAGTTCATCGCACAGGGGCTGCAACTGCTGACGCCAGATGCCCAGGCCCGTAATCCCTCCACCCGGCTGGCGCTGCTGCGGCTGGCGCAGGCGGGGACGCTGGATATGGCCGATGCCCGCCTGCTGCGGCGCGCGGACCTGTTCTGGCGGTCGATGCAGGGGCTCGTCCGCATCATATGCGGCAGCGTCGTGCCCGATGCGATCCCGCAGGCCAGCCTTGAAATCCTGATGGGGGAAGTCAGGGCGCGCAATGCGACGGCCCTGCTGGACCGGATGGATGATATGGCCGCCCGCGTAACCGCGATATTCGACCGTCTGATTCCCCCCATTGCGGACACACCGGCGCGATAGCCACGCCGGGAGTGTTTCCCCGCCCGCCAAAGCGTTGCATGATCGCAGCCCAACCCATATCCCCGCATGCCGGTCGCGCCGATACCGGACGCGCCACGCCATGCAGGCGGACAGATCAGCAAGGCAGGTCATGAGCAAGGTTCTTCCCCCTTTCCCCGAACCCGGCAGCGCCGTTCCCGATTTTGACATGCCCGCAAGTCATGGGCGCACGGTCAGCCTGACCGCCCTGCGCGGCCATCCTTTCGTGCTGTATTTCTATCCCAAGGCCAATACATCGGGCTGCACCAGGGAAGCCTGCGAATTCGAAGCCGCCCTGAATGACATGCAGAAGGATGGCGTAAGCGTCATCGGCGTCTCCCGCGATGGCATGCCTGCAATCGAGAAATTCGCGGCCGATCACGCCCTCACCTTCCCCCTTGCATCGGATGGCGATGGCAGCGTTACGGAAGCCTATGGCGTATGGGTCGAAAAATCGATGTACGGTCGCAAATACATGGGTATCGAACGCGCGACCTTCCTGATCGATGCCAATGGCCATCTGGTGGAAGCATGGCGCAAGGTAAAGGTCCCGAACCACGTCGCCGCCGTGCGCAAGGCCATTGCGACCCTGACGCTACAGGCGGGAACAGCGGGCTAGCACGTCAGTAGGGACGTCCCGGTCCGCCATAGGGACCATAGACCACGACCGGCGGCGGGGGTGGTGGGGCATAATAGGCCACCGCCGGCGGTGGGGGACGGTAATAGACCGGGGGCGGAGGCGGCGGTGGCCCGTAGCTGTCCACCATGGCCCCGCCGATGACGCCACCCACAATGCCACCCACCAGTCCCCCAACCAGCGCATCGCCCCCGCCGCCACGCCCGTGGGCCTGCGCGCCCGGTGCGGCTGCCGCCAGCCCGGTCAGGACAAGCAGCCCGGTGGCTGCAATACGCCCGATGTTTTTCATCAAACTCTTCCTGCTCCTGTCTCGATCAGGCGGGGAACGCATCCCCGCCTGACAGGGATGAGACAGGAGGGTCATGGCGATTTACGGGCAGGAATCGCCCTTTTCATGCCATAAACCGGCCTCGGCCGTTACGGATGGGCCGCGCGCAGTTCCTTCAGGCCCGAAGGGATGGCGAACACGTCGTCCGCCTGTGGCGCACGGGTGACGGCGGTGGCTTCCACCATCACCTTGCCATCACGGATGACTTCCAGCATCACGCCATCATCGGTGTAGCAGATTTCGCTGGGACGCTGGTCGGTGTCCTGCGTCTGCCATAACGTGCACGGGATGTTGGCAACGGTGGCCGTGCCGGTGCGCAGCCAGTTGCCCTGCGCACGCTGCCCCATCTGCACATTACCGGCACCCGGCGCGGGAATGACCGTCCTGATCTTCTGCTCGGGGTTTACCACCGTCAGCGTGCCCGCGTGGTAGTCGGTAACCATGTAGGTGGTGGCATTGCCCGGATCGACGCGCTGCATCATCCGCCCGCTGGACCAGCGCATGCGCTGGGTCATGACCTCCTTCGTGTCATGGGGGGGGTAGATGGTGTAGGTCACGTCCACATCGTTCTGGGGGGTGACGAAGGGGGTCTCATCGGTGGCGGCAGACGCATGGCCTGCACCAGCCAGCAGCAGGCCAGCCACCAGCAGGGCCTGACCACTGCGATACGAAAAACGGGTCACGGTATGTAATCCTTCAAAACGGGGACGGGGCAGGCGTGTCAGCCGCCCTTCTGATCCGGGTTCGTGCGGGCGGCTGACGTGCCGGGCGGCGGGGGCGGTTCGATCTTGCGATAGCCCTCGGGCGGCTGGAACATGCTGTCGGGAATGGGTCCGTAAACCACTTTCGTCGCTTCCAGCTTACCGCGCAGCCCGTCCCCATCCACACCGTCTTCCTGCAGGATCACGCCATCTTCCGTAACGCAGGTGGTGGCGTTGCCCTGATCGGTCGTCACGTCCCACTGCGTGCATGTGACCCCGGCCACGGTGGCGGTGCCCTTGCGCACGAAGGACATGGACAGGTCCAGCAGGAAGGGATTGCGGATGCCGTAGCGGGCATCAAGCTGGCTGTACACCTTCTGCGGATTGATGATGATCATGACCTGACGGGTCATGCGGTTGAGCACCATCTCGCCCATGGCCAGCGGGCTGTCGATTCGCATAAGACCGCCATTATAGGCGAACCATGTGCGCACGGCCTTGGGCTCGGGCATGCCATCGGGCTGCACGTTATAGTCCACCTGCACATCCCGCGTGGGGGTAAGCGGGGGGTGAACGGTGGCGGCTTCCTGCGCCATGCCGGGTGCGCCACCCGCTGCAATGGCCGCCACGAACATCATCATGCCCAACGGCCCCCTGCCCTTACCCTTTACCGGGCAGGCCGCTCCCTGTTTCATCACGTTTCTTCCCCTTCTTCTGCCAAGACGGAACCCTGCACGCGCAGGACTGTCAACCATCCGCGTCCATCGCGCCCGCGGGCCGCAGGGCACGGATGGCGGGCAGCAGTTCCGCCGCGCTGTCATTTCCGATCCATTGCGCCCGTTGCGCCACCGCGCGGACAAGCTGGCGCATGTAATCATCCGCCGGAATCTCGTATCCGCCGAAACTGGCCAGATGATCCGTGCCGAACTGTGTATCGAGCAGGGTAAAGCCACCCAGACGCAGGCGGGCCACCAGATGGACCAGCGCCACCTTGGATGCGTCGCGCATGCGGCTGAACATGCTTTCCCCGAAAAAAGCCTGACCGATGGCCACGCCATACAGGCCGCCGACCAGCCTGCCCTCATGATAGGTTTCGATGCTGTGGGCATGGCCCATGGCGTGAAGCTGACAGAACAGGGTGCGGATGCGCGGGTTGATCCATGTATCCTCGCGCCCCGGCATGGGTGCTGCACAGCCATCCATGATTCCTGCGAAATCCTGATCTGTCATTACTGCAAAGCGATCCGACAGCACCGTGCGCATGAGCCTGCGCGGCACATGAAATCCCTCCAGCGGCAGGATGCCGCGCATCTGCGGGAAGAACCATTCCAGTTCGTCGGACCGCGCATCGGGCGCCATGGGAAACAGGCCGGCCCGGTAGGCGCGCAGCATAAGTTCCGGCGTAAGCGGAACCGTCTCTTGACCCGTCATGTTCTTAGGATAACCCTTTCGCATGCTTCTGCAGGCACGATCGCCTGTGTCATGCCCCCGTTAGGCCGGAGAAACCACCCTCTATGTCCGCTACCCGCCCCCGCGTACTGCTGACCCAGCGCCAGACCGATCCCGTCATGCAGCGTATCGAGCAGAACTTTACCATAGCCCCCGTCCCGGACCACCGGATGACAACCCGCGAACTGCTGGACGCCGCGCGCGCTTTCCAGCCGCAGGCCATCATGACATCGACGGGCCTGCCGCTGCGTGGCGATGACGTGGCGCAACTGCCTGACTGCGTGAAGGTTGTCGCAACCGTCAGCGTCGGCACGGACCATCTGGACATTCCAGCCCTTCATGCCCGTGGCATCATCGTCACCAACACGCCCGACGTACTGACCGACTGCAATGCCGACATGGCCATCCTGCTGATGCTGGCTGCCGCCCGGCGCGCGGGGGAATACACCACGCTCATGCGCGAAGGCTGGGGCCGTCCGCTTGCGATGGATGAAATGCTGGGCACCCGCATAAGCGGCAAGCGGCTGGGTATCGTGGGCATGGGCCGCATCGGCCAGGCCGTGGCCCGGCGGGCGCGTGGCTTCGACATGACGGTCATGTATTCCAACCGCCGCCGCCTGCCCGCCGCGCAGGAAGCGGGCGCCACCTATTTCAGCACCCTGACCGACATGCTGCCGCACTGCGATATCCTGAGCCTGCATCTGCCCGCCACGCCCGAAACCGAGGGCATGATCGATGCCGACCTGCTGGGCCGCCTGCCGCGCGGGGCCATTTTCATCAATGCCGCCCGTGGCGCGCTGGTGGATGAGGACGCCCTGATCGCGGCCCTGCGCAGCGGCCAGCTTGCCGCCGCCGGGCTGGATGTCTACCGCAATGAACCCAATCCCGACCCGCGCTTTCTGGAACTGCCCAACGTGTTCCTGACCCCGCATGTCGGCAGCGCCACCATCGAAACCCGTACCGACATGGGCATGCTGGCGATTGAAAACGTGGAAGCCGTGCTGAACGGCCGCGCAGCCCCCACCCCCGTCCACACCTGATCCGGCCGTAAGGGAAGCACGCTTATGGGACTGCCCGGCGTTTTCATCGTTTTCACGCTGATCACACTGCTGCTGGAACTGTTCATGCCGCGCATGAATGGCCTGTTGCAGACATTGACCGGATTTTACGTGGTCTTCACGCTGATCGCCGCGACCATCGAAATCGTAAGGAAGCCGCAGCCCGTGCGGCATACATCCGGCAAAGCATGACAGACAGCCGCTCCGGGCCATGCCCGGAGCGGTCGGGAACTGAAGTTTTTCACAGAAATAAAGTCGTAGCAGACGCCCTCACCAATGGAGAGGAAGCGCGTCTGCCAGCATTATTACCGCTTCAGCCTTCGTTGACCTGACTTGCGGCGTGGGCCTTGAGGTCAGCGGCGGTGCGGCGGACTTCCGGTCCATATTCACGCTCAAGCCGCCGGATGGTGAAATGCGCCTGCGCCACCGCGCGGTAATGCGACAGGAACGCCGCGTTGAGCGACGCCCCGCACAGCGCGCCAGCCACCGGCATCATCTGCAGTGCGAACTTGCGCGACAGGCCCAGCCCGTAATGGGTCGCCACTTCACTGACCAGCATGACAACCGGGCGACCGCGCAGCATGGCGCGGGCGGAAAAATAGCCCAGTTCGCTATCCTCCCCCGGCGCGGCTTTCCGGTTCGCGCCAAAGGGGAAGGCACGGAGGGCGAATACTTCCAGACACGCCGCCCGCGCATCTTCCTGCGACAGGTCTTCCCCCTGTTCGCGGGCGATACGCGCGATCTCGCGCATGATGGTCAGCGTCGTGAAGCCGACATCGGCCACCAGTCCCGGCAGGCCGGCAAAACCGCCTATGGCCCCCGACATGGTTACGGCGGCCTTCACCGCCGGGTCGCGCCATGCGGCACCGCCGCCCGGTTGGGCGGACACGTCATGCGGGCGGTCCATGCCGATCACCGCGATGTCGAATGCACGCCGGATGGCCGTTTCGGCAGCGGATTGCAGGCTGGCCTGCAACGTGGGCGCAAGGCCCAGCGTGCGCATGCCCAGCATCGCCGCCTGCCCCACGGCACCGCCCATCAGGTCGGCCAGACGCACCAGCACGCCGCGCCCCGTCTCGACCCGTTCCAGCGCCTGCTGGAGTTCGGTAATACACGCGCTGTCCAGCGTCAGCGGTGCCAGTTCGTTGGAGGAACCTGCACTCATTACAATGCCCTTCGCCTGATCTTCCGTAACAGTACGGACCGGCCCCATGTCCCTGCACTACCGGCGGGATGGATGACGCCGCCCGCAACGCCCATGCGGCAGTTCCCACTGTTTCAGCACCATGATGGCGTTCTTGCAATGCGCATCACCATACCTTCTGGCATGAAACGCGCCTCAACCGTGGCTGTTCCAGCCGCCCATCGCGCACAGGTGTCCCCAGTGCGCATCCGAAACCGGCACGACCGACAGCCGCGACTGCCGCACAAGGGCCAGATCCTCCAGCACCGGATCGGCCTTGATCTGCGCCAGCGTGACCGGGCGGGGCATCGGCCCCACGGCGCGCACGTCCACGCATACCCATCTGCCATCCTCCGCCGTGGGATCGGGATAGCCAGCACGCACGACTTCCACCACGCCCACGATCTCGCGCCCTACGTTGGAGTGGTAGAAGAACGCCTGATCCCCCACTTCCATGGCCGCGAGGTTCTTCTTCGCCTGGTGGTTACGCACGCCGGTCCACGGTTCCACGCCGTTTTCCACCTGCTCGGACCATGAAAACGCGTCCGGCTCGGACTTGATCAGCCAGTAAGCCATGCCCGGTTCTTCACTCCACCCGCATGCAATCACGAAAAACTGAACGGAACGGACGGATGACCACGCTCTCGAACAGTTCGACACGGGCATAGGGGTCTTCTGCCGCGAAGCCTTCGGCCGCCGCGCGGTCGGCCACATCCACCACCAGCAGGCTGCCGCAGGGGCGGTTTTCCGCGTCCAGCAGCGGACCGCCATGCACGATGTGCTGCTTCCACTGTTCCAGATAGGCAAGGTGACGCTCACGGGTGGCCTTGCGGGTTTCAAGACCGCCGGGCTTGTCGGTACAAATGATCGCAAACAGCATGTTTTCTCCTCCTGTGGCGGGACAGTACCATGAAGGGACAGGACTGGCCGTGTCTTTTTTAACGCGATAGTGTAGAGCAGCAAAACGCCAGCCCCCGGCCGACCGCGGGCTATGGCGAAAATTTTTCTTGACCCTTTTCATTGCAGGGACAGGTGCCCCCGGCACGGATGGATCAACCTTGAACGCAACGCAGAGCCTTACCGCAAGAACCGGTAACCTTTTTCACCGCTACGCCAACCCGGGGCGTTTCCTGCGCATGGGTGCGAAGCTGCAGCCGTGGCTGACCTGGCCCGCACTTGCGCTGTCCGCGGCCGGAATCGTATGCGGGCTGTTCTTCTCCCCCGCCGACTGGCAGCAGGGCGACAGCGTGCGCATCATGTACGTGCATGTGCCTACAGCATGGCTGGCATCGTCGGGGTATATGGCGCTGGCGGTGTGCTCCCTTCTTTCGCTTGTATGGCGGCATCCGCTGGCCGACCTTGCGGCGGTGGAGATCGGGCCGGTCGGGGCCGCCATCACCGCTGTCTGCCTTGCCACCGGCTCCCTGTGGGGCAAGCCGATGTGGGGCACGTGGTGGGTGTGGGATGCGCGGCTGACATCCGTTCTGGTGCTGTTTTTCCTGTATCTGGGCCATATCGCGCTGATCCGCGCATTTGACGAACCGCAGCGTGGCTACCGCGCCGCCGCCATACTGGGGCTGGCGGGCGCGATCGACCTGCCGATCATCAAGTTCAGCGTACAGTGGTGGAACACGCTGCACCAGCCCGACAGCATCACGGTTACGGGGGCGCCGACCATGTCCACCTCCATGCTGTGGCCGCTGGGCCTGACCACGCTGGGCTTCACGCTGGGATTTGGCGCGATCGTGCTGGCCCGCCTGCGCGCTTCCGTAATGGAAAGCCGCATCCGCACCATCCTTGCCGCCAGCCGTGGCCGCCAGTCCGCACAGACCAATCCCCAGACAGACAGTGCCGCCGTATGACCCACCTGCCCTATATCGTGGCCGCCTATGGCCTGACCCTTGGCGTCGCGGCGATCCTGTCGGTCAACGCCACCATCCGGCTGCGACAGGCGCGCAAACGGCTTGCCGCCATTGAACAGCCCGGCCGGACACGCAGGCCGTCATGACCCGCAAGAGCCGACGCCTGTGGCTGGTGGTTGCGTGCATGATCGGGCTTGGTTCCGCCGCTGCCCTGACACTCAACGCCTTTTCATCCAATATCGTCTTCTTCATGGCGCCATCGCAGGTCCATAAGAAGCCGCCGCCAGCCGACCGCACCATCCGTCTGGGCGGCATGGTCGTGGCGGGCAGCGTACACCGTGAAAAGGTGAAGGACACCCCGGTCGCCATATTCGACGTGACCGACGGGCAGGACGCCGTGACCGTTCGTTATGAAGGGATACTGCCCGACCTGTTCCGCGAGGGGCAGAGCGTCGTGGCCGTGGGCACCGTCAATCCCGATGGCACGTTCCGCGCCAGCGAAGTTCTGGCCAAGCATGACGAAACCTACATGCCCAAGGAAGTGGCCGAGGAACTGCGCCGCAGCGGCAAATGGGACCCACGTTTCGGCAAGGCGCCGGACGCGACAAGCTGGAACACCATGACGGCGACCGATACGGCGAAAAAACCGGCCACCCAGACACCTGACGGAAACTGACATCCGCGATGAACCCGGAACTTGGAAATTTTGCACTGGCGCTGGCATGCTGTATGGCCGCCGGACAGGCCATCCTGCCGCTGATCGGCGCGAACCGGCGTGACGCGCGCCTGATGGCGCTGGCCCCCGCGCTGGCCGTGGGGCAGATGCTGGCCCTTGCGACTTCTTTCGCATGCCTGATCCATGCGGCCATCACCAACGACTTTTCCGTGCAGAACGTGGCGGCCAACAGCGCGGTCAGCAAGCCGCTGCTGTACAAAATCACCGGCGTATGGGGCAATCATGAAGGCTCGGTGCTGTTATGGGCGCTGATCCTGTCCATCTGCGGTGGCGCGGTGGCCCTGTTCGGGCGCAACCTGCCTTCCGCCCTGCAGGCACGCGTGATTGCGGTGCTGGGCGGGGTTGCTGCAGGCTTCGAACTGTTCTGCCTGACCACGTCCAACCCGTTCGCCCGTGTCTGGCCCGCGCCGCTGGACGGGCAGGGCATGAACCCGCTGCTGCAGGACCCCGGCCTCGCGTTCCATCCGCCCATTCTCTACACCGGCTATGTCGGCTTCGCCGTGCCGTTCGCCTTCGCCATCGCCGCCCTGATCGAAGGGCGTGTGGATGCTGCATGGGGCCGCTGGGTGCGCCCGTGGGCAGTGGCGGCGTGGTGCTTCCTGACCTGTGGCATCGCCATGGGATCATGGTGGTCCTATTACGTGCTGGGCTGGGGTGGCTACTGGTTCTGGGACCCGGTGGAAAACGCATCGCTGATCCCGTGGCTGACGGGCACGGCGCTGGTCCATTCCGCCATTGTGGTGGAAAAGCGCGAGGCGCTGAAAATCTGGACCGTCCTGCTGGCCATCGGCACGTTTTCCTTCTCGCTTTCCGGCACGTTCCTTGTGCGTTCGGGCATCCTCAATTCCGTGCATGCCTTCGCCAACGATCCGGCGCGTGGCGTGTTCATCCTCGGGCTGCTTGCAGTGGTCATTGGCGGTTCGCTGCTGCTGTTCGCCATCCGCGCGCCGCAACTCACCACGGGTGGCCTGTTCGCCCCCATGTCGCGTGAAGGGCTGCTGGTTCTCAACAACATCCTGCTGTGTTCCATCTGCGCGGTGGTGCTGACGGGCACGATGTATCCGCCATTCATGTCGCTGCTGTTCGGCAAGACCATTTCGGTGGGCAAGCCGTTCTTTGATGCGACCACCATTCCCCTTGCCATTCCGCTCATGGTGTTCATGGGTTTTGGCCCGATGGTGCCGTGGAAGCGTGCGCAGATGTGGCCGGTCCTGCGCCGCTTGTGGTGGGCGGCCTGCGTGTCGCTGCTGGCGCTGGCTATCGCCACCTTCCGCATGCGTGACATCCTGCCAGTGCTGGCAACCGCTACCGCCGTATGGGTGATCTGCAGCAGTGTCGCCGATATCGTGGAGCGGCTGCGCCTGTTCCGCCAGTCACCCGCGCAGAGCTGGCAGCGTGCCCGTGGCCTGCCGCGTGCGGTATTCGGCGCAGCGCTGGCCCATGCGGGTGTCGGCATTACGGTGCTGGGCATTGCGGGCATGTCGCAGGCGGCGCACCGCATTGTCGAAGTCCATGTCGGCCAGAGCGAGATGCTGGCGGGCGATAGCTGGACCCTGACCGAAGTCCATCCCGCGCAGGGACCCAATTACACCGCGCTGGTCGCCACCATCGAGGTCCGCCACGATGGCAGGCTGATCACCACCCTGCATCCGTCCAAGCGGACATTCGCAAGCCAGCACCAGACCACCACGGAAGTGGCGATCCACACCAACCTCATGGCCGACATCTATGGCGTTCTTGGGGACAGGCACGGCAGCGATGCCGACCCCACCTATGTCCTGCGGCTGCATTACAACCCGCTGGCCCCATGGATGTGGCTGGGTGGCCTGATCATGGCCTTTGGCGGCGCGCTGTCGCTGTCTGACCGTCGTGTGCGCGTGGGCGCGCCACGGCGGGCGAAGGCGGCTGACATGGTGGCGGCACGATGAACGATACGTCCCTTCCCCCTTCCCCCACGCGCCGCCGCCTGCTCATGGCGGCCCCGCTGGTTGTCGCAGGTGGCGCGGGTGTCGCGTTCTGGCGCATGCTGTCGGGCATGTCGCGTGGATCATTCGACCCCCATGACATCCATGCCCCGGCGCTCAACCGCCCCGTGCCGGACTTCGCCTTGCCCGATCAGGCGCCGGGAACCGGCTTTTCCGCACAGGACCTGCGCGCGCTGAAAACGCCGGTTCTGGTGAACTACTTCGCTTCGTGGTGCATTCCCTGCGTGGCGGAAATGCCGGTGCTGAACGTGCTGAAAGATCGCCTGCCAATCTGGGGCATCGCTTACAAGGACAAGCCCGAGCATGCACTGGGCTTTGTCCAGCGTGCCGGAAACCCCTATGCCCGCATTGCCGCCGACCGCGACGGGCTGACGGCAATCGACTGGGGCGTGTCCGGCGTGCCGGAAACCTTCCTGATCGGGCCGGGCGGGGTCATCCGCTGGCACACGGCCTCCCCCATTACCGAAAGCATGATTGCCAATACGATCATGCCGCTGGCGGACAGCCTGAAATCATGACGACATCCTTCCTGCGCCGGGGCTGGGTGATGGCCCTTCTGGCCTGCCTGCTGCTGGCTCCCGTGGTGGCAATTGCGGTTGATGACCCGTCGGAGATGCTGCCGGACCCGGCACAGGAACAGCGGGCCGAAGCGATTGGCGCGCAACTGCGCTGCCTTGTCTGCCAGAATGAATCGATCGAGGACAGTAGCGCCGACCTTGCCCGCGACCTGCGCCACGTGGTGCGCGAACATGTGGCCAAGGGTGAAAGCAACCGCCAGATCATGGACTGGATGGTCAACCGCTACGGCAACTTCATCCGCCTCAAGCCGCCGCTGACCATCGGCACGCTGCTGCTGTGGGTCATGCCGCTACTGGCGCTTGGCATCGGTATCGGGGTTGCGTGGTGGACGTTCCGCAGGCCGCGCGCGTCCACACCACCGCCCCTGACGGATGAAGAACGCCGCCGTCTGTCCGACCTGACCCGAACACGCTGAGATTGAGATGATCTGGATTGGTATCTGCCTGCTTGGCGTGATCGCGCTGCTGCCTGCCCTGCTGTCGTTCCGTCGCGCCACCCTGCTGCGCGATGAACGCGAAACCGCCCTTGCGCTGCATCAGGCCCAGCTTGCGGAACTGGAACGTGACCTGGTGGAAGGGATGATCGCCCCATCCGAACATGACAGCGCGCGGCTGGAAATCCAGCGCCGCCTGCTGGGCACGGACACCCTGCCCGCCTTTGTCGCGCGCAAAGGGGCATCCACTGGCGCCATTGCCGCAGCCCTGATCGGGCTGCCGGTTGCGGCGATCGCGCTCTACCTGACGGTCGGGCACCCGTCCCTGCCTGCGCAGCCCCTTGCCCCCCGTCTTGCCGCCATCCAGAAGGAAGATCATCGCAACGACGCGATCATCGACCGCCTGCGCGAGCAGTTGAAACAGATCCCGCCGGGCGATCCCAGCCTGTTTCAGGGTTATGTGCTGCTGGGTCAGGCCGAAGCGGGCCGCGACCACTACGCCGCCGCCGCCCAGGCCTGGCGCAGCGCCATAGAACAGCGCTTCGACCCCGAAGTGGCGGCCCGTGCCGCCGAAGCCCAGATGATGGCGGATGGTGGCCATATTTCGGCTGAAACGGCGGATCTGTACCGCCGCGCGCTTGACGCTGCCCCGGCGGATGCACCGTGGCGGATGACGGTGCAGCAGCGTATCGCGCAGTCCGAACATCAATAACGCGCTACCCGCATGGCATGGCGGGCTTTTCAGCTTGCCAGCCATCCGCATCCGGGCGGAAACTGCCGGGCATGAGCAAGGACAAGATCCCCACCCCCGCACCCACCGCTGAATCCGATGAGGCCGCAAAGGAAGCCGCCCTGCTGAAACAGCCGGCGGAACCCGATGAAATCGGCGGCCCCAAGGGACCGGAGCCAACCCGCTACGGCGACTGGACGGTCAAGGGAAGATGCGTGGACTTCTGATCCACGGCTGCTGCCTGTCAGCCGATTTCGTTCGGTAGCGGTCCGCGCCCGAAGGTCTGGCGCGCCCGGTGTCCCGGCGGCGGCATGTTACACGAAATCAGGTAGATTCCCGCTACGAATACAAGCTGGGACAGGGAATTGAACCACAGGGCGAGTTCGTAAACCCGTTCCGCCGTCAGGGCCTGATAGAAGGCATAGACCGCAAAGGGAATGGAAATGGGCCGCATCCCCGCCAGCATGACCCGTAACGGGTTCTGGTAACCGGGGCGGACCATGCCGCGCAGGCGGTGAATGCCGATATAGAATATGACCTCGAAAAACCAGCCGAGCAGGTTGGTTATCACGTTATCCAGCGTCATGCCTTCCATTACCAGCAGGGCGGATATGGACGCGGCCGACAGCACGATGGACCCGACCTGAAAACTCATGCCCACTTCCATCGCAGGCAGGCGTTCAGGCAGCGCATCGGCAAAAGGCTGAAAAATCCGGTCCAGAAGCCAGGCATCGAACTGGTTGACGCGTTCACCAAATGACATGACAGTTCCCAGTATCTTCGTATCCGTGCCGCATGGGGCCATGCCTTACCCGGCACAGACGGCGGCGACAACCGCATCGGGATAAGTTCCGGCCATACCGGCCAGCGCCGTATTGCTCAGCATCACAATACTCAGGCCACGCGAACGGTCCACCACCCATTGATGGCCGTATACGCCGCCCCATGTGAAGCTGCCCGCGCCTAGCGGCGTACGCGCGGCATCAGGGTCGGTTATGACTGCGCCGCCATAGCCAAAACGACGCCCCCGTGTCTGCGGTCCCATATCCAGATCGCCTATGGCGTTGTGCCCGAACAGCATGGCGGAGGCAGGTGAAAGGATACCATCCCCGCCGCTGCGCACGGTATCGATGAAGGCAAGGAATTCGTGGGCCGTACCCACCATGCCCGCGCCACCGGACGGGTAGGAGTGCGGGTTGAGGATACGGTCGGGCGCGAAACGGATTTCGCCCACCCCGCCATCGGGCAGGATGCGGGACAGGACATATTCAGCCCCCATGCGGATGGGAACAGGTCGCGCATCGGCATAGCATGCGGCAAGGGTTTCAGGTGCCCGGACCGTAAAGCCACTCTCCCGCCATGACAGCACGCGCCCCACATGATGCTGGACGGCAGCAGGCAGGGACTGTCCGGATACCTGTTCAATCACCGCGCCAATGACATCCAGCCCCAGCGAATAGCACCAGCCCTGACCCGGCGGAAACAGAAGCGGAACCGAGGCCAGACGGGCCATATTATCCGCCAGCGACAGCCCCGGTTCCGCGATTCCATCCGATACACCCGCACGGGTATAGGGATTGTCGTCGCGCGGCAGGGAAAACCCGTAGCCCAGTCCACTGGTATGGGTCAGTAACTGATGCAGCGTAATATCGCAGGGGCCACCATCGGGCAGGCAGGGCCGGAATTGTGGCAGGTATCGGCTGACCGGGGCGTGCAGGTCCACCAGCCCTTCTTCCGCCAGCGCAAGGCAGACAGCCGTAACAACCGGCTTGGTCAGGGAAGCAAGGCGGAACAGCGTATCCACCTGCATCGGGCGGCCTGCTTCACGGTCCGCAAGGCCGGCGGCTTCCGCCACCACAACCTCGCCCTCTACCGCAACCAGGACCACCGCGCCGACCAGTCGGGCCTTATCAATTGCCGTATCCATGACATGGCGGACACGGGCACGCATGCCACTGGTTTCGAGGGGGCCAGATGTCATGTTTCCATCCTTTGCGACACAGGGGGCGAGCGCGTGAACTGGTCGGCACGCTCAAAGCAGCGTAATCTTGTGATATGATAGCACGTCAGTTTTTCAAGGTCGTAAGCCTCTCCCTTCTGTTATGTGGCACAGGTCTGGGAGGCGCCATGGCCCCCATGGCACATGCAACCCGGCCCGCCCCCGTTCCCGCCCTGATCCAGCCGGAAATGCCATTACAGGCCACGCTGCCCAACGGACTACGCGTAGTGATCGTGCCGGACCGGCTGGCCCCGGTGGTCAGCACCCAGATCAATTACCTTGCCGGTTCCGCAGCCGCCCCGGCGGGCTTTCCCGGCACGGCGCATGCGCTGGAACATATGATGTTCCGTGGCAGCCACGGGCTGGACCGTGACCAGCTTGCCGCCATCGGCGCGCGGCTTGGCGGCAGCTATAATGCCGATACCACGGAAAACGTGACGCAGTTTTTCTATACCGCCCCGGCGGAAAACCTTGACGTGCTGCTGCATATCGAAGCCCTGCGCATGAATGGCCTGACACTGGCCGCAGAGGACTGGACACATGAACGCGGCGCGATCGAGCAGGAAGTCTCGCGCGATATGTCCAGCCCCGGTTATGTCTATCTGGCCCGGTTGCAGTCCATCCTGTTCGCAGGCACCCCGTATGAACATGATGCGCTGGGCAGCCGTGCATCCTTCGACAGGACCGATACCGCCATGCTGCGCCGGTTCTACCGGAACTGGTACGCGCCCAATAATGCGATTCTGGTCATAACCGGCGCGGTAGACCCCACATCCACGCTGGAACTGGTCCGCACGACATTCGCGGGGATTCCGGCACGCAGGCTGCCACCCCGCCCCGAAATCCATCCCGGCCCCGTCCATGCGCAGACGCTGCATTTCCCCACCGATTACCCCATCGGGCTGGTCGCCATCGCCAGCCGCATGCCGGGACAGAACAGCCATGATTACGCAGCCGCCCGGATTCTGTCCGATGTGCTGTCCAGCCAGCGCGGCGCGCTGTACGACCTTGTGCCCCAGGGCCATGCGTTGCTGGCCAGCTTCGATTTCATAACCAAGGCGGATGCGGGAATCGGTATCGCCATCGCGGCCTTCCCCAAGGATGGCGCGCCTGCCCCGCTACAGGCCCGCATGCAGAATATCCTGCATACGCTGCGTGAAAATGGCGTGCCAGCCGATCTGGTGGACGCAGCCAAACGCAAGGAACTGGCGCAGTTGGGTTTCGCCGCCAACAGCATTTCCGGTCTGGCTGAAAGCTGGTCGGAAGCGCAGGCGGTCATGGGATTACAGTCCCCCGATGATGAAGCCAGCGCCTTCGCCGCCGTAACACCGGAGGACGTGAACCGACTGGCCCGTCAGGTACTTGACCCGCAGCAATCCATTACCGCCATCCTGACCCCGCGCGACGGGGGCCATCCGACCACTGACAAGGGGTTTGGTGGATCGGAATCCTTCGCCAGCACGCCGGATCATGCCGTTTCCCTGCCGCAATGGGCCAGTGACAGCCTGCTTGCGCTACGCCCGCCCGAACCATCGCCGCAGCCAGCTTCCTTCACCCTGCCGAACGGATTGCGGCTGATCGTGCGTCCTGCATCCGTCAGCCATACCATCAGCCTGTATGGCACCATTCGCCAGAATGAGGACATGCAGGAACCGCCCGGCAAGGAAGGCATTGCCGACATTACCGATGAACTGTTCCATTACGGCAGCACAAGCCATGACCGGATCGGACTGCAGAAGGCGTTTGATGATATTGCCGCAACCGAAAGTGCCGGGGCGGATTTCAGCCTGAGCGTCCTGACACCCGATTTTGCGCGGGGTCTGGACCTGCTGGCTGAAAACGAACTGCATCCGGCCCTGCCCGAACCGGCATTCAAGGTCGTGCGGGCCAACACGGCGGCCTCCCTGTCCGGCCTGCTGCATTCACCGGGCTACCTGTTCAGCCATGCGATGCAGGCCGCCATCTCCCCATCGGGGGACCCGTCGCTGCGCCAGCCCGACCCGAAACGGGTCATGAAGCTGACACTGGCGGACTGCCGCGCCTTCTGGGCGTCCGCCTATCGGCCTGACCTGACAACAATCGTCATTACCGGCGACATCACACCCGATGCCGCATACAGGGCGATCAGCCGCACCTTTGGCGCATGGCACGCGACGGGACCGACCCCGGTTGTCGATCTGCCATCCCGTCCCGACAGCCATATGAGCGAGACACACGTCCCCGACCCGTCCAGCACGCAGGCTTCCGTTTCCCTGCCGGAAAGCCTTGGGCTGACGGTCGCCAATCCGGAGCATTTCGCGCTCAGCCTGGGCAACGAGATTCTGGGTTCCGGCTTCTCATCCCGCCTGTACCGCGACCTGCGGGTCCGCACGGGTTATGTCTATACCGTGCGTAGCAATCTGACATGGCGGCGCAACCGCAGCGCCTACAGCATTTCCTTCGGGGCCGACCCGGACAGGATTGCCGCAGCCCGTGAAGCCGCCCTGCGCGATATCAGGGCCATGCAGACCCAGCCTGTGAACGAGGACGAACTGACCATGGCCCGTGCCGGCATGTTGCGTGGACTGGCCCTGCAATCGGCCAGCCTTGACACCATTGCCGCATCTTACCTGCATTTCAGCGATCTGGGCCTGCCCCTGAACCAGAATGATATTGCAGCGCAGGCGTATTACACGCTGGATGCCAATGCGATACGCGATGCCTTTCGTAAATGGATACGGCCCGCCGATCTGGCGGAAATCGTGAAGGGGCCGGAAACCACACCGTAACGCGCCGGAAAAAGGTCCCTGTCCCGGCTTGCCGGGGCGGGGCTACTTTTTTCCGCGCGACGACAGGCTCGCAAGACCCCGCAGCACACGCTGCCAGCAGGACGCCTGCACACGGTATGGCTGCCTGCTGCGCGGCGTTATG
Source organism: Komagataeibacter sp. SM21 (assembly GCF_041402665.1). Classification (NCBI taxonomy): domain Bacteria; kingdom Pseudomonadati; phylum Pseudomonadota; class Alphaproteobacteria; order Acetobacterales; family Acetobacteraceae; genus Komagataeibacter; species Komagataeibacter sp. SM21. The sequence goes on from NZ_JBGLOV010000002.1 coordinate 342,504, forward strand.
CGACGGCATGAATTTGGGATGTCGCCTTTAAAAAAAGCAACGTCTTCCAAAGCTTTCTGAAAAAAGCTTTACCAGAAACTTCCTTATGATTTCTGGATGTTTCAGGACAGACGCCTGACTGTACGGTCAGCAATATCGCATGCGTATATCGTCTGACAGAACATGTTCCCTGTAATCAGGAAAGCTGAAACCGGCACATGGGTCAGGCCCCTGCATCGCGTGGATGAGCGCAGGCTGTCGTGCCATGGGTCTGTTACCCATAAGGTGGCAGGGGCAACAGACTGGAAAATATACGTATAAAAAAAGGGGCAATGCATTTCTGCATTGCCCCCTTTCCGTGCGCATACCCCAACCCGCGCAGGCGGGCCGGAGCGTGCGGCAGGATCAGCCCTCGGCGTTACGGCGACGGATCGCGGCACCCAGAATGTCACCCAGCGATGCACCGCTATCGGACGAACCGTAGTCAGAGATCGCCTGCTTGTCTTCCTCGACCTCACGGCCGCGGATGGTCAGGGCCAGCTTGCGCGCGGCGCGGTCAACCGAGACGATCTTCGCATCGACGCGTTCACCAACGGCGAAACGCTCCGGACGCTGGTCAGCCTTGTCACGGGCCAGTTCCGCACGGCGGATGAAGCCGGTCAGAACGTCGTCAACCTTCACCTCGATGCCGTTCGCCTGAACAGCAGTCACGATGCAGGTCACGATCGCGCCCTTCTGCACCTTGCTCAGGGTGTCAGCAGCGGGGTCTTCCTGAAGCTGCTTGATACCGAGCGAGATGCGCTCCTTCTCCACGTCCACATCCAGAACCTTGGCCTTTACGACCTGGCCCTTCTCGTAGTGGCTCATGGCGACTTCGCCCGCCTCGTCCCAGGACAGGTCGGACATGTGAACCATGCCGTCGATGTCCGCGGACAGGCCGATGAACAGGCCGAATTCGGTGATGTTGCGGATCTCGCCTTCCACCACGGAACCAACCTTGTGCTCCTCGGCGAACTGCTCCCACGGGTTGCGCTGCACCTGCTTCAGGCCCAGCGAGATGCGGCGCTTCGCGCTGTCCACATCCAGAACCATCACATCGACTTCCTGCGAAGTGGCGACGATCTTGCCCGGATGGACGTTCTTCTTCGTCCAGGACATTTCGGAAACGTGCACCAGACCTTCGACGCCCGGCTCCAGCTCCACGAATGCACCGTAATCGGTGATGTTCGTGACGCGACCGGAGTAGCGCGCACCCGGCGGGTACTTGATCGCCACGTTTTCCCACGGGTCAGCTTCAAGCTGCTTCATGCCCAGCGAGATACGCTGCGTGTCGGGGTTGAAGCGGATGACCTGCACGCGGACGGGCTGGCCAATCTGCAGCGCTTCGGACGGGTGGTTGATGCGCTTCCATGCGATGTCGGTCACATGCAGCAGGCCATCGACGCCGCCGAGGTCCACGAACGCACCGTAATCGGTGATGTTCTTGACCACGCCGTCGAGGATCATGCCTTCCTTCAGGCCCTGGATCAGCTCGCTGCGCTGTTCCGCACGGGTCTCTTCCAGAACCGCACGACGCGAGACGACGATGTTGCCACGCGCACGATCCATCTTCAGGATCTGGAACGGCTGCGGCACGCCCATCAGCGGGGTCACATCGCGCACGGGGCGGATATCGACCTGGCTGCCGGGCAGGAACGCCATCGCACCGCCCAGATCGACGGTGAAGCCACCCTTGACGCGGCCATAGATGGTGCCGTTGACGCGCTGGTTGCCTTCGAACGCCTTTTCAAGGTTCGACCAGGCTTCCTCGCGGCGGGCCTTTTCACGCGACAGGACGATGGACCCGTCACGATCTTCGTACCGCTCGACGAACAGTTCGATAACGTCACCCGGCTTGACGTCGGGGGATACGCCCGGCGGACCGAATTCCTTCAGGGCGACGCGCCCTTCGCTTTTCAGGCCGACATCGACGATCGCGTATTCATCCGTCAGGCGGACGACGCGACCCGTGACAACGGAACCGTCAAATGCGGAATCCCGACCGAGAGTTTCCTCAAGAAGGGAGGCAAAGTCCTCGCCACCCTTATAATCGGCGACGGGCTGTGTTGTGGCTGAAGCCATGGGCTACTCGTAAATCCTGTAACCACATTCACCCCGATGGGGCATGTGGACAATCCTGCGCCCCCGACCGCCCCGCATGCGCGGGATATATTGGGAACGGCTTGCCCGGCGCATGTGCCGCGACACGGTCGCGGCCCGCCTGATGGCCAGTGAATGAACGTCATGCCCCGGCACGCGTACGCGCGGGGCATATACCGGTGTGCACAGACACCCTATGGATGGCGCATGTCAATAAAAACCATGAGCAGGACAGATAGTTCCCGCACAAAAGCGCCCTAGCGCGTCATGCGCGCCACGATCCGCAGGGCCTCGGCCAGTACTTCATCGGCGTCAAGCGTGTCGGTTTCGATACGCACCGCATCATCGGCCATGCGCAGCGGGGCGGTGCTACGGCTGGAGTCCGCCGCGTCGCGTGCCACGATTTCCTGTTCCACGCGGGCGATCTGCTCCGCCCGGTCCGGCGCATGGGGATCGCTGGCAAGCTGTTCCCACCGCCGTTCAGCGCGCGTGCGGGCCGAAGCGGTAATGAACAGCTTCACCGTGGCATCGGGGAAAATGACGGTGCCGATGTCACGCCCGTCCAGCACGGCCCCGTGTTCACCGGCAAAGCGGCGCTGCACGTCAACCAGCACACGGCGTACGGCGGGCTGGGCGGCGACAAGGCTGGCTGCACGGTCCACTTCCGGCACGCGCAGGTCGGTGCGGCTGAGGTCCTCCAGACCGACGCTGGCGGCAAATGTCTCCGCCGGGGCATGCTGCGGGTCGAGACCGGCGTCGATCATCCGCCGTCCGGTCGCGCGGTAAAGCAGCCCGGTATCAAGGTAAGGCAGGTCCAGCGCCTGCGCCAGCCGCCGCGCAAGGGTGCCCTTTCCTGCCGCGGCAGGACCGTCAACCGCTATGACCAGGCGGCGCGTCATGCCGCAAGCCCGGCGCCGATGCTGTTCATCAGGGCCACGAAACCGGGGAAGCTGGTGTCAATAAACGCCGTATCATCCACGCTTACCGGGCTGCTGGCGGCAAGCCCCATGACAATCGCGCTCATGGCAAGGCGATGGTCCATGCGGGTCCGTACCAGACCGCCACCGGGGATGGCCCCGCCCGTGCCATGCACGATCATGTCATCACCCACCACATCCACCTTCACGCCGTTGGCTTCCAGCAGGGCGACGGTCGCGGCAAGACGGTCGCTTTCCTTCACGCGCAGTTCCTCCAGCCCGCGAAAGCGCGACTGCCCCGTTGCATGGGCCGCCGCAACCGCCAGAACCGGATATTCGTCAATCATGGACGGCGCGCGCGTGGCAGGCACGTCCACGCCATGAAGTGCGCCTGCCGTGACGGTGATGTCGCCCACAGGCTCGCCACCTTCCACGCGTTCATTGCTGATCGCCAGATCGGCACCCATTTCCCGCAGCGACGTGAACAGGCCCGTGCGCAGCGGGTTGAGGCCGACGCCCTGCACGACCACCTTCGATCCCGGCACCAGCAGGCCCGCGACCAGCACGAACGCCGCCGAGGACGGATCGCCCGGCACCACGATATCCTGCGCCACCAGTTCCGGCCGCCCCTGAAGGGTGATGACCCGACCGCCCGCGCCCATTGGCTCCACCCGCACGGTGGCCCCGAAATGACGCAGCATGTTTTCGGTATGGTCACGAGTCGCGACCGGTTCTTCCACCCGCGTCTCACCCGCAGCGTTCAGTCCGGCCAGCAGCACGGCGGATTTCACCTGAGCGGACGCCACCGGCAGACGATAGGACAGCGGGGCGGGATCGCCATTGCCCTGAATGGCCAGCGGCAGGCGACCGCCCTGACGTGACAGGAAAACGGCGCCCGTTGCGGCCAGCGGGTCCATGACCCGCTTCATGGGGCGGCCACGCAGGCTGGCGTCCCCCGTCATGACGGATGTGAAGCCATGGCTGGCCAGAATACCTGACAGCAGGCGTGCGGCGGTGCCGGAATTGCCCATGTCCAGCACATCATCGGGTTCGCGCAGACCATCCAGCCCACAGCCCTTTACCGTCCACTCGCCCACGCCGTCGCGGATGATGTCGGCGCCAAGCGCGCGCATGGCGTCGGCGGTGCGCAGCACGTCCTCGCCTTCCAGAAGGCCGGTAATATGGGTCGTACCACGTGCGAGGGCCGCAAACATCAGGGCGCGGTGGCTGATTGATTTGTCACCGGGCACATGGATCGAACCGGACAGGGGCGCGCGCGGGGCATGAACCGTCAGCGCGCGGACGGAAGATGGGGCATGATCGGTTTTCATAACGCATCCCATTCCGTATTCCGGGTGGCAAAGTCAATCGCAGATCGGCATGATTGTGGGGTGGCGTCCGCCCGGCGTTTGACATTATACGCACAAACTGGCATGGGGCTGCGCCTTTCGCCACGTCCCGCTATTGTGGCTTCCTTCATCATTACAACAGGATCGACAGGTTCAAGATGGCCCAGCCCAACCTCGGCACCAAACGTGTCTGTGTCTCCTGCAGCGCCCGTTTCTACGATCTGAACAAGAATCCGGCCGTCTGCCCGAAATGTGGTGCGGAACAGCCCGTGGAAGCGCCCCGCGTGCGCCGCCCGGCTGAAATCATTCCCGAATCCAAGGCCAAGGCCGGGGATGACGCCCTCGACAACGACGTGGACGTCGATCTGGACACCGACGCGGATGAAGACGCGGATGCGGTCCTGCCCGACGATGCGGGGCTTGATGATGACGACGATGACGACATCAGCAGCGCCGATATCGACGTGAAGACCGACAAGGAAGACCACGACAACTGACCGATCCGGCCCGGGCATGTCCCGGGCCGTTTTGCATCAGGCGGCGGGGTTACGGCGCTCGATCTCGACGCCGACCGATTCGGCATCGTCAAAAATATCCAGTTTCTCGACCCGCACGCGGGTTATGCGCACGCGCCTGTCCGCCAGCACGCCCTGCGCGATTCGCTCGGCCAGCGTTTCCACCAGCGCGACATGGCCCTGCGCCACCAGTTCACGGATCAGCAGCACCACACGTTCATATGATACGGTGCGCTCCAGATCGTCCGCGCCTACCCCCTGCATCACATCATCGGCAACACCGAAAGCCACGTTGACGCGGATGCGCTGGGTCACGCCCTGTTCATGCTCGAACACGCCGATATGGGCATCCAGCACCATGTTGCGCACGAACAGGCAGCGCAGCGGTTCGGGTTCATTCCATGGGGGCAGCACGAACATGGCGGTTTCCGTTGGTTTGGGTAGTCAGGTCCGGGGTGGCGCCGGCGACCATTGCATATGCTGGCCGCCATCAAGGGCGAGCATCTGCCCCGTGACGGAAGGCAGGCAGAGCAGCGACAGCGCCGCGCGCGCGACCTCGTCCGGGGTGGCGACATACCCTAGCGGCACGGAAGCACACTGGCGGGCGAACTGGTCCGCACTCTGCCGTGGCGTGGGCAGGACGGGACCGGGACCAATGGCGTTCACGCGAATATGATGGGGTGCCAGCGCCAGCGCCATGGTCTGCGTCAGCGTCCATAACGCGGCTTTCGAGACCGTATAGCTGACAAAATGCGGGGTCAGTGACCAGACCCGCTCATCCAGCATGTTCAGCACCATTCCCGCCGCCGGTGGGGCAGGCTGGCGGGCAAAAGCCTGCATCAGCACGAAGGGCGCACGGGTATTGGGTTCGATATGGGCATCCCACCCTTCACGGGTGGCGTTGTCCCATTCATCGCGCTGGAACAGGCTGGCATTGTTCACCAGCACGCCCACGGTGCCCATGCTGCGTGTCACTTCGGGCATGAGCGCGCATACCGACGGTTCGGACGCCAGATCGGCCTGAAACAGACCTGCATTCTGCCCCAGAGCACGAATTTCGGCTGCGGTTTCAACAGCAGCCTGCGCCGATTCGTTGTAATGGAGGGCGATGTCAAAGCCCGCGCGGGCCAGTTCCAGCGCGATGGCACGACCCAGGCGCGCCGCGCCGCCCGTAACCAGCGCCACGCGGGGAATTTCAGCCGGAACGGGCCAGACCACGCGATCGGTCATGCTGGCCTGCGCGCCATGATCGCGGCGGCAAGGGTGCCGTCATCCAGCACATCCAGCGCGCCCCCGACCGGTACGCCCTGCCCCACCCGGCTGATCCTTACGTCAAAACGGGCCAGCCGTTCATGCAGCCAGTGCATGGTCGTCGCCCCTTCCACCGTCGCACCCAACGCCAGAATGACCTCACGCACGCCACCTGCGGCAATACGGTCAAGCAGGGGCTGAACATTCAGGTCATCCGGCCCGGTGCCGGACAGCGCCGACAGCGTGCCCCCCAGAACCTGATAGACGCCGCGATGCACCCCGGCGCGTTCAAGCGCCCACAGGTCGCCCACATTTTCCACCACGCAGACCAGCCCCTCGTCACGTGACGGATCGACGCAGATGGCGCAGGGGTCGGACGTATCCAGATTACCGCACTGTGAGCAGGTGCGTACCGCATGCGCGGCCTGCGCCAGCGCATCGGCCAGTGGCAGCATGCGCGCCTGTGGCTGGCGCAGAAGCGCCAGCGCCGCACGGCGGGCCGAACGTGGCCCCAGCCCCGGCAGGCGACCGAGCAGGGTCACAAGCCGGTCGATTTCGCCCCTGCCGCTCATGCCCTACCGTCCATTCCTGTGCTGCATGCAAAAGATCAGAACGGGAATTTCATCCCGCCGGGCAGGTTCAGACCGCCGGTGACCTTCTTCATTTCCTCACTGGCGGTGGTATCGAGCTTCTTGCGGGCGTCGGCGCTGGCGGCAAGGATCAGGTCCTGCAGCATTTCCATTTCCGTCGGGTCAGCCAGCTTGGGGTCGATATGAATGGACTTCATGTCGCCCTTGCCGTTCATGGTGATGGTGACCATGCCCGCGCCCGCACTGCCTTCGATCGTCATGCCTTCAAGCTTGGCCTGCATTTCTTCCATGCGGGCCTGCATCTGGGAGGCCTGCTTCATCAGACCGGCAAGATTTTTCATGTTCTGTTTCTCTCCTCAGGCAAAATCATCTGTGTCCAGATCGTCCTCTTCTACCAGATCGGCATCGAGAGGGGCGAATTCGAGATCGGGCGCCAGTGTCTGGGACACCATTTCTTCGGGTGGCAGACCGTAATCATCAAGGGCATGGTCCGTGACCTCCCCCAGTCGCGCAGTGGGGAAGACCTGCATCGCGGCCTGCACCAGCGGATGGGCCTGCGCCGCCGCACGGTGAAGCTGGATGATCTCCGCCCCCTGTTCGGCCAGTGTGGCCTCGCCCTCCTCCTCGGACTGGCGGACCTGCCATGCCGGATCGCCGGTTCCTTCGCGCAGCACGGTTTCCAGCCGCCGGGCAAGGCCGGGCAGGCTGTTGCGTTCGACCCGGATCGTGACCAGCGGTGGCGCGAAGGAGACCAGATGCGTGGCGTGACGCAGATGTCCATGCAGCATGGCGTCACGACCGGACACAAAGGCCACGGCCTCGCGCCATGTACGCGGCGCGGTTACCTGTTCGGGTTCGGGCTGCACGATTTCCGCACGTCCCACTTCCGGTACCGGATGCGGCGTGCCTTCAACACGCATGCCACCATTGGCGACCATGCGGATTTCGCGGTCCCCATCACGGCCACCCGATATGGCCGCGCTACCCTGCGCGCCCTGTCCGTTCACGGAAGCATTCGGGGGGGCCGCGGAAACCTGCACGGGGGCCGCTGCCGCGTCCTGCCCCATGATCCGGCGCACCAGATCGCCCGGTGGCGGCAGGTCGGCCACGTAACACAGCCGGATCAGGATCATTTCAGCCGCCTGCCTGCGGTCGGGCGCCTGTTCGACTTCCGCAAGGCCCTTCAGCAGCATCTGCCATGTCCGGCCCAGAACCGGAACAGGCACACGTTCGGCCAGTGCGGCGCCGCGCTGACGTTCTGTTTCCGGCAGGTCGGGATTATCCCGCAGGGCCGGAATCGCCTTGATGCGCGAAATCGTATGCACCAGTTCCAGCACGTCACCCAGCATTACGCCCAGATCGCCGCCGCGTTCATATACATCGGTGGTGATTTCCAGCGCGCGCTCGGGCTTTCCTTCCAGCACGGCATCAAGCAGGTCGAATATCAGCCCGCGATCAGCCAGTCCGAGCATGTCGGCCACAAGATCCATGCCGATGGGGGCGGCATCCGTGCCGCCTTCTCCATCCAGCGTGCCCTGGGCTATGGCCTGATCCAGCAGCGACAGGCCATCACGCACCGATCCGTCCGCCGCGCGCGCGATCAGCGACAGGGCATCGGGCGTGAAACGGACGTTCTCAGCCTGCGCTATGCGGTCGAAATGTGCGGCAAGCGCCACCTGCGGCACGCGGCGCAGGGCAAAGGTCTGGCAACGCGACAGGACCGTGACCGGCACCTTGCGCAGTTCGGTGGTCGCAAAAATGAAAGTGACCTGCGCGGGCGGTTCTTCCAGCGTCTTGAGCAGCGCGTTGAACGCGTTGCGCGAGAGCATGTGGACCTCATCGATGATGAAGACCTTCATCCGCCCCTGCATGGGACGGAATCGGGTTGCCTCGATGATTTCACGCACATCGTCCACGCCCGTACGCGATGCGGCGTCCATTTCCAGCACATCGGGGTGACGGTCCGCCAGAATGGCCACGCAGTTGGGGCAGACGCCACATGGGTCGGCCGTCGGGCCACCCTGCCCGTCCGGCCCGGTGCAGTTGAGCGCACGCGCGATGATCCGGGCCGTTGTGGTCTTGCCCACGCCGCGCACGCCCGTCAGCATGAAGGCATGCGCCACACGGCCCAGCGCAAAGGCGTTGCGCAGGATGCGGACGGTGGTTTCCTGTCCGATCAGGTCATCAAATGTCGTGGGGCGATATTTGCGGGCCAGCACACGGTAGGGCGTGGCGGCAGCGGCTGCCGGTGGCGGCGATGGTGCGTCGCCAAACAGGCCGGGGCCATCTGCGGGCGGCGCAGGCAACCCGGCCTCCTCGGAACGATCCTGATCCGACGGGACGGTCATTGATGCATCCGGACTGGAGAAGGGACAGTCACGCGGGGCGCGCGACGGCGACACGAAAACTGTCGGGTGGAAGACCGGCCATAACCCGGACGAAACTCACTATGGCTGCTTCCTTCCGGACCTGACCAGGTTAGCAAGGTATCCGTCTACAACCGATCTCCCGAGCGGGTTCTAACACATACACCCGCCCCATGCACAAGGGGGTGATGAAAAAATACCCCCGCCCCTTATTCCCCCACGGCCGCGCCGGACTGATGGCGCATGTCCGCGCCGCCATAATAGCGCATGCCGCCCGCCTTACCGATGCGCGGCCCACCGGCGAGGATGGTTTCAGCCAGTCCCCACGGGGCATGCTCCTCGATCGTGTAGCCTTCATGCGTCAACTGGCGCGTAACGGCGGGCGACAGCGCCCCATGTTCCACCTGCACCACATCTGGCTGCCACTGCTCATGGATGCGCGGCAGGTCAACGGCCTGCTGCACGTCCAGCCCGTAATCGACCACGCCCAGCAGGACGGACAGGACGATGGTGGGAATACGCGACCCACCGGGGCTGCCCATGACCAGAACCGGCTTGCCATCACGCGAAACAATGGTTGGCGCCATGGAGGAAAGCGGTGTCTTGCCCGGTGCGATGGCGTTGGCGGCACTGCCGACAATGCCGAACATGTTCGGCTGGCCCGGACGGCTGGAAAAATCGTCCATTTCATCATTCATGATGATACCGGTCCGTCCCGCCACGACGCCGGAACCAAACCAGCCATTGAGGGTATAGGTCACGGCGACAGCCATGCCATCCCTGTCAGCGATGGAATAATGGGTCGTTTCTTCTTTCTCGCCTTGCGCACTACCGGGATGCAGGCTGGCGGAAGGAACCGCGCGGTTGAGCGGAATATATTTGCGGACTTCCCCGGCATAGGCCGGGTCGGTCAGGTGCTGGATCGGATTGTTGACAAAGGCGGGATCGCCCAGTTCCTGCCGGTCGGCATAGGTGTGGCGCATGGCCTCCACCTCGCGCTGCACGCTGGCTGCGGTATGCAGGCCGAGCGCATGCATGTCATAGCCGGACAGGATGTTCAGCATCTCGCACAGCGCCACACCACCGCCGCTGGGCGGGGGAGCCGTATCGATATGATAGCCCCGGTATTCGCAGGTCAGCGGCGCCATGAAGCGCGTATGGTAACTGGCGAAATCCTTTCGTGCCAGAATGCCGCCGCCCTTCTTGCTGCTGTTGACGATTTCACGGGCGATGGGTCCATTATAGAATGCCCGCGCGCCATCCCGCGCGATCCGTTCCAGCGTATGGGCCAGATCGGCCTGCACCAGCCGCTCCCCCGCCACGAGGGGCGTGCCATCGGCATGCAGGAAAATCCTGCGCGCATAGGGATCGCGGGCAAAGGATGCAGTCGCGAGGTTCAGCAGATCGACATCGCTCTGTTTGAGGATGAAGCCGTCACGCGCCAGCGCAATGGCGGGGGCCATGACATCCGCACGCGAAAGCCTGCCCCAGCGGTCATGCACCTGTTCGATTCCCGCCACGGTGCCGGGAATCGCCACGGCCCGCCATCCGGCGGTGGATGCGCCGGGCATGACCTGTCCCGATGCGTCCTGATACATCGTGGGCGTGGCACGCCCCGGTGCGTGCTCACGAAAATCAATGAAAGTGACATGCCCGTCGGGCGTGCGCAGCGTCATGAAGCCGCCGCCGCCGATGTTCCCGGCAGCGGGATAGACCACCGCCAGCGCATAGGCGACGGCCGCAGCCGAATCCACCGCGTTGCCGCCGCGCGCCAGAATGTCCGCCCCCACCCGTGATGCGATATCCTGCGCACTGACCACCATGCCATTCTTGCCCGGCGTCGGCGCAAGTCCGACAGCCTGCCCCGTGCGCGTGGTTTCAAATGCCAGCGGGTCCGTCGCCGCCTGCCCCACGGCAGGCAAGGTCAGGGCGAGGCACGAGAAAAGGACGGCACGGTACCGCAGGCCACGAGAAAAAGGCATGGAAGCTCCCTTCGTGTTTTTACGCTCCTGCAGACAGGGGAAGACCCTTACAACGCTGCGGGATAGGGCGGGCAGGTAAACCCGGCAGGAGAAAGGGTAAAGACCTCGCACCCGTCTTCCGTCACGCCCAGCATGTGTTCGAACTGGGCTGACAGGGAGCGGTCGCGGGTGACGGCTGTCCACCCATCATCAAGGATCTTTACATCCGGACGCCCGATATTGAGCATCGGTTCGATGGTGAAGAACATGCCCGGACGCAGCACCAGCCCTTCGCCGGGGCGGCCGTAATGCAGCACGTTCGGGGCGGCGTGGAAGGTCCGCCCGATTCCATGACCGCAGAAATCCCGCACCACGGAAAAACGCCGCGCCTGCGCATAGGTCTGGATGACATGACCGATATCGCCCAGCGTCGCGCCGGGCCGGACCGCATCGATGGACAGCATCAGTGACTGATATGTCGCCTCAATCAGTTTCTGGGCTTTCAGGGAGACATTGCCAACCGTGTACATCCGGCTGGTATCGCCGTACCAGCCATCAAGGATGACGGTCACGTCGATGTTCAGGATGTCGCCGTCCTTCAGCGCCCGGTCGCCGGGAATGCCATGGCACACCACATGATTGATCGAGATGCAGCTTGACGCCGGATAGCCGCGATAGCCCAGCGTTGCCGGAACCGAGCCATTGGCGATCATGAAATCATGGATCAGCCGGTCCAGTTCGCCCGTGGTCACACCCTCACGCACATGCGGGGTGATCATGTCCAGCGTACGGGCCGCAAGCTGGCCCGCCGCGCGCATACCGGCAAAATCCTCCGGCGCGTGGATCTTTACCCCGCCGCCCTGCATATCGCCTTCCATGCCGTCATCCTTTCCTGTACTCGACACATGACCACCCGCCAGCGGTCATGAATGCACGACAGGAACCTGCCTGAACCGCAAACCAGCCGCGCCGGATAGATAATGGGGTTCCTATACAGCGCCCGGTAGCCGATGTCAGCTTCGCGCCTTCGCATGGACATGCGTGGTATGGGCTACATGCCCCATCCCCACCAGATGCACGCGCGCATGCGCCGTCGCCGTGGTGGTCGCATGCCCGCGCCGGAAGCGCGTGAAGGATGCGGGAATGGCCGGCGCTTCCGCCACCTGATCCGCACCGCCGCCATGCAGGCGGGCGGACGCCAGCCTCAGGCCCTGAATACCATGGTGCGTCGCCACCGCATGGCTGCTGGCGCGCGCCAGCAGAAGCGGACGGGTGACAGGCCGGGCAACGGGGGCCACGCCTTCCGCCTGGAAGCTCTGGTCCAGCAGGTCGGCCATCATCTTGTTACGGCGGTTATTGGACGGCGCGCCCATGACCACCCCGATCAGGCGGACATTGTCCCGCACGGCGGAGGTGACAAGGTTATGCCCCGCCTCGTCCGTATAGCCCGTCTTGAGACCGTCGGCCCCGGGATAGGCACCCAGCATGGGGTCGTGATTGGGCACGGTCCGCCCATGAAAGTAGAAGCCGGGCACCGCGAAGTAATGATAATATTCGCCGTAGTCGACGATCAGGTGCCGCGCCAGAACCGCGAGATCCCGCGCCGATGTCATCTGTTCCGGATTCGGCAGGCCGGATGCATTGCGGAATACGGTGTCATACATGCCAAGCCGACCGGCTTCGCGCGTCATCATCGCGGCGAAACGGGTTTCATCCCCCCCGCCGAGGAATTCACCCAGCGCGCAGGCGGCATCATTGGCGGACTTGGTCACCAGCGCCAGCACGCCCTGTTCCACCGTCAGGTGCGAACCGGGCCGCAGCCCCAGCTTGGACGGTTCCATAGACGCCGCATGGGCCGAAACCGGCATGACCTGATCCAGCGTAACCTGCCCTGTCCGCACGGCCTTGAAAGTAAGGTAGAGCGTCATAAGCTTTGTAAGGCTGGCGGGATAACGCCGCAGGTCGGGGTCCTGCTGGGACAGCACCGCCCCGGATTTCGCATCGACCACGATGGTGCTCATCTGGCCGACATACTGGGCGTGGGCCGCGTGCATGCCCCCAAGTCCAACGGAAAGCCCGACGGTGCATGCAACCTTCAGGCGGGAAAAACGGGTCATGGAAAGGCGGCTCATGGGATGGCGAAACCTGCGCGTGCAATAATCATCATACGGTTTCCGAATGCACGGTAGTTATCCGGCATCCCTCCATCCATTCATGGGTTGCTTGGCTGCAACCATACTAAAAGAAAGGTTTTCTATTCGTCCAGAGCGTATTTATGATGTTGTGCGACAACACGGTGACAGCGTGCCCCAGGAACGGGACATAAAAATTCCTTCCGTCCGGGGCCACGCGCCCCTTTCAACCAGCGGCCAAGTTCCAATATGGTAACTGTCATGTCTGCTATCGCCCGATCCTCCCTGCCCCGCCCCGTGCCGCATGGCCGCACGGAAAGCCTCCGTCCATGCGGACACGGCGGCAACACGCCACCGCGCCGTAATGGCGGACAGGATTCCCCGCCCGGAAACGATGATGGCATGATCGATGTTGTCATCCGCACCCGACCACAGACCCGCAAGCCGGCGATGTACAAGGTGCTGATGCTGAACGATGATTATACCCCGATGGAATTCGTGGTGCATGTTCTGGAACGCTTTTTCCAGAAAAACCGCGAGGAGGCGACAGACATCATGCTGCATGTTCACAAACGCGGTGTGGGTGTGTGCGGGGTCTTTACGTATGAGGTTGCCGAAACCAAAGTAACACAGGTGATGGATCTGGCCCGCCAGAACCAGCACCCGCTGCAATGCACCATCGAGAAGGACTGACCCCCACGGACAAGCGCATCATACAGCCCCCGTCGCGATCCGGTCGCGTTCCATGGCATTTTGTGCTGGCATTTCCACCGCAACAGGGCAAGGATTGTCCTGACTTACCGGTTATGATCTCCGGGGCCCGGGTGGCCCCTCTGGAAAAAGGAGCGTCTCGGCATGTTGTCACGTAATCTTGAACAGACGCTTCACCGTGCGCTGACATTGGCTGGCGACCGCCGGCATGAATATGCAACGCTTGAGCACCTCCTCCTCGCGCTGATTGATGATCCGGATGCCGTGACGGTATTCCGCGCCTGTGGCGTGGATCTGGCCAAGCTGCGCACCGACCTGACAGACTTCCTTGACAAGGACCTTGCGGGACTCGCCGCCGACCGTACGGTTGACCCCAAGCCCACCGCCGCCTTCCAGCGCGTGATCCAGCGCGCCGCGATCCACGTCCAGTCGACCGGGCGTGATGAGGTGACGGGCGCAAACGTTCTGGTGGCCCTGTTCGCCGAACGGGAAAGCCACGCCGTCTATTTCCTGCAGTTGCAGGACATGACGCGGCTGGATGCGGTCAACTTCATTTCCCACGGCATCGCCAAGGCGCCGGACCGCTCCACGCGCCGTCCCGTCGCGGGCAGCACGCCCGAAGGCAGTGAAAACGAGGAACGCGGCAAGACCGGGCAGAAAAGCCAGGATGCGCTGTCCACCTACTGCACCAACCTTAACGAGAAGGCGCAGGACGGCAAGGTCGATCCCCTGATCGGCCGCGACTCCGAAATCGAGCGTACGATCCAGATCCTGTGCCGCCGCACCAAGAACAACCCGCTCTATGTGGGTGATCCGGGTGTGGGCAAGACCGCCATTGCCGAAGGGCTGGCCAAGCGCATTGTCGAAGGTGACGTGCCGGAAGTGCTGCTTCATTCCACGATCTACTCGCTGGACATGGGCGCATTGCTGGCGGGAACGCGCTACCGCGGTGATTTCGAGGAACGGCTGAAAGCGGTCGTGACCGAACTGGACAACAACCCCGGCAGCATCCTGTTCATCGATGAAATCCATACCGTCATCGGCGCAGGGGCGACATCGGGCGGGGCGATGGATGCGTCCAACCTGCTCAAGCCCGCCCTTGCGGCAGGCACGCTGCGCTGCATGGGTTCGACCACGTACAAGGAATACCGCCAGCATTTCGAAAAGGACCGCGCACTGGTACGCCGGTTCCAGAAAATCGATGTGGCGGAACCCTCGGTCGATGATGCGGTCAAGATCCTGCGCGGGCTGAAGGTCAATTACGAAAAGCACCACAAGGTGCGCTACACCGATGATGCGATCCGGGGTGCGGTGGAACTGTCCGCCAAATACATCCATGACCGCAAGCTGCCCGACAAGGCCATCGACGTGATTGACGAGGTTGGTGCATCGCGCATGCTGGTGCCTGAAAACCGCCGCCGCAAGACGGTCACGCTGAAGGACGTGGAGGACATCGTCGCAAAGATTGCGCGTATTCCGCCCAAGAGCGTTTCGACGGATGACAAGGAAACGCTGCGTTCGCTCGAACGCGACCTCAAGGGCATGGTTTATGGGCAGGACAAGGCGATCGAGGCGCTTACCGCCGCGATCAAGCTGTCCCGCGCCGGACTGCGCGACCCGGAAAAGCCCATTGGCAACTACCTGTTCTCCGGCCCCACGGGTGTCGGCAAGACGGAAGTGGCCAAGCAGCTTGCCAGCACGCTGGGTATCGAACTGATCCGTTTCGACATGTCGGAATACATGGAGCGGCATTCGATTTCACGGCTGATTGGTGCACCACCGGGTTATGTCGGCTTCGATCAGGGTGGCCTGCTGACGGACGCCATCGACCAGCACCCGCATGCGGTCCTGCTGCTTGATGAAATCGAAAAGGCGCATCAGGATCTGTATAACGTGCTGCTGCAGGTGATGGATCACGGGCGGCTGACCGACCATAACGGCAAGACGGTGGACTTCCGTAACGTGGTCCTGATCATGACGACCAACGCAGGCGCTGCGGACCTGAGCAAGGAGGCGATCGGTTTTGGCCGCACCTCCCGCGAAGGGGACGACGAGGATGCGATCAAGCGCATCTTCACGCCCGAATTCCGTAACCGGCTTGATGCGATCATTCCCTTCGCCAACCTGTCGCCCGAAGTGGTGGACCGCGTGGTGGAGAAGTTCATCTTCCAGCTTGAGGCCCAACTGGCGGACCGGAACGTGATGATCGAGATTTCGTCGGCCGCGCGGGAATGGCTGGCGGAACGTGGCTACGACCGCCTGTATGGCGCACGCCCCCTGGGCCGCGTCATTCAGGAACACATCAAGAAGCCGCTGGCGGAAGAACTGCTGTTCGGCAAGCTGACCAAGGGCGGGGTCGCCAAGATCACGCTCAAGGACGGGAAGCTGGATTTCGAATATATCTCCCAGGCGGAAAACGCCGCTACGGAAGGTGACGAAGGCGATAGCACCCGCGAAGAAGAAGCCGCTGACTAAGCACTTCTGCCATTATTGAACACCGAACAGGAACAGGGGCCAGAAATGGCCCCTGTTTTTGTATAATCCCCTGTTCGGGCCATAAGGGAATCCATGCTGACCGCCACTATCTACATCCCCGCCGCCTTTGCCGAAATCTGCGGCTGTTTCTGTTTCTGGGCGTGGATGCGCCTTGGCCGTTCGCCACTGGTGCTGTTGCCGGGCTGCCTGTCGCTGGTGCTGTTCGCGTGGCTGCTGACATTCAGCCCGGCGGATAATGCCGGGCGGGCCTATGCCATTTATGGTGGTGTCTATATTGCCGCCAGCCTGATCTGGTCATGGCTGGTGGAAGGACTGCCGCCTGACCGCTGGGATATGGGCGGGGCGGCAATCTGCCTGCTGGGGGCTGCGGTCATCCTGCTGGGTCCGCGGGCCTGACTGCGCATCCCCCTGTGGGAGTGCCGGAAATAATCTGTGTTTCCTGATGATTTCCCGACCATCCCCAAGGCTGGCTTTTACTGGTAACGCGTGCCGTTGACGATCACATAGCCTTCAACGGGCCAGTTGCGCCCCGTGCCGTGGTGGGTCCAGTCGATACCCTGACTGCGTGGGCTGTCATAATAATAACGTCCCAGCACATCGGCCTGATCGCCCTTGGCGACCCATGGCCATGACGGTGCCGTCATGCGGTCCAGATCAGACACGATGCGGATGGATACACCGTGTCCCACATCGACATAGAAATATCCGTGCCAGCCGCTGCGGGTCCGTTTAGCGGTCGATACCGCGATCACGCGCCCACAGACATGCTCGACCCGGTCGGGATGACGGCCCGTCGTGCTTTCCGCGGCTTCCACATCGGACAGGAATCTGGCGTCATCGCAGGTGGATGGCACGGAACCGACATCGGGCATTTCGGTCTGCCGTGACCTTTCACGACTCCGCGCATCGGCGGATGGGGCGAATCCTGCCTGCAGCGCGAGCGCCATCGCCAGACCTATCGCCCCACCTGTTCGCCACCGTGCCACCATCACACCCGTTCTCCATCCTGTATGTCAGATGGCACCGTTTTGCGGGGCACAGCGGCGCGCGTCAATGAAGTGCGCCCTGCCTGTTGTCCGGCGCTTCGGCCAGAAGCTTCTGGCGGGCCTTTTTCATCTCCGCTTCCATGGCGGGATCGGATGCGGGCATCTTCAGATGCAGCTTTTCCAGTGCATCAATCATGACTTCGATCACGACCAGCCGTTCAAACCATTTCTGGTCGGCGGGTACGACAAACCACGGCGCGTCAGGATGGGCGGTACGCCGGATCGCGTCTTCATAGGCGCGCTGGTAGTCATCCCAGTACTGACGTTCATGGATATCGGCGGGGGAGAATTTCCAGTTGCGAGAGCGATGGTCGATCCGGCGCAGGAAACGCTGGCGCTGTTCTTCCTTGGACAGATGCAGGAAGAATTTCAGTACGATTGTGCCCTGCCGGGCCATATACTGCTCGAAATGACTGATGTCCTGGTACCGGTTTTCCCAGAAACTGTCCTGCTTGCGCAGGGTTGGCGGCAGGCATTCATGGTCCAGCAGTTCGGGATGGACGCGCGTGACCAGCACTTCCTCATAATGGCTGCGGTTGAAAATACCGATCCGGCCCGCGGACGGGGCTGCCAAATGTTCCCGCCACAGATAGCCGTGCGCCAGTTCGACCGGACCGGGCTGCTTGAACGACGTGACACTGACGCCCTGCGGGTTGACGCCGGACATGACGTGTTTAATCACGCCGTCCTTGCCGCCCGCATCGAGGGCCTGCAGCACAACCAGCACTGACCATGTATTGTTCGCGTACAGCAGGGCCTGTAGCCGCGTAAGTTCGCGCACCCGTGCCTTCAGCAGTTGCTTGCCGGTTTTCTTGTCCAGACCGAATGCTTCCGCAGCACGCGTGGGACAGGCGGACAGGGAGAAATCATGCCCGTTATGGACCGCGAAACGACGGGCCAGCTTTTTGCCGATATCCTTGTCGCTCATGCTCATTCCTTCATACCGCGCGCCACGGAAAGGCC
Organism: Komagataeibacter sp. SM21; assembly: GCF_041402665.1. Classification (NCBI taxonomy): domain Bacteria; kingdom Pseudomonadati; phylum Pseudomonadota; class Alphaproteobacteria; order Acetobacterales; family Acetobacteraceae; genus Komagataeibacter; species Komagataeibacter sp. SM21. Next base: position 360,919 of record NZ_JBGLOV010000002.1, read on the forward strand.
ACCGGCGGACTGGCAGACCGGCATCAGTTCTATTTCATTGATATTGACGTGGCGGGGCAGCGACAGCACCCATGCAACGGTTTCAGCTATGTCGGCAGGCTGAAGCGGCTTTGTATCAGCATAGACGGCGGCGGCCTTCGCATCGTCACGCAGGCGGACATTGCTGAATTCGCTGCCACCGCACATGCCCGGCTCCAGATTGGTCGCCCGCACGTTATGACCCAGCAGGTCGCAGCGCAGGTTACGCATGAACTGGCGCACGAACGCCTTGGTCGCGCCATACACATTCCCGCCGGTATAGGGATAGATGCCCGCCGTACTGCCCAGCGAGATGACATGCCCCCTGTCACGCGCCACCATGCCGGGCAGCAGCACGCGGGTCAGTTCGACCATGCCCGTCACGTTGGTGGAAATCATGCCCTGCCAGTTGGCAATGTCGGCGTCCTGCGCCTTTTCCATGCCCAGCGCCAGACCGGCGTTGTTGACCAGAACGTCCACATCGCGCCAGCCATCGGGCAGGCTGCCCGGCAGGGCCGCGATGGCCGCCGCGTCATCCATGTCGAGACGGAAGGGAAGCAGGTCCGGGCCAAGCTGCCCCGCCAGTTCATCAAGACGTTCCTGCCGGCGGCCAGTTGCGATCACGCGGTAGCCATCGTGGATAAGGCGTTCCGCAATCGCCTTGCCCAATCCGGCGGTGGCACCGGTTACCAGTGCAATCTGCTTCATCGGGATTCTCCTGCTTGCATGGAAGGTGGAAGCCCAGCCTTGCATATCGCCAGCCTTCCGTCATGGGGCATATCATCGCCACAAGATGCCCGCGATAGTTGCAAATATAAGGCGGATCAGGTTCTATGGTGGGGTATGGCTTCCTTCACAATACCTTCAGGCTGCAGCCTGACCGGCCACCTGCTGGTGGCAACCCCGGCCCTGACCGATCCCGCCTTTGCGCGCAGTGTCGTGTATCTGTGCGCCCACACGCCTGAGGACGGGGCGATGGGCCTTGTCGTAAACCGCCGCCTGTCACAGCCTGTTCTGGACGATGTGCTTGAACAGCTTGGCATCGCCCCCGTACCGCCACGCCGCCGCATCAACCTGTGCGCGGGCGGCCCGATGGATAACGGGCGCGGATTCGTACTTCATACGTCGGACTGGAGCGGGGATGGCAGCCTGCCGGTAGACCGCACCACCACGCTGACCGCCAGCCTTGACGTGCTGCGCGACATAGCCGACGGCAACGGCCCCGCCCACGCGCTTCTGGCCATGGGGCATGCAAGCTGGGAAGCGGGCCAGCTTGAAGACGAGATGCTGCACCACAATGCGTGGATCACCGCGCCGGCGACTGAAAACATCGTGTTCGGTCCCGACCATGACGCCAAATGGCGACAGGCGCTGGCCAGCGTGCGGATTGATCCCGCATGGTTCAGCGGGGCCGCCGGTCACGCCTGAACGACGCGCGCCCTTCCCTACCAGCGTAGGGAAGGCACGCAGGCCACCGGGGCGAGCCCCGCAGACGTCGCTTCGGCCACCGCAAGGTCATAATCGGCGTTACGGCCATGTTCCCAGCTACCACCCAGCATTTCCTGATGGATGCCGCCCAGTACCCAGCAGCCATCAATGCCCACGGTGGCCGCACCCCGCATATCGGTTGCCAGCGCATCGCCAACCGCCAGTACGCGATCGGACGGCACATCCAGCAGTGACAGCGCCAGACCATAAACTTCCGGATAGGGTTTGCCGATCCAGCGCACCGCACAGTCCCGGCTTTCATACCAGCTTGCCATGGCCCCGGCGCAGATCAGGCGCACGTTGCCGCGAATGACCTGCTGGTCCGGATTGGCGCAGATCATGGGCAGCTTATGGGCGGCGCACTGTTCCAGAATGGGGAGGTAGGGGGCAATGTCCTCCTCCCCCAGTTCCGCATCCGGCCCGGTGTTAAGAACAAAATCAGCATGGGCGGGATCGGTCACGATATCGAGGTCCAACCCCGCATAGACATCCACATCCTTGTCGGGGCCAAGATGCAGCATGCGCCGCCCAAGCCCCGCGAACCACGCATCCTTGCGGGCCGCCAGCATCCGGTGCGTACACTCGCCACTGGTCATGATCGCATCATACAGATCGGCCGTAACACCCATGCGGCGCAGCCCCGGCTCCACCGTGGCCGTGCGGCGCGGGGCGTTCGACAGCAGCACCACGCGGCGACCCGCCGCACGCAGCCGACCAAGACAGTCCAGCACGCCGGGATAGGGCGCGACACCGTTATGCACAACGCCCCACAGGTCCAGGATGAAGCCGTCATACCTGTCCGCCAGACCGGCCATCCCGTCATGCCACTTCATGTCAGGGCGGTTCCCTTCGCATCGGCCAGGGTCTCGAACCCTTCAGCACGCAGCGCACGCAGGGTTTCCGCTTTCAGGCGGCGAAGGATACCCGGCCCTTCATAGATATAGGACGTATAGATCTGCACCAGATCCGCCCCGGCCCGCACGCGATCAAGAATATCGGCGCCGGTTTCGATACCGCCGGAGGCGACCAGCGCCACGCGCCCGTTGGCGACCTTTGCCACCCGGGTCAGCATGTCCTGCGCCAGTGCGCGCAGCGGGCGACCGGACAGGCCACCGCTTTCACCCGCATGGGGGCTGAGCAGCCCTGCGGGACGCGAAATGGTGGTATTGGACACGATCAGACCCTGCGCGCCACCTTCAATGGCGGCTTCGACCACGCCCGGCACATCGTCATGCGCGATATCAGGCGAAATCTTGACCAGCAGTGGCGGACGTTCGGGATGGGCGGTGTTGATCGCATCCAGAATGCCCTTCAGCCGCGATGCTTCAAGCAGGTCGCGCAGGCCCGGCGTGTTGGGGGAAGACAGGTTGATTACGATATAATCGGCATAATGCTTAACGCGCCCGACCAGCATGGGGTAATCGCGCTCGGGATCCGCGCCGGTTTTATTGATGCCCAGATTCGCGCCCACCGGCACCTGCGCACCGGGCGCGCGACGCGGGGAGGACACACGGTGCAGGCGCGCCAGACGCACGGCAAAGCGGTCGATGCCCTGATTGTTGAAACCCATGCGGTTGATGATGGCGCGGTCTTCCGTCAGGCGGAACAGACGCGGCTGCGGATTGCCCGGCTGCGGACGCGGGGTGACGGTGCCCGCTTCGACAAAGCCGAAACCGGAACGTGTCAGGGGACGGACCACAAGGGCATTCTTGTCAAAACCGGCCGCCATGCCGATGGGATTGGGAAAACGCAGCCCCATGGCGCGGACCGACAGGGCCGGGTCATCGTTACCGGGGCAGGATACGCCGCCCAGGCCAAGTTGCAGGGCGTCAAGGGCGATACGATGGGCGTCCTCGGGGTCCAGGCGCTGCATCAGGGGCAGGATCATACGCGACATGATATTCATGGGTGGGATTGTTGCCGCAATTCCGCCGCCGGGGAAAGGGGCAACTACTCACGCACCGTCTTTGTCGCGTCCACATGCGCGGGTGGATCGGCAGGAAAGCGGATCAGGTAATAGGGCGGCACGCGCAGGTCATGTCCGCCATTGAAGCTGGCTAACCGGTTCCACTGCCCCAATGTGCAGTAGACCATGCCACCATCGACAAATATGCCATCGGGTGACAGCACGCGCGGGTCATGCACCATGGTGTCAAAGCTGCCATCGACATTGCGCCGGAAAATGGCGTCATGTTCAAAATTGGTGGTGTAGATGCGGCCCTGCGCATCAGTTGCCAGACCATCGGCCACGCCCTTTTCGCCAAGGTCGCGGATACCGGCGGCAAGCTGTTCGTCGGTTCGGGAAAAATCGGCCAGCAGGCCGGTGGGAATGGCGTATAACCGCCTGCTGGTCAGCGGACTGTAATACAGTGTGGCACTGTCGGGTGACAGCGTGATGCCATCCACCCCGCCCGATACGAAACCGGGTGGATGCGCGGGCGGGTCGAACACCAGCGGACGCCCTTCCACCACCGCCATGAAGCTGCGTTCGGCCTGAATGGAAGGATGACTGGCCAGTACACGGCGCTGGCGGCCCGTGGCTACATCCACCACGACAAGGGCGGGCGACATCCCGAACGAAGAATCGGTAACGTAAACCGTGCCCTGCGCGCCATGCGTCAGGTCCACCCGCAGGTCGTTCATGTGACTGTCGGGCAGAAGGACGGGGGCACGCAGGACGATGCGGGCGAAGACACGATCGGTTGCAGGATCGATGCCAACAATCTTGGCGGCGCCGGGCGCAAGAGGCTGCCCCGCCAGCTTGCCATCATCAATCAGCCATAACCGGCCCTGCGTATCGGTGGTCATGCCATGAACGGACATGAGCCGCGTTGCGGGCGGACGATCGGAAGGCAGGCTCTGCGCCGCATCGGGATAGGGATAAAGACGCCCGTCCTTCAGTTCCCCCAGCGTGGCCCCCCGGTGATTGACCGCATGGCGGGGGAAGCCCACAAAAATACGCCCGTGCGTCACCGCGATACCGGACGGACCCGGACCATCGAACCGGGCCACGATCTCGAACGGACCGGACGGGGCCGCGCCATGGTCGTGATTGATGGCGTCACGCGCCGGTTCCGTCGCATGGGCGATGGTCCCCGCCCCCAATGCCAGCGGAAGGGGTGCAAGCAGCAGGCTGCGCCGGTGCATGGACATTCTTACGGCTCCCTTCCTTTACTACGCGCTTCATTCATGCCCCTTCCCCCGGTTCGGGCAACCGCGGGACATGGCAATGGCGCTTCACAATCAGTTCAGGGGCAGTGACGCCGGGGCCGCGCCACCGGTCGTCGTGCGCCTGACCGCCGCGACATCCGATGGACTGACCGGCGGTGCGTTGTTGCCCCATGCCGCGCGGATGAAGGTGACGGTATCGGCCACGGCCTGATCGTTCATGCGGGCGGCAAAACCGGGCATGACAAAGGCGGACGGTGTCTGTCGCGTTGCACGCAGGGTATTGCCAGCCAGCACGATGCGGATAAGCGAATCCGGTGTCGGGTCCATCACCACGGGGTTCCCGGCCAGTGGCGGGAACGTGGTGGGATAGGCCCGCCCGTCGGTCCGGTGGCATGCGGCACAGTTATCGACATACAGCCGCGCGCCGCGTGCCGATACATCCCCCCCGCGCAGGGCATCAGCCGCCGCGGGATCGTAAGTCCAGCCTTCCGCCATGGGGGTAAGGGGCGAGAGGGTTTTCAGGTAGCGCGCAATCGCAAGCTGGTCCTGCGGTGTCATATGCTGCGTGCCATGGGCGATGGCGTCCGTCATGCCGCCAAAGGCCGCACCCAGCGGCATGCGCCCCGTGGCGAGGAAGCGTACGATGTCCTGTTCATTCCACCGCCCCAGCCCCGTGCGGTTGTCGCCCCGCAGGCTGACAGGCCGCCACCCATCCACCGGTCCGCCACCCGACAGGTAGAGCGTGCCGTCCACAGCCGTCAGGGCCTTTTCCTGCATCGTCACGGCACGGGGCGTATGGCAGGCCCCGCAATGCCCCGGCCCTTCGACCAGATAACTGCCACGCGCCACCAGTGGGTCGGGGAAAGTACGCGCCCCTGACTGCTGCAATGCATCACGCGGGTTGGGTGCGAACAGCCAGCGCCATACCGCCAGCGGCCAGCGCATGGAAAACGGCCATGTCATGCCATCCTGCACCACCGCATGGGAAACCGGTTTCACGCCCTGCATGAAATAGACATACAGCGCATGCAGGTCCTCGTCCGTCATGCGCGCATAGGACGGATAGGGCATGGCCGGGTACAGGGTCGCGCCATCGCGCCGGATGCCCTGCCGGACCGCACGGATAAATTCGGCTTCCGAATACCGACCAATGCCGGTCCGCGCATCAGGAGTGATGTTGGGCGCGTATAACGTGCCGGTGGGCAGGTGAAACTCAAGCCCACCGGCAAAGGGCGCTTGACCGGGCACGGTGTGACAGGCTTCGCAATCCGCCGTCCGGGCTACATACGCGCCGCGTTCGCGCACATCGTCATCCGCCCGCGCGGCCGCTATCCCTAGCGAGAGGAACGCGATCATGCCCGCAACAGGCAGCCGCATCCATGACACAGTTACACGCCTCATCCCGCCAGCGGCCCCGGCTGGGCAAGATAGGTGGTGCGGATATGATGGGCCGCCCAGTATGCAAGGGCGGCGACCATGCCCGTGGGGTTATAGCCCGTCCCCTGCGGAAAGGCGTTCGCACCGATCACGAACACATTATGCACATCCCACGACTGCAGGTAGCGGTTGAGCGCGCTGGTCTGCGGGTCTTCGCCCATAACGGCACCCCCGCCCAGATGGGTTGTCTGGTACTGCCGCGTATCGAAGGGCACGCCGAATTCACGCCTGACAAGATGGGTACGCCGCGCGCCCATGGCCTTCGCCACATCGCCAATCCGGTCAACCACATAACGGTTCATGCGGATGTCGTTGTCCTTCCAGTCGAAGGTCATGCGCAGGAGCGGCTGGCCGTAAGCATCTTTCCATGTCGGATCGAGATCGAGATACACATCCCGATAGGCCATGTTCGCCCCATGGGCATCAATGCGCAGGGAATGGCGGTAGGTATCGATCATCCCCGCCTTCCACGCGCTGCCCCAGCGCGGTGTACCCGGCGGGCCACCGGCATTGGCGGCGGCGATGGCCCGGACCCCGGCCTGATTGACCCATACGGGCGATCCCCCCACGAAACCCAGTGGCCCGTGGTCGAAATTCTCGCTGTTGAAATCATCGAACGCCACGCCACCGCCGCCCGCGCCGATATACTGGTTGGTCTCGACCTTCGGGTCGAGCCAGACGGTGCTGGTCGTCACGTTCTGGTAGACGAAATTACGGCCCACCACCCCTTCATTATGAACCGGGTCGTATGGCCTGCCGATGCCCGACAGCAGCATGAGGCGCACGTTATGGAACTGGAACGCGGTCAGGATCACCAGTTCGGCGGGCTGGGTAAACACCTGCCCCTGCGCATCGGTATAGGTCACGCCCGTTGCGCGCCGTCCATCCGCATCCTTTTCCACCCTGAGCACATGACAGCGCGGGCGCAATTCAAACAGCGGGTGACGCCGCAGCACGGGCAGGATGTTCACATTGGGCGATGCCTTGGAATACATGTAACAGGCATAGCCACTGCAATAACCGCAGAAATTGCATGGTCCCATCTGCACGCCATACGGATTGACATACTGCCGTGACGCATTGGCGGCAGGCAGGGAATAGGGGTGGAACCCCACCTCCGCCGCCGCCTTGCGGAACAGGTGGGCGGTGTAGACATCCTTCAGCGCGGGCAGCGGAAAAGTATCGGAGCGTGAAGGAGAAAAAACATTCCCGTTCCCCACCACCTTTCCGTCAACCATGTAGGCTTCGCCCGAGGTGCCAAACACCTTTTCCGCCTTATCGAAAAAGGGTTCGAGTTCCTCATAGGTAACGCCGTAATCCTGAAGGTTCATCCCTTCGGGAATGAAGCGACGGCCATATTTTTCGATCACGCGCGAACGCAGGCGCAGGTCATCGGGGGGCATACGGAAATGCACGCCCGACCAGTGCAGCCCCGCGCCGCCAACCCCTTCACCGGGCAGGAAGGCGGACATACGCCGGTAGGGCAGCGCCGTCTGCTGGCTGTTGTTGCGGATCGTGACGGTATTTTTTGAAAGATCCTGAAACAGCCTGTACCGGAAATTGGCTTCAAGTTCGTCCAGCGAAGCAGGATAGGCACCGTCCGCCGCCGTGCTGCGGTCCGCGCCGCGTTCAAGCATGACGACCGAACGCCCGGCTTCGGTCATTTCCTTCGCCATGATCGACCCGGCCCAGCCGCCACCCACGATCACCACGTCCACCGGCCTGAGCCTGCGTGCATCCGCGCTCATGCCGTCTCTCCCGAAATGGAAATGCTGCCCAGCGGGTAATGCGCGCCGTAGCGGTCCACCCAGTCCATGAAGTCCGCCCGCGCGCCGGGAAAGCCCAGCATGACCCATCCACCCAACCGGGTATTGCCGCCATGCACGGGATCGGAAAATGCCCCTTCCATCACATTGGCCAGCAACTGATCGAAGAAAACCCGGGACGGGATGTCACCAAACGCCAGCGTGCCCTTTTCCGCCGCCTGCAGCAGTTCATCCTGCACAGATGGCGCAAGGCTGGCGAACGGCCTGCCATGACGGGTTGCCGCATGCGCGTTCATACCCGCGATGCCGCGCCGGTACAGGGTGCGGGGATCATAGGGTAGCTGGTAGCCCAGATTGTCCGGCCCCTGAACGAAAGGCCCGTCCATGAACCACTGCGCGCCGTGGGCGTAGGGGGTATCCATCTGCATGTCGAGAAAACGCGGCACATCCAGCGCCAGCGCGCCGGGGCCATTTTCATCGGCAGGGATCAGCCTGTCACATGCGGCGAGAAGGAAATCCCATTCCGCGCCATCGAAAAAACGCGGTGTGTAAGCCTTTGCGGGAGGGGTGGCGGCCCGCATGCGTGAACTGAGGAATGTACTGCAGGCAGCAACCCCGGCGACCCCCTGCATGAACCGTCGTCGTGACGAAATATGTCGTAAACCGCTAATACCCAAAAATGCCTTCCCGCCACGCCTTGCGTCTATTGGTATCGTGAACATTCACTATACCCGCATGGAACGGAGGGGTGCCTAGATCATTTTTCCACTATTTTCAGGCTCACAAGAAAATATGATCGGCAAACCGACCATCCTGCTATGACGATGCGGCTTTCTGCGCGGCCAGCCGTTCAAGGCGCGCCTGTTTGCGTGCGGCCCGTGTTTCCCGCCACGCATCCACTGCCGAACGACGGGGACGGGCGGAACCTGCGCTCCCTTTTGCCCCGGCTGCCTTACGGGGGCGTCTGGCTGGCGTATCCGCCCTGGCCGTCTTTGACGCAACGGCGGGGGATTTACGTTTCTTCCCTGCGACCGCCCCGGATTTTGGTGCCGCGCGCTTATTCCGTGCGGGGGATGTGACTTCTTTTTCCATCATGTCGGCTTTGGGACCCGTGAGCCTGCCCCCACCTGTTTCTACTGGCGGTGCATCGGCAATGCCTGCATCAGCCTTTGCGCGCGACGTTCTGCTGACGCTTTTTGTGCCCGCAGCCTTTGCGGCGGCGGCGGCTCCCCCCTTTCTCCGCCGCACGGCAGTAGTAGCGGGCGGTTCGGCGGCGACCGAAGATCCCGCTTCCGCACTGGCCTTGCGGCGTGAGGGAGCGGTTACGGGCTTTGCAGGCTTGCTCATGTCATGACCTCAAATACTGCGTTTAAATAAAATATCCTGATCCGGCTGCCTGCTCTGGCAGGCGGAAACACCGGTGCGCCGTGCCGCCCCGAAAGATGGAGTGGAGCGATGGATACACGACAATGTGAACCTTCCGGCAGGCCATCCATTCCTGTCAAGGCTGCACGGGGCGGAACCGGCTTTTTTCCGCCATTTCCCGGTCATGCTGGGTGGACCTGTATCCGTCGGTTATGGTCACGAATGCCATAATGCTGATGGTTGTCAGGCTGCATGGCGCTGGCATGTTTCCATCTGACCGGGAAAGGGCGCAATCGGCCTGCAAAGCGCCCGTTCCTTGACCCTGCATGGGGCGCGCAATATCCACATCCCATGCGCTTTTCCACTTTCCTGTATCGCAACATCAGCCTTGTCTGCATGGCATCCGTAACCGATACCGCGATCGGCTATCCGCAGGCGCTGGTACGCCGCATCGGCCATCCGGTCATGTGGATTGGCGCGCTGATCGACAGGCTGGACCGCACGCTCAATACCCCTGACCGCACGCCATCGCAGCGCAGGGCGAACGGTTTTATCGCCACAGGCCTGATCGTTGCGGTCCCGACCGCCACCGCATGTCTGGCCGCACGACTGCTGCACCGCATCCTGCCGCGCTGGCTGGCCTTACCCGTAACCGCCATCATGGCCAGCGCATTCGTGGCGCAGCGTTCGCTGCATGATCATGTCATGATGGTGGCGCGCGAAGCCGAAACCAGCCTGCCTGCGGCACGCAGGGCAGTATCGCATATCGTCGGCCGCGATCCCGAACAGCTTGATGAGGCCGGTGTGCTGCGCGCGGCGACCGAGACACTGGCGGAAAACTTTTCCGACGGGATCGTGGCCCCGCTTGCATGGATGGCGGCGGGTGGACTGCCGGGGGTAGTCTTCTACAAGGCCGTCAATACGGCAGACAGCATGATCGGCCACCGCACCCCCCGCCATGACGCTTTTGGTTTTGCCGCGGCAAGGCTGGATGATGTGGTCAACCTGCCTGCATCCCGCCTGTCGGCGCTATGGATCATCCTTGCCGCCGCCACCATGCCCGGCATGCGGGCGGGTGCGGCAGTGCGCATCCTATGGCGCGATGCCCGCACCCACCGTTCCCCCAACGCGGGCTGGCCGGAAGCGGCAATGGCGGGCGCGCTGGGCATAAGGCTGTCGGGGCCACGCAGCTATAACGGTGTGATTACCCCTGAACCATGGGTGGGCGACGGCTCCGCCGACCTGCGCCCGCGTGACCTGTATCGCGCGCTGGCGCTATACCGTCGCGCCTGCCTGATCCAGACCGTGGCCGCCATGTCAGTTGTGGGTGCATGCGCACGCCGCCTGCGCCGCCGCTGACAGCGGACGTACCGGACGGGCCAGTCGCAGCAGGCCATCGATATCCAGATGGGTTTCCAGATGGTCGGCCAGCGCGTCCAGCGCGGCATCCACCGTCCGGTCATGATCGCAGCCATGCGACTGCGCGCCCAGCCGCGCCAGTAACGCCGCCCGCGCCGTGCCATCCGCCAGCAGGCCGTGGACATAAGTACCCCATACCCGGCCCGAAGGACTGACCGCCCCATCGCGCCTGTTGCCCAGATCAATCAGCGGGCGGCGGTCATGGTCGGGGCCGTGCGTGCGGCCGATATGCATCTCATACCCCCGCAGGGCCGCGCCTTCGGGCAGAAGATGGCCGCTCACGTCTTCCAGCCGCTTGCTTCCCCCAAGTTCGGTCGTGACATCCAGCAGTCCCAGCCCGTCCACCGTGCTGGGTGGACCTTCGATCCCATCGGGATCGGCAATGCTGCGACCGAGCATCTGGTAACCACCACAGATACCCAGCACATGACCGCCCCGGCGCATATGGGCCTGAATGTCGATATCCCAGCCTTCCTGTCGCAGCACGGCCAGATCGGCAATCGTGGCCTTGGCCCCCGGCAGGATGATCAGATCGGCTTCCGGCAGCACCGTCCCGCGCGGAACCATGGTCAGTGATACGCCGTCTTCCGCCGCCAGCGGGTCCAGATCATCAAAATTGGCGATCATCGGCAGGCACGGCACCACAATGCGCACACGCCCCTTGGCCGTCCTGCCGCCGGGGGCAAGATCGGCTGCGTCCTCCGCTGGCAGGTCACGCACACGGTCGAGGAATGGCACCAGCCCCACGGGCTGCCAGCCGGTCCGCCGGGCGATGGCCTCCATCCCCGCTGCGAACAGGGAAGGATCACCACGCATACGGTTGACGATAAAACCCCTGATCCGCCGCGCATCATCGGGGGCCACCACCACGTCCGTGCCGACAAGGCTGGCGATCACCCCGCCCCGATCGATATCGCCCACCAGCACCACGTCAATATCCGCCGCCTGCGCGAAGCCCATATTGGCGATGTCATCGGCACGCAGGTTTACCTCCGACGCCGATCCCGCCCCTTCCACCAGCACGATATCGGCCTGTGCGGCGAGTGTATGGAAACTGTCCAGCACTTCGGGCATGAGGCCCCGTTTGAAGCTCTGGAAATCACGGGCGCGGACCTGTCCACGCATCTGTCCGCGCACCACCAGTTGCGATCCGGTCATGCCCTGTGGCTTGAGCAGGACGGGATTCATGTCAACCGACAGCGCCACCCCGCAGGCACGCGCCTGAAGGGCCTGCGCACGCCCGATTTCGCCCCCGTCAGCCGTGACGGCGGCGTTGTTGGACATGTTCTGCGGCTTGAAGGGACGCACGCGCAGGCCACGCCGGGTCAGCGCGCGCGCAAGTCCCGCCACCAGCACCGACTTCCCCACGCTGGAGCCGGTGCCCTGAAACATGATGGCGCGCGGTGGCATCAGAACTCGATCCCGGCCTGCGCCTTCACCCCCTTGCGGAAGTGATGGGCGACCTGCGTCATTTCCGTGACCAGATCGGCGGCCTCGATCATGGCGGGACGGGCGTTGCGGCCCGTCACCACCACATGCTGCATGGCGGGACGTGCGGCGATATCGGCCAGCACCGTATCAATGGGCAGGTAGTCGTAACGCAGGGCGATATTGAGTTCGTCCAGTATCACCATCGATACATCCGGGCGCTTCAGCGCGGCGCGGGCCTGTTCCCATGCGATACGGCAGTTTTCGATATCGCGGGCACGGTCTTGCGTGTGCCACGTAAAGCCCTCGCCCAGCGCATGCCATTCCACCTGATCGCCAAACAGTTCCAGCGCCTTGCGTTCCCCCGTATTCCACGCCCCCTTGATGAACTGGACCACCACGATCCGGCCGCCATGGGCCAGGGTGCGCAGCGCCATGCCGAAGGCGGCAGTGGATTTGCCCTTGCCCGCGCCGGTATGCACGGCAAGCAGTCCCTTCTCGATCGACTTGCTGCTGACCTCACGGTCCTGCACGGCCTTGCGTTTGGCCATTTTCTCGCGGTGGCGGGTTTCTTCTTCGGGGGTAAGGGTCATTTCAGCTCCATCGGCAGGCCAGCTACCACAAAGACAACATGCGCGACCTCGCGCGCAAGGGCCTGATGCAGCAGACCGGCCTCATCACGAAAACGACGCGCCAGCGCATTATCGGGCACGATCCCCTGCCCCACCTCGTTCGATACCAGAACGGTTGGCCCCATGCGGCGGGCGAGGGCCGCCAGCAGCGCCTGCGTCGCGGCTGCGATATCATGTTCCGCGAGCATGAGATTGGTCAGCCACAGGGTCAGACAGTCCACCAGCACCGGCCGGGCACCGGCGCCGTCAAGGGCTGCGGGCAGGTCCAGCGGCGCTTCGCGCGTATGCCAGCCTTCCCCCCTGCCCGCGCGATGCCGCGCCACGCGACGGGTCATTTCATCATCATGGGGCTGGCAGGTGGCGATATAGGTCCATGGGGTCGGCCAGCGGGTAAACAGCCCCTCCGCAAAGCGGCTCTTGCCCGAACGCGCGCCACCCAGCACCAGCGTGCAGGCCAGCATGCCGGTCGTTCCATCCTGCGGGGGAACCGCCTTCATTTTATTCTCCACCATCTTGCATCGGGACGCATAAGACCACACAACTCCTGCCATGCCATCCCGTCTTTCCTTCCCGTCCGACATGGCCGCGCTGCGTGCGCTGTGTCACGATCTTCCGCCACCCGATGGGGCGGCGCGGAGCGCCATTACCCACCGTGACAGCCAGTTGACCAAGCCCCCCGGCAGCCTTGGCCGGCTGGAGGAACTGGCCTGCTGGGCGGGCGAATGGCAGCATACGGCCCACCCCCGTGCCGAACGGGTGGATATCATCGTTTTCGCCGGGAACCACGGCGTAACCGCGCAGGGTGTGACACCGTGGCCCACCGATGTCACGCGCCAGATGGTGCTCAATTTCCGCAACGGCGGGGCCGCCATCAACCAGATCGCCCGCGTGGCCGCCGCGCGGCTGCATGTGGTCGAAGTGCAGGAGCTGCGCCCGACCGCCGACCTCACCCATGCCGCCGCCATGGATGAGACCACCTTCATACAGGCCATCCATACCGGCATGCGGGCTGTCCGGCCCGATACCGACCTGCTGTGTCTGGGCGAGATGGGGATTGGCAACACCACCCCTGCCGCCGCCATTGCCGCCGCCCTGTTCGGTGGGGGCGGGATTAAATGGGCCGGGCGCGGCACGGGGCTGGACGACGCGGGCGTGCGCCACAAGGCGGAGGTCATTGATCGCGCCCTGATCCATCACGGCAATACGCTTGATGACCCGCTGGAGGTCGCCCGCCGCCTTGGTGGCCATGAGCTGGCCGCCATACTGGGGGCCACCATCGCCGCGCGGTACATGAACATTCCCGTGCTGGTGGACGGCTACATCTGCACCGCGGCCCTCGCGCCATTGCAGCAGATCAACCCGCAGGGCCTGGCCCATACCCGGCTGTCGCACTGTTCAGCCGAAGGGGGGCATGCACATCTGGCGGCGGCCCTTGGCATGGAACCCCTGCTGGACCTGCGCCTGAGGCTGGGAGAAGGATCGGGCGCGGGGCTTGCGGTCCCGCTGGTGCGTGCGGCGGTCGCCTGCCTGTGTGGCATGGCCACCTTCGCGCAGGCGCAGGTCAGCGACCGGCAATGAGCACGCTGGCCCGCCTGCGCGCCGATCTGGTCTGCGGCATCGGCCTGCTGACCCGCCTGCCCACCGACTGGCTTGCCCGTGGCAGGCTGCCTTATTCCATGGCGCGCAGCATATGGTGCTGGCCGCTGGTGGGCGCGTTACTGGGGGAAGCGGCGGCCATGGTGTACGCCGGCCTGCTGCAACTGGGCATAGCGCACCTGCCCGCCGCCGGGTGGAGCATCGCGCTGCTGCTTCTGGTATGCGGCGGCCTGCATGAAGACGGGCTGGCGGACATGGCCGATGGCTGCGGCGGCGGGTCCGATCGCGCGCGCAAGCTGGAAATCATGCGTGACAGCCGGGTGGGCAGCTATGGGGTCATGGCGCTGGGACTCGCCCTGCTGGTACGTGTCACCGCGCTGGCGGCCATGCCGGGACGCACCGCGCTGCTGGCCATGCCCGCGGCGGGCGCGCTGGCGCGGGCGTGCATGGTGGTGGTCCTGCGTCGCCTGCCCCCGGCCCGATCCGACGGGCTGGCAAGTTCCATGGCCTATCTGCCGGTTCAGGCGTTCGTGGCCTGCCTGTGCCTTGCGGGATGCACGGCGGCCCTGCTGCTGCCCGCGCCGCGCATGACCGCAGCCTGCATCGTGGCGGCGCTGGCAGCCGCCCTCATGTGCCGGTTCGCGCGCTGGCAGCTTGGTGGACAGACCGGAGATGTTCTTGGTGCAACGGCAGTTGTGGCGGAATGTGCGGTTCTGACAGCCCTGTGCTGAAGCGGGCATCACCCTGTTCGACCACACGTACCGACCCCATTGGGGGTGACGGGGCCAGAAGGCTGCCGGGCAGGCCATACATCATCCCCTGCATGAGCCGCAGCGGCCCGCCATGGGTTATGATCGCGCAGGACTGACCGAACTGCTGCATTTCGGTCCAGAAATGCCGCACGCGGGCACGGAGTTCACGCCCGCTTTCCCCACCCGGGGGCGCAAAGCCGCCCACATCGGCTGCCCATTCATCAAGTGCCGTGCGGGAGATGCCGTTCCACGGACGCCCTTCCCATTCCCCGAAACTGATTTCACGCAGACGTGAATCCACCCGCAGGTCCAGATTCATGAACCGCGCCACCCGTTCCGCCACCATCCGGCAGCGCCGGGCGGGAGAAGAGAACATGACGCGGCACCCCGCCCCCTGCATGACGGTCCGCAGGCCGTCGGCCATGCGCTCCCACCCATCGGCAAGGGCCACGTCCTGCTGGCCATAGCACAGGCCTTCCACGCCGGTTACGGCGGGATGGCGTGCCAGCACAACTGCAAAACGCCCCGTCATACGCACCTGCCTTCCAACATCACCCCATGAACATCCGCGAAGTTCATCAACATCGCCAGAAGATGGATAAAGGGGCAGCTACCCGGTGGGAACATGCCGCCCTTCCCCATCGCCACCGCGCATGCAGTGACGCCAGTACATACAAGACCGGAGAAAGCATGTTTACAAATACAACCGTGTTCTGCATATCGGCGTTCGTAGCGTCATATCTGTGAATCTGCTGATACCCTAGGTCTGCACCAGCGAACTCCAGACCGGAAGGATACAAAGCGCCATGCGCGTATGGGCCTGTGCCTGCCTGCTCCTGTACCTGCCAGCAAGCGCCAGCGCCGCCGGCCTGTACAGCGCGCCCCGTCCCACACTTGCGTGTGAGGATGATGCGGCCCTGCGCACCCTGTCCGACCATACCCAGATGGCAACGCAGTCCCCCGCACAGCGCCAGACGCTGATCCGGCAGGGCAACTGCCATGCCGTCACCCCCGATATCCGGTGGGAGAAGATCGCCAACCGCAACGGGCTGCCGCTCATGCGCCGCGTGCCGCCCGAACCGGGGCTGCCGCCGCTCTATTTCATGACGGATGACATAGCCCCGCTGCCTGCCCCGCCCGCCAGCACGCAGCCCCATGCCGCCGGACATGATGCCGATCCCGTAGCCGCCGCTGCCCCACCTGCGGATCAGCCTGTCGCCCCCGATGCGCCCGCCGTTATCGTGCAGCCAATGGAAACGCCGCAACCGACCGATCTGTTTTTCATGACGCGTGGATTCCAGAAGCTGGGTTCGCTGGTACTGACCCTGATGCTGGCAGGCGGCGCGGGCTGGGTCCTGATCCTGATCCTGCGTGCGGGACGCATCATGATCCAGCGGCGCAGGGCGGTACGGATCTGCATGGAACTGGCGGAACGGCACCGCCCCATGCTGGCACGGTGGTACATGCAGGCCCGCACCACCACCACACTGCCGCGCAGCCGGACGCCGTGGAACACGCAGGTCGAACGCTTCATGCGCACCACCACCATTCCCGCGCTGGAAAGTCAGGGTCTCGGCCCGTTATGGCCCGCCATCCGCAAGCGGGTGCATGCCAGCATCACCGCCATGGCGGCAGGTGCCGCCACCAATCCGCCAGACCGCCCCGCGATAACGCCCGGCACCTATCACAAGGGCATGAACCAGGCGGAATATGCCGCCTTCTGTTCCCACTGGATCGAGAAGGCCGGGTGGGAAACGCGCCCCCCCGTGGCCACGGGCCTTGGGTCAGATATCCATTGCAGCCGCAATGGCCTGAAAATGCTGGTCCATTGCTGGATTGACCACAAACCCGTGCATGATGACGTGATCTGGCAGGGCATACGGGGCAAGGTCGATGGCAGGACCGATATCGGTATCATCGTCTCCAACGCGCCTTACACGCAGGAGGCGCTGGCGCTGGGCAAGAAGCACCGTGTCTTCCTGCTGCATCATGAGGAAGTATTCAGGTTCGTATCGGGCATAGAAGTGCCCGATGTCGCCTGAGACATAGCCACCGCAGCGTTATTCGCGCGCCTGCGCCGCCGCCAGCGCATTAAAGCACATGGCGGTCGCCTGCGCCTGTGTCGGGCTGGCATCAAAAAAACTGGTGTCATCCACCCGCTTCTGCCCGGTCATGCGCTGGCTGCAGTAATCGAACAGCGAGCGGCTGTCGCGCACGCGCGCGCAGTTGAGCAGATGGGCAAAGCTGACATAACCGGCATGGCTGGCGCGGCCGGTCACATAGGCCGCGCAGTGCTGCAGCACGGGTGATGCGATCCTGCGGGCCATGATATCGGCATAGGCGGCTTCTTCGCGCGCGGTGCATGTGCTGGTACGGGCGGGATCACGGCCTGCTGCACAGTAATGCGCCATCGCCCCGTGCAGGTAACCGCCCTCGGTCTCCGAATGGGCCCAAGGGGTATCCGCCACACGCTGATAATGGAACACCGCCGCCGCGCGCCCCGGCAATATGGCGCGGAATGGCACGGGACGCGAACTACAGTACAGCGTCATGTCATAATGCCCGGCATCATCCTGCGGGGTCTGGAAATCCAGATAGAGCGGATTGAGCGGTGCGGGACACAGGCGCTGCCCCGATGGCATGACGGGGTTTTGCCCCTCATCCACGCGGTAGAGCAGATGGCCTTCATTCCCCTGGGCCAGAGTGACCTCGATCCGTTCGCCGTTGGTCAGGTCAATCCCGCTTTCCGACAGACGCAGTTCACCCGTCCCGTCCGCCGCCTGCCTGTCCTGTGGCTGCAGGACGAAATATTGCGGGGCATCCTGTGCCAGTTCGCTGCCTTCAAAACGCTCGTTATCAGCATGGGCGGGAATGGAAAGGCCCATGGCGGAAAGCAGCATCACTCCCGTCATCACGCTGGCGCGCAATGCCGCGTATCCGGAATCCTTTTCAAGCATGGCGACGCGACTCTTTTCATTGACTAAACTATAGGCAATTACTGCTAAAGTTTCAAAAATTTGGATTATTTTTTAGGCATGATACCTTTATTTGAGGCAGTCATGCTTGTCAGTTGCTATTCTGTCTGACAATGTCCGCGGCAAAACAACACCTGTGATGCTGCGTGGTATTTCTTTTTTGTCCCTTCCATATCAGACATTTAGGGCGACAGGCGTGCCAACCTTCCCTCAACTGCGGCAGGGCAGCCAGCATCCGCGACCGGAACCGTCCGGTTCCTGTACATTACTCTCCCCCACCCCGACAATGCCGGTGCCCGTCAGGGCGCGTGCCGCCCACCGTCCGCCGGGAACGGGCAGCGGGGTTTCCACCGTGCGACCGCCGCGCATCCGTGCAGGGGCGGCGCACGCCTTCCTCCCTCTATCTATGACCATCATGGCGGAGACCATAGCATGAGCAAACCGGACCCCGCGCTGGAAGACAGCACCCACATCCTGCCCGAACAGGATGACGACGGCTATCACAAGGCTCTGGGCGGTCGCCAGATCCAGATGATCGCCATTGGCGGGGCGATCGGGACCGGGCTGTTCCTGAGCGCGGGATCGCGGCTGCAGGCGGCGGGGCCGTCGCTTGCGCTGGTTTACCTGATATGTGGCGCCTTCTCGTTCCTCATCATGCGCGCGCTGGGCGAACTGGTGATGTACCGGCCCACATGCGGCAGCTTTGTTTCCTACACGCGGGAATTCCTCGGTGAAAAGGCGGCTTTCGTCGCGGGATGGCTGTCCTTTTTGAACTGGGCCATGACCGGCATTGTCGATATCACGGCGGTCGCGCTGTACATGCATTTCTGGGGCACGTTCGCCAGCGTGCCCCAATGGGTTTTCGCCCTTCTGGCGCTGTGTATCGTCACGACGCTGAACATGGTGGGGGTGAAATGGTTTGGTGAGATCGAATTCTGGTTCTCCCTCATCAAGATCGTGGCGCTGTGCCTGTTCCTTATCGTCGGCAGCATCGTGCTGGGGGTGCGCATGCCGGTTGCAGGTCATCAGACCGGCCTGCATCTGATTGCCGATAATGGCGGGCTGTTTCCACATGGGGCCATAGCCTGCCTGCTGCTGGTGCAGGGGGTGGTCTTTGCCTATTCCGGGATCGAGCTGATCGGCACGGCGGCGGGGGAATGCGCCGATGTCCGCACCGTTCTGCCGCGTAGCATCAACAGCGTCATCTGGCGCATCGGGCTGTTTTACGTGCTGTCCGTCGTGCTGCTGGTCAGCCTTCTGCCGTGGACGGCCTATCACGCGGGCACCAGCCCGTTCGTAACCTTTTTCCAGGCGCTGGGCGTGCCCGGCATAGACACGATCATGAACATCGTTGTGCTGACCGCAGCCCTGTCCAGCCTTAATTCAGGGCTGTATTCCACCGGCCGCGTCCTGCGGGCCATGGCGCTGGGCGGGGCGGCACCCGCCCCCCTGGCACGCATGAACGCAAGCTCGGTCCCGGCCAACGGCATCCTGCTTACGGTTGCGGTCTATCTTGTCGGTGTCGTGCTGAACTACGTGGTGCCGTCGCAGGTGTTCGAGATCGTGCTGAACATGGCGGCACTGGGCATCATCAGCACATGGGCCTTCATCCTGCTCAGCCAGATCAGGCTGCGGCAGGCCGTGCGTAGCGGGCGGATTGCGTCCAGCGGGTTTGAAATGCCGGGCGCGCCCTTCACATCGTGGCTGACGCTGGCCTTCCTTGGCTGCGTGGTCGTGCTGATGATGTTCGACTACCCCAATGGCACATCCACTCTTGCGGGCATGCCGATCGTGGCCCTGCTGCTGATGGTGGGATGGAAATACCTCAACCCCGCGCGCCAGGCGGCTGCCGGGGAAAACGAACAGCCCGAAATCCCCACCACCTGAAACCGGCGGGAGAACTGCCATTCTCCCGCCTGTTCCCCAGCCATCCGGCCACGGAGTAACAGCAATGTCCTGACACCTTACCTGCCACACAGCATGTAGAAGGGCCGCACACCGCCTGCCCAGCACCAGTAGACCCGGCACGCACTGCCATGCGTGAAGGGACGCCCCGTTTCAGGAAATAACCTTCAGCCATGGTTTCCGTGATACGCGCCCACGCGGCAAAAGGCGTGGGCAATGCATCAGTCCGTACAGTACCTGCCATACAAAAAGATGCCGGTCGCCCCTGTCGGGCAACATTATACATTCCGATACCGGAATCAATATTATTCGTTACCTTTTCCGTTCTTCTCTTGCTCGCCAGCATCTCCGCGGGCCGGGCGGAAGATACGGGAAACGGACCACGTGCCGGGTCGCAGGCCCTGCATGAGGAATATGAACAGTGGTATACCGGATCGCTGGTTTCCCCCTCCGGCGCGCTGACGAAAAAGGGCGTTTTCGCGTGGGAGCCATATTTCTTCTACAACCAGCCCGTTGGCTATCTGGACAGTGCGGGACGGGGCATGCCCCTGTCGGACAAGGCGCATAGTGCCGCCAGCCTGACGCTGTACAAATACTCCATCACCAATTCCATCAGCCTGCAGATGACGCCGACCATAAGCTATGGCTGGCGCAGGGGGCACAGCACGACCAGCGGCCTGAAAATGGGCGACCTGCCGGTCGATGTCATGTGGCGCTATCTTGATGCCGATCCCAAGCGCTACATCCCCGCCCTGAGCCTGTTCGTGGGGGTGGGATTTCCCAGCGGTGACTACAGCAGGCTGGGCCGGTCGGAAGATGGCGTCGGCACGGGCACCTACACATTCCGCCTTGCCCTGACGGAACAGTCCACTTACGTCCTGCCCGGCCATCATGCGTTGCGGCTGCGCACGTGGGGCACCTTCCGCCGCGCGCTGACCAATGCCCATATTGCCGATGTCAGCAGCTACGGTACAAGTGCCGGTTTCCGGGGGCTGGCGCATCCGGGCATGTATGGCGAAAGCGGTTTCTCGCTTGAATATGGCGTCAACCAGCGATGGGTGATCGCCATGGATCTGGCGCGTGACTGGGCCAATGGCTCGGTCGTGCGCGGCCATAACGCGCAGGGCCGGTATCAGGATATACTGGGACAGTCCTCCGGCGACTGGCTGATCGCGCCCGCCATCGAATATAACTGGTCGCCCCGCTTCGGCGTGATCGCGGGCGTTTCGGCCCTGTTCGCGGGGCATAATACCAGTCAGGTCATCTCCCCGCAGGTGGCCTTCAACAGCATTTTCTGACGGGCTGCCCGATTTCAGGGCATGTCATACAGGCTCTGGATCGCGTCGGTATCCGCCCCACCCAGAAGGGCGAGGGCCAGAAGGATACGTGCCTGTTTCGGTCGCATGTGCCCGGCTGCCAGAATCCCGCGCTGCAGCAGTTCCTGCCGCTGCACTACGCCACCGCAATACCCGGCACTGGCCTGCACCACCACGATGCCCTGCGCCACGGCGGCGTCAAACGCGGCATTTTCCGCAGGCGTACACATACCCGGCAGCATGCCCGCCGAAACAAGCCCCCGCGCGCCCGCATGAGCAAAAGCACGGATCGCCACGCCATCCGCACCTGCATGGCTGTAGCAGATATCAACACGCGGGATCTCTCCCCCCGGCCCATAGCCCTGTGGCCAGCCGATATGCCGACGCGGCCCCATGCCGCGCCCGAAGAAAACCCGGTTGGCCTCGATCATGCCGACTGGCCCGAAATCGGGGGAGCGGAAGGTTTCAAGCTGATAAGTGGACGCCTTTGTCACTTCCTGCGCTGCATGGATTTCGTTGTTCGAGACGACCAGAACACCGCGCCCCGCCGCCTGTGGGGCGGAGGCGACCAGAAGGGCGGCATAGAGATTGGCCGGGCCATCGGCGCTGATCGCGCTGGCGGGACGCTGCGCGCCCACCACAACGACGGGACAGGGCACATCCAGCACAAGATCGAGGAAACAGGCCGCTTCCTCCAGCGAGGAGGTACCATGGGTAATCACCACGCCAGCGAGATCGGGCTGCGTTGCCACCGTCTGGCTGACCAGGGATGCCAGATCAAACCAGCGCGACAAGGTCATTTCCACACTATCGCAACTGGAAAACGGAATGCCGCGCACGACAAAGCGTGCCTGCACGTCCTCAGGCAGCGCGGCCAGCAGGTCGCTGCCGCCAAGGCTGGTGCCGATTTCCGCATAATCGACCGTATCGCGCGGGTCCATTGCCTGCCGGGCGATCGTGCCGCCGGTTGAGATGATGGCGATGACAGGACGGTGCATTCAGGCTTCCCCATGGATCAGGACAGGCTCCCGATCAATCACGCATGCAGCGGCCTGTCAAACCGTAACAGAACAGAAAATTACTGGTACAGTCCCGGTTCTGGTGCCCACCCGGTCAGCAGGTGACGACCGATTTCAGCATTTTTCCAGTCCACGGGATCATGCAGCGACAGGGTGCGCGCATCGCGCCAGTACCGGTCCAGCCCATTGACCGCATCCGTCCCCCGCGCGCCTGCCGCCGCCGGCGCATCCCCTGCCGCCCGCAATGCCGCACGCGTGGCCACCGATCGGGCGGCGCTGGCCGCCATCGCCACGGCATTGCGTGTCACGTGTCCCTGTTCATACCCGTCCAGCATCCGCCCCGCCTGCATTACACTGCAATACGCACCGAACAGATCCGCCCCGATTTCGCCCAGCAGGCGGCGGACATAGGGGTCCTGATCCGCGCTATCGACACCGGCGGTTCCCCATGGGCGCGCCCGTTGCGGCACAAACGCACAGACCGCGCGCAACGCGCCAATACCGATACCGGTCAGGATCGCGCTGAACCCGGCCTGAAACCGCAGGCTGACATGCTGCGGCAGGGGCGCATCTGGCGATAGCGCGTTCCACCGATCATCCACCTGGACATCCTCCAGCGTGACCGTGCCAGAATCGGTGGCACGCTGGCCCATCCGGTTCCAGTCATGGTGAAAGACAAGTCCCGCCGTATCGTGCGGGATAATATCCATGCGCACGCCATCGCGGATGGAGCCTGTCTGCTGGGCGCGAACCGGATCGAAAGACGAAACCGCGACCAGATCCGCACCCGATGCCCCGGTGGCATAAATCTTGCGACCGGATATGAAATGCGTGCCCTCCGGCCCCGGTCGGGCAAGGGTCTGGAGGAAGCTGTCCGCCGTGCGACCGTTTTCCGCCACGGCCATGCCAAGGATGGCGTGACCATCCACCACCCGGCGCGCCAGCGGGCCACGGAATGCTGCGGGCGCGTAGACAAATATCTCCCGCAGCAGGTCGTCATGCACCTTGTATATCTGTGCCACGGCAGGATCGGCCATGCCGATGCGCAGCATGATTTCGAGGGAGAGTTCCTGCGCAATCCCCATCCCGCCCCATTCGCGCGGCACCGCGAGGGCAAGGATGCCGGTGCGCTTCAGCGCGGCAATGGCCTGATGGGGATAGCCCCCGGTTCGATCCCGCTGGGCGGCCGTAGGGGCGATTTCGGTATCAAGGACGTGCTGCACACGCAGCAGCACCTCGCCCGCTGGCCCGGGAACGGACCGTGCGGGAAACAGGTCACGCAGTAAAGGGGGCAGCACGTGCCCTTCAGCCGGTGCGGTGGTCATGCCGCACGATAGGAAGGTTGGGCCGACGCATCAAGCGCCGTGCCCCCTGCCGTTCCGGCGGTGTGTATTTATCAGCCGCCTGCCTGCCTGCGGGCGGCTGCGCGGATATCGCTCAGCGTCAGCAGCCACATCACGAAGCCGCCCATGGCAAGACAGGCCCCGACCCAGCCGACGGATTCCCATCCAAGCCCGAAACTGATCGCCATGCCGCCCAGCATCGGGCCGATGGCGTTGGCCAGGTTGAACGCACTCTGGTTCAGGGCCGCCGCAAGCGCCTGCGCATCAACGGCCACGGTCAGCAGCCGCGACTGGATAACGGTGCCCAGCCCGCCACCACAACCGATCATGAACACGATGGGCATCATGCCCCACACCGAATGCACGGAACCGGGAAAACCCGCCAGCGCCGCCGCATTGACCAGAAGCGTGCCGCCAATGGTTGGCATCATCTTGCGGTCCGCCGCCCACGCACACGCCATGGTGCCCACGGTCATGCCCACACCGAATACCGCCAGCATGACCGGAATCATGTAAGCGGGCGCATGCGTGACTTCCTGCAGGATGGACGCAAGATAGGTATAGACGCAGAAAATGCCGCCGAACCCGATAACGCCAATACCAAGCGTAAGCCAGACCTGACGGTTCCGCAGGGCGCGTATCTCCGTCAGGGCGCTGGCATGGGGACGCGGCGGATCGGTGGGAACGAAACAGATGATGAGCAGCATCGTGCACAGCGCCAGTGCGGCGATAAGGACAAAAGCCCAGCGCCAGCCGACAAGCAGCCCCAGTCCGTTCGCCATTGGTACCCCGCCAATCGTGGCGATGGTAAGCCCCAGCACGACCCGTGCCACGGCCTGCGTGCGCCGGTTCGGCGGCACGAGGGAGGATGCGACGATACCCGCCGTGCCAAAATAGGCGCCATGGGGCAGCCCGCTTATGAAGCGGCACAGCAGCAGCAGCCCGTAATTGGGAACCAGCGCGGTCAGCCCGTTACCGATCACATACATCGCCAGCATGCCGATCAGCAGGTATTTACGGCTCTGTCTGGCGCCCAGCATGGCAATAAGCGGCGCGCCCACACATACGCCCGCAGCATAGGCTTCGATAGCATGCCCCGCCTGCGGCACGGTGACATGCATGCCTGCGGAAATCATGGGCACGAGACTCATGGCCGCGAATTCAGCCGTGCCGATGGCAAAGCCACCCATAGCCAGAATGAAAAAGATCAGGCCCGGATGAGGGGACGGACGAACAGGCGCGCTCACCCTTTTCCCGTGATGGGTCAGTGTATCGGTCATGCATTATGCTCTGGACAGAAATAAAAAAGGCGCACCTGAGTACGCCCGATATTTTTGGCCGATACACCCATGTCGGTCAGGCTACAACCCTGTCTGGTGCATTTCTGGTTACATAGAGTCCGTCACGCCAGCCCGAAAACATTTTGATGCGTCGTGACCGGAGGACAGTCATATGTCCACCATCGGTCATGCGGGGGTGGATATCCCTTCTGTCGAAGCGATGTTTCCCATTATCCGGGCATAAAAAAAGACGCCGGAGCGTCTGTCATTCAACCTTATGTCCTGCTGCCGCCGGCCATTCCCGCATGATCGCGGGAATTCCGGCTGCATGGGTGTCAGGACAGACGACCCCTGCTTCAGGCAGCGCGATCGGAAACGATCGTGGCAACCATCAGGGCAGCAATCATGGGCAGGAAAGCAACCATGGTCAGCGAGGACATGGCGTTGACGGAGTGAGCGATCATGGCGCTGACGTTTTCAATAAACATGCTTCAGTTCCTTGGGTGTTGTGTTGGTAAGCCGGACAGAACACCAGAACCGAAATACTATCAATAGAAATCCCCGGACAGTTTGGGTCTATTCTTCCTTAATTGCAGTATAAAAATAAAATACCTGATCAATAAGCAATCAGTTCCGGACAGTGACTATCCCTTCACTCTGGAACATCCGAAAAGATGCTGACAAAAACGGCAGAACGCACGCAGGACCACTCAGGCGCTGCCTCAACCTGATTAATCTTCAGGCAAATGCACATTTTTTAATCGGGGTATATCACGTTTTCGTGAACTGCTTTTATGGCTTTCATCCGACCATCAGGGGTGGACAGGCGGCAGGCAGATGGGAGCGATACCGACCCATCTAAAAAACAGTCGTATTTTCAATAGCCTGCACGGATGCTTCCGTCCAGCCTAAAAACACGTCATTGCCCATTGGGCGTAAAATGTGATCTCTCCCCGCCGCAATGCCCCGGTCAGGGCAGATCGGGGATATCGATTCCATAATCGTAGCGGCGCACGGCCTGCCCCATCACGGCCATGCCCGCAGGGGCATCCATGGGCGTAAAGCCGACTTCCACAAAGGTCAGGCCCTGATTCGCGGCAGCCTGATCCAGGGCAGCCTCCAGTTCGGCCGGGTCCTGTACACGCAGGCATAATGGCGCGGCCTCCCCACCCATGGCGGCTGGCAGGGCGGCATAGTCCCAGTTGGCAATGTCGTTATATGCCGCCTGTGGACCAAGGATCATGCGTTCGATGGTATAACCCCCGTTATTGATCAGAAACACCGTAATCGCGCATTTGTGCCGCAGCAGGGTGGACAGTTCCTGCGCCGTCATCTGGAACGAACCATCACCAATGAACAGCACATGCCGCCGGTGCGGTGTCGCCAGACACGCGCCCAGTGCGGCAGGCAGTGAATAACCGATCGCAGCCCAGACAGGCTGCACCAGCAGGCTGCATCCCGCAGGCAGGCGCGCATGCAGCATGGCCACCATGGATGAACCATTATCCGCCAGCACGACATCATGCGGACGCAGGAACTGTTCGACGCGCTGCCAGAATATGGCCTGTGTCCACCCGCCGCCCTGCGCTGATGCAACAGCGGGCGCGGTCTCTTGCTGCGCCCGCCACGGACTGCGGACGGGAGATGTTACTGGAGTGCGGTCCTGCATTACGGCATCAAACAGGTCCTGCGCCCTTATGCCCTGAATGTTTTCCCCATCGCATGTCATGCTGAAGGGCTGGACATCCACCATCGCCCCCGGCGCGATCCGCTGCGAAAAATAGCCGGAAGTGGAATCAACAAACCGCACGCCCAGACCGATGACACAGTCCGCCCCGTGTATATACGCCGCCACATCGGGTGCGGAGGCTGCACCCCCGTACTGCCCAAGCCATAACGATCCAGTTTCCGCCAGTTGCGTCCGGGCGGTAGACAGGGCGGCATAGGGAATATTGAAGTGCTGGCAGAACCGTTCGACCTGATCGTTCAATCCATACTGCCGCACCATGCCATCCACCAGCACGACAGGCTGGCGGCTCCGCGCGATCCGTTCCGCCAGCCGCCCTGCCGCGCGGACCAGAAGGGCCGGGTCCGATACCGGCATGGCGGGGGCCAGTGCAGGAATATCCGTTTCGACGTAACAGATGTCGGATGGAAACTGGATATAGACCGGGCATTTTTCCGTGTGCATCCTGTCCAGCACACGATCGGTTTCCACGCACGCGCTGGCCGGATGCAGGCGCGTGCAGGCAGCGGTAAACTGCTGGTAACAGGTCATGACGTTATCAAAATCGCCATCAGCCAGTGTGTGATGCACCAGCGCGTGCGACTGCACCGCATGCAGCGGGGGCATGCCGGAAATCACTACCAGCGGCACGCCTTCGGCACAGGCCCCCGCTACCGCGGAAAGTGCCGAAAGATCGCCAACCCCATACGTGACCAGCACGGCCCCGACGCCCGAAAGCCGCGCATCCCCATCCGCCGCATAGGCCGCGTTCAGTTCATTGCAGGCGCCAATGAAGCGGATGCCGGGCGTACGTTCGATCAGTTCCAGAAATTCGAGGTTATAGTCTCCCGGCACACCATAAATGCGCGAAACACCGCAATGACGAAGCCTGTCCAGCAGCATTGAGCCGATTGATCCGCGCATGGTCCTGTCTTCCTATCCGTTCGCGCCACACCGGGTGGTGCGCGCAGGGGAGTCAGTAAATATCAAAATCATTGTTCCCTGTAGAGGAGAACGCCATGCGCCGTTCGGTCATGTTCAGTATCCACGATGACATATCCGAACGTGTGCGGGGAAAGGGCAGACGGTGGAATATCGAGCGCATGCTGTAGAACTTGCGATACATGTTCTGGATACGCTGCTCCATCTGGCCCGGCGTACAGTTCTTGGGCCAGATATGACAGACCTGCCCGGGCCAGCGGTCAATGTCATCGGGATCAATGATCCGGCCCGCTTTCTTCATCCGTTCGAACAGGGCGGTGCCCTTTGTCGGGGTCAGGATATTGAAATAGGCCGCGGGGACCTTGTGCGCCTCCAGAAAGGAAAGGGTCGCGGCATATACATCGGGATGTTCGTCATCATAGCCGAAGATGAAATTGAGCGAGTAACTGATGTCGCGTCGGCGCAGGTTTTCAAACATCTCGCCATAGCGGCTGGATTTGTTCCACCCCTTCTTCATGCCCTGCAACATTTCGGCATCAATACTCTCGATGCCGATATTGACGTGCATCACCCCGCTACGGCGCGCGAGGTCGAGAAAGCCGGTATCAAGGCACAGGTTGGATGACCATAACGTGGACCAGCGGATGCCAAGCGGCACCAGACCTTCCATCAGTTCCATCGCACGACTTTTCTTGCCGCCAAAATTACTTTCACCGAAGAAGAAATGACTGCCCTTGTTCTTTATCCGCTCCAGTTCAGAGACCATCTGGTCCACGGGCCGCCAGCGATAGCGGCCGCCCAGATAAAACCGTTCCGAACAGAAATCGCACACGAACGGACACCCGCGTGAGGACTGCACCGCAAATGTGCGGAAGGGGCCGAACTTCTTCAGGTCCAGCAGATCATAACGGGGCGGTGGCAGGTCGTTGAGTTCCTTCAGCGGCGCGGCACGATAGATTTTCTGCAGCCGGTCGGCCGCCGCATCTTCCAGCATGGTCCGCCAGATGGGCTCGGCCTCACCCACGCCTACTGCATCACAGTGTTCGGCGGCTTCATCGGCATAGAAAAAGACATGCGGACCGCCCATGATGACCTTCACGCCGCGCCTGCGGAATTCAGCCGCGATGTCATAGGCCCGGGGGGAATGCAGGGTCCACGCCGTCAGCGCCACGACATCGACCGGAACGTCAAAATCGATATCCTCAAGCTGCTCATCAAGCAGAGTGACCGTCCATTCGCTCGGCGTCAGCGCCGCGAGATAGGGCAGCGCAAGGGGCACCATCTGTCGTCGCTTCGTCTTGAAAATCGTTCTGTCAGTCTTGGATTTGTAATGCGACGGCTGGATGATCAGCAGCTTGAGATCAGTCTTGGACATAGTTCAGCTCTATGGACCCGGATATGAAAATTTTCTGGATAAGTAATCCTTTAATCATATCGTACAATTCTGACCCCGTATGTCCACCATACGAAAGCACAGACCGCCTATTCATGCATTTTATATAAAGTGCATGTATCGGATATATCGAAAAAACTTATTATTATATATTTAATATATAATATCATTACTGTTTTTATATTATTTATTTACTTATGATCAGACTTTCATTCTCATCAAGAACCATAAAAGAACATATCAGCCTTAAACCTGTCGCATGTCTTTCCCCTGCTCCAAACACCGGTTGCGGACAGGACTTCAGAAACTGCGACCTTCACGCGCCACGCACGCACCAGCGGCCCATGGCCCCTACGCGGCGCAGGAGTCATACGACAGGAGTTTTGATCAGAAAGCCATGTTTGAACATGTAGGCTGGCCCGGATTCCATCGACGTCCGGGAGCGTGAGAGAGGGAACCGACGATGTAAAACCCCATCATCCGGTTTGGCGACCATGGCCGCACCAGCGGCTTACGGCCCCTTATATATCAGGTTCCGCCACTTTGCGCGGAGCGCCGTCATGTTCAAGCATATCGATAATGGCTGCTGAGGTTTCTTCCACCGATCGATGCGTCACGTTGATGACCGGCCATTTATGCCGGGCGCACAGACGGCGCGCCCAATGCAGTTCCTCATGCACGTTTTCAGGATCGATATAGGGTTTGACCGAGGTTTCGGACATGCCGGGCGCGACAATGGACCGCCCCGGCAGCATCATGCCCACGCGGGAACGACGGATTTCAAGCAGTGTATGCGGATCGATCGTAAGCCCTACGACCAGCCCCCTGAAATCCTCAAGCCCGGCCGGCAGCGGCGCATGCGGCACCAGCGGGATATTGGCCGCCCGGATACCCCGGTTGGCCAGATAGAAACAGGTAGGGGTTTTGGATGTACGCGAAACACCCACAAGCACCACGTCCGCTTTTGAAAGATCCGTGGTTTTCTGCCCGTCATCATGCGAAATGACGTACTGCATCGCATCAATGCGCCGCCGGTAGCTGTTATCCATCACATACTGGCCGCCGGGGTGACGTTCCGCCACGATACCGGTCTGCTGTTCCAGAAAATGGATGGTGCCATCAAGGATGTTCTTGACCTCCACCCCGACGCGCGCACACCCCTCACGCAGCATGACCTGAAGATCAGGAGAAGTAAGGGAGGACAGGACAGGTCCCGGTTCCGCCTCGATCCCCGCCAGCACGCGCGCCACCTGTACGCGGGTGCGGATCAGGTTCCAGCTACGGGGGGAAAATTCGGCGTCCTGAAACTGCGCACCACAGGCACGCATAACGGCTTCGAGCGCCTGCCCTGTCGCCTCGGATACAAGATGCAGGATAATCGGCGGCTCACTCATTAGATTCTGCCTGACCGGACGCCCCGGCATGAAACCGGGACGTCCTTTTCACAGCGTTAAGACCAACAGGCCGTTTCAGGCTGCGGAGGAAGCAACCCGCTGCCGCGTGGCCAGTGCCGCCTGTGCCGCGGCAAGACGGGCCACCGGCACGCGGAAGGGGGAGCAGGAGACATAATCCAGACCCACTTCGTCGAAGAACGCGATCGAGTCCGGATCACCGCCATGTTCACCGCAGATGCCCAGCTTCAGGTCGGGGCTGGTCTGGCGTCCACGCTCCACGCCAAGGCGGACCAGCGCACCGACCCCGTCGCGGTCAATGGACACGAACGGGTCGCGCGGCAGCAGCCCATGATCGACGTAATACGGCAGGAAGGAGCCTGCATCATCACGCGACAGGCCGAATGTGGTCTGCGTCAGGTCATTCGTGCCAAACGAGAAGAAATCCGCATATTCCGCAATCCGGTCTGCCTGGATTGCGGCACGCGGCAGTTCGATCATGGTGCCGATATCATAATTGAGGTTTGTCCCCTCTTCCTTCAGCACCTTTGCGATCTCGTCTTCCGCCGCGCGACGGGTGACGGCAAGTTCCGCCTGCGTTGCCACCAGCGGGATCATGATTTCCGGGCGGATGGGCTTGCCCGTCTCCTTTTCCACCATCACGGCGGCCTGAATCAGGGCGCGTACCTGCATGGCGTAGATTTCCGGGCTGGTCAGGCCAAGGCGGCAGCCACGGTGACCCAGCATCGGGTTGGTTTCAGCCAGCGCCGCGCAGCGGGCGCGCACTTCTTCCGCCGTTTTGCCCAGCCCCTGCGCCACTTCCGCAATTTCAGCTTCGGCATGCGGCAGGAATTCATGCAGCGGCGGATCAAGCAGGCGGACCGTAACCGGCAGCCCCGCCATGATGCGGAACAGGCTGGCAAAATCCTCGCGCTGGAACGGCAGCAGGGCGGCAATGGCCTTCTGACGCACGTCCTCGGCATCGGCGATGATCATCTGGCGCACGAAGCCAATACGGTCGGGACCGAAGAACATGTGTTCGGTCCGCGCCAGTCCGATCCCTTCCGCCCCGAAACGCCGCGCGGTACGGGCATCTTCCGGTGTTTCGGCATTGGCGCGCACGCCAAGGCGGCGCACCGCATCCGCCCAGCCCATAAGCGTGTTGAAATCATCCGACAGGGTCGGCGGGATGGTCGGCACGCGCCCCAGATAGACCGCGCCCGTGCCACCATCGAGCGTGATCCACTCACCCTGCGCCACGGTGTGGGCGCCAACACTCAGCGTGCCTGCGGCGTAGTCCACATGGATGCCACCGGCACCGGCCACGCATACGCGCCCCATGCCACGGGCCACAACCGCAGCGTGTGATGTCATGCCACCACGGGTTGTCAGCACACCCCGCGCCGCGTGCATGCCGTGTACATCCTCCGGCGATGTTTCGATGCGGACGAGGATCACGTCCTCCCCCTTCGCCGCGCGGGCTTCGCATTCCTCCGCCGAGAAAACGACCGCGCCAGCCGCCGCACCGGGCGATGCGGGCAGGCCACGGGTCAGTTGCACGCGCTCGGCCCTGGGGTCGAGGGTAGGATGCAGGAGCTGGTCAAGCGAGGACGCGGGCACGCGCCGGATGGCGTCTTCCTGCGTGATCAGGCCCTCGCGCGCCATGTCGATGGCGATTTTCAGCGCGGCGGCGGCGGTACGTTTACCGTTACGGGTCTGGAGAATGTACAGGACATTACGCTGGACGGTAAATTCGATGTCCTGCATGTCCTTATAATGCGTTTCCAGCACCGAGCGCACGCGCATGAGTTCACTGTAGGCTTCAGGCAGGACGGTTTCCATCGGCTGCTGCCCGGCTTCGGCGCGCACGCTGGCCATGGGCTGTGGCGTGCGGATACCGGCCACAACGTCCTCGCCCTGCGCATTGATCAGATATTCCCCATAGAACACGTTCTCCCCCGTGGAAGGATCACGTGTAAAACAGACACCCGTCGCACAGTCATCGCCCATGTTGCCGAACACCATGGACTGTACATTGACCGCCGTGCCCCAGGAAGCCGGGATCTCGTGCAGCTTGCGATAGGTATTGGCGCGCGGGTTCATCCATGAACCAAACACGGCCCCGATCGCACCCCACAACTGGTCATGCGGATCGGTGGGGAAATCGGTGCCCGCATGGGTGCTGATCAGGTGGCGGTAATCCGTAACGATCGTGCGCCACTGATCCGCCGTGATGGCCGTATCGTCCTCTGCACCATGGGCACGCTTGAACTGCTCCAGCACGTCCTCGAAATGATGATGGGGAACGCCCATCACGACCGAGCCATACATCTGGATGAACCGGCGGTAGCTGTCCCATGCGAAACGCGCATCACCCGATGAACGGGCAAGCCCTTCCACCGTCTCGTCATTGAGGCCGAGGTTCAACACCGTATCCATCATGCCCGGCATGGACACGCGGGCACCCGAACGCACCGAGACAAGCAGCGGGGCTTCGGCATCGCCAAAACGCAGGCCCATCGACTGCTCGACCCGATGCAGGGCTTCGGCCACCTGCGCTTCCAGCGCATCGGGATATTTCCGGCCGTTTTCATAAAAGGCCGAACAGACTTCCGTCGTAATGGTAAAGCCCGGCGGTACGGGCAGGCCGATCGAGGCCATCTCCGCCAGGTTGGCACCCTTGCCGCCCAGAAGGTTGCGCATATCCGCGCGCCCTTCGTTCAGGCCATCTCCGAAGCTGTAAACCCATTTGGTCATGTCTGTTCGATCCTACGCACGTCTGTCTGTCATAAATGACGCCTGCTCCGGAACAGGGATAAAACAGACAGCCACGCTTTAATATTGTTGTTGTTGGCAGGTCCGGCAGCTGAATTTAACCGCCACGGACGGGCGCGGGCAATCACTATTTTTTCATGTAGGGGTGCATGCGGTTGCCGCAATGCGGCATGTGGCGCGACATGCGCGGATTTCGATCCTCAATTAAAACCGTTTGTTTACATTATGTTAATTGAAAATCATGAAGACCAGACACGCGGCTTCCTCCAGAGGATGGCAGATTGTGTAATTTATTTTATTGAAGTTATTTATTTTATTTATGTCATTTTCACTTCCACCAAAGGTGGCATTCATCTGGAAATTAATTGTGCAATGCAGCAAAATCATTGCGCGCTGCACAATAGTTTAAATGAAATAACGGAACTATTTTTCCATTCCGGAATAAAATACTTTACTTTTACCTCAATTGTGTTGACACGCGGCCGTACATTCCAGAAACATTCCACCCGGCCACACCAGAAAAACAAGAAGTACGGTCATATGAAAAAAGCCCTCCTCCTCCTGCTGCCCTTTGCCGGGTTGCTGTGGGTTCCGCTCTATAACCACAGTAACCCGGTGCTGTTCGGCTTCCCGTTTTTTTATTGGTACCAGTTCGCGTGGGTACCCGTAACCTCCGTCCTGATCTGGGCGGCATGGAAAACGGAACGGCAGTCATGAACACCACGACACTGCCCGACAACGCCGCCATTGGCGTATTTATCATCTGTTTCCTCGCAACAATCCTGCTGGGCAGCACCGTGCGGCTATGGCGGCCGTTCCTGTCACGTCGCAAGGCCGCTTCCCACCATACGGAAGGGGAAGAATGGGGGCTGGGCGGACGGGAATTCGGCACCTGGGTCACATGGTTTCTGGTAGGCGGGGATTTCTATACCGCCTACACGGTCATCGCCGTGCCCGCACTGGTCTATTCCACCGGGGGCTTTGGCTTTTTCGCGCTGCCCTACACCATCATCGTCTATCCGTTCATCTTTGCCGTCATGCCGAAGCTGTGGACCATCGCGCGTGACGGAGGCCATGCCACGGCTGCCGACATCGTGCGGGCACGCTTTGGCAGCCGCACGCTTGAACTGGCCGTGGCACTGAGCGGACTGATTGCCGTGCTGCCCTACATCGCATTGCAGCTTATCGGCATCCGCACCGTCATCGAGGCTCTGGGCTTTACCGGCATGCTGCCCCTGCTGATCGCCTTCGTCTCGCTTGCCGCCTATACGTGGCTGGGCGGACTGCATGCCCCGGCGCTGACGGCTTTCATAAAGGATGTCATGATCTACATCGCGGTGCTGGCCGCGGTCATCATCGTGCCGATCCATCTGGGCGGTTATGGCGCCATGTTCCACAGCGCGGCGCAGCACCTGCCCGACACACCCGATGGCCATATCCTGCCACAGGGGCAGATCATGCCCTATGCCACTCTTGCCCTGTCCTCCGCCTTCGCGGCCTTTCTGTATCCACACACGCTTACCGGCATCCTTGCCGCGAAATCCGCCGATACCATCCGGCAGAATGCGGTCTTCCTGCCCGCCTACACCATTGTTCTGGGCCTGATTGCGCTACTGGGACTTATGGCGCATGCAGCGGGGATCGTGACCACCTCCTCGTCACAGGTGGTTCCGCAGCTTTTTCTGGCCATCTTCCCATCATGGTTCGCGGGGTTCTGTTTTGCCGCCATTGCGGTGGGTGCGCTGGTGCCTGCTTCCGTCATGGCGATCGGGGCGGCCAACCTTATCATGCATAACATCCTGCCCCGGCGGGCTGAATCGGTCACGGGTTCGCGCCTTGCCGGGTTCGGGGTCAAGGTGGGGGCGCTGGGCTGCGTTGTGTTCCTGAACGCAAAATTCGCCATCGACCTGCAACTGCTTGGTGGCGTCATTATCCTGCAGACATTCCCGGCCCTCATCGTAGGACTGCTGCCCGTGCGCCTGCCCGCCCGTGCGCTGATTACCGGATGGGTTGCGGGATCGCTCATCGGGCTGGGCCTATGCTGGATGGATGGCCTGAAGCCTGTTCACCCTGTCGCGTTTGCAGGCTTTTCGGCCTCCGTCTCCACTGGGCTGCTGGCACTGGGCATCAATCTGGCGGTGACGTTTACAATGGCCATGGCGATCCGTCTGGCCCTGGGGGCATCGCCTTCCACCCTCCAGCACCGGCAGGGTGTGCAGCGGTAGACATGCTGCTTTCAGCACCCCCGATGGGATAAACATCAAGACAGGCTGTGGGGTCGCCTGCCAGCCGCATAAATCATAACGGCATCCTGCGAAGGATGCCGTTTTTTATGGGTCGGCTCACCGGTATGGATTTTATAAAGGGTGATGTTCATCGTCGCCGAACCCACGCCAGTTCAGGACGGCACGCGACAGCGGCATGTTCGGTGTCCGACGCAACAAATTACGCTCCGCGCCCGCAATAACGGGACCGGAAGATAATCCGGCAACCGCCGTATCAGAAATTCATCGAAACAGCGCAGGCATCGATAAATCTGCGACCTGCGTTCTGAGAGCCGTGGCAGTCCCCGGCCGGACGTCAACGCCCCGGAAAACACATCCATTCCCGGTTATGGCCGGGAATACACGGCGGTCAGGTCGGCTGCAGATGTGATGCCATCTCGGGCATGACCGTGCGCCGCTGGGCGATCATCTGCCGCAGGATACACACCACGCCAGGCACGCAGTTGCCGCACTGGGCACGGCATCCTTTGGCTTCATAGACTTCCTTGGGCCTTATGGCGCCGTTACGTGCGGCGGCCTCGATATCTCGGTCAGTCAGCATATTGCAGGAGCAGACAAACATTTATCCATCTCACCCATATAACGTCCCCTCATCATAATCAGGAATGAGAATAAATCGCAATGCAGTAAACGCGTGAAATTTTTGTCATCCCCTCTGGCGGTAACAGGATGGCGCAGGGGCATCTTCCCATTTCTATTATCATCACGTGCGATAATTTAATCTCCATCCTGGCAGCAACCTATCCCAAGCCCCTTCTCGCCGATGAGTGAAACAGGTGATGGGCAGCGAAACGGCATGGACACATCACAACCCCTCAATGCCGGAGCAGGCGCTCTCTGAGGAAAACATGGCATTCGCTACTGCCGGTCCTCCATCCAGGCGGCGGGAGGATGTCATGGCGTCCTGAAACGATCAGTCTTCCACCACGCGAACGGTACGCAGCACAGGTGCCCCATCCCTTCTGCGAATGAGGCCACCAGCCCTCCCCTTCCGGCATGCAGTCCGCGCACGGTCTTAAGGAAGTTATCGTATGGTGCGACAGGCAGCGGCGATCTGGCCGCTTTTGACGCTACCGGCTGGATCGAAGACAGGAGCGCGACCACCGTGTCCGGCATGCCTTTCCGTCCACACCTATGATTTGACGACGTTACCCCTACTCGGGAACATGCACCCTATCCTGCCCGACGCCCCAGTGCGCATCAGATTTAAGGGGCATCCTGACGCATGCCGCTACTCCGGTGATGATATGTGAGCACTGGTTTGCATATGATCGACCGGACCATACAGCGGTCTCATATCCCTGCCACAATCAGCGTGCAGGATTGAGGAATGGTTACGGTATTCAGATACCCCCGTGGGGAACTCAGCCTCCCTTGTGGGGGCCTACAGCACCACTGCAGAACCTGCCTGCGCCATCCGCAGTTCATGCGGACAAACAACAGGCTACGGACACCGCGCGGGCTACAGGAGTTTCAGCCCAAAATGGATAATATTTTATGATCCGCCGCCCTCTCCTGCCATCAGGATAGAAGAACAGCGGAAAATGGCGTTTTTCCCGATGGGGATGAATTGTCTGTCCGTACCGGTTAAATGAGCTTTTGCACGCTGTCGGGGCTGATGATACCTGAAACGATTCTTGCACGGCGGCTCGTGAAATATATACTTGACGAAACGACATAGGAACAGATTTGCCCATGGCTTATGCAACGACCAACCCCTATACCGGAGAAAAGCTGAAGACTTTCCCCGAAGCGACGGATCAGGAAGTCCAGACCGCCCTTACGGACGCTTACGAGGCCTTCAAGGCATGGCGTCACGTTTCCTTTGCCGAACGCGCGAAGGTCATGACGGAAGCGGCAAAGATCCTGCGTCGTGATATCGACAAATATGCCCGCCTGCTGACGCTGGAAATGGGCAAGCTTTACAGCGAAGCCAAGGCTGAAACGATCCTTTCGGCGGAAATCTTTGAATACTACGCCCAGCATGCCGAAAAGCTGCTGGCCCCCGAAAAGCTGCCCGTTGCCGACCCGAAAGAAGGTGAGGCCGTCCTTATCCACCAGCCGCAGGGGATCGTGTTCGCGATCGAACCCTGGAACTTCCCCTACTACCAGATCGCCCGCATCATCGCGCCGCAGCTTTCCGCCGGTAATACGGTGCTGCTGAAGCACGCATCCAACGTGCCGCAGTGTGCCGCAGCCTTTGACAGCCTGATGCAGGAAGCCGGTCTGCCCAAGGGTGCGTTCCGCAACCTGTACACCGCCCGCCACCATTCCGAAGTGATCCTGAGCGATCCGCGCGTCTGTGGCGTTGCGCTGACCGGGTCGGAAGGTGCTGGCGCAATCATTGCCGGTATCGCGGCCAAGGCGCTCAAGAAATCCACGATGGAACTTGGTGGTTCCGACGCCTTCGTGGTGCTGGAAGATGCCGATCTGGAAAAGACGGTAAAATGGGCCGTATTCGGTCGTCACTGGAACGCCGGACAGGTCTGCGTATCGGCCAAGCGCCTGATCGTGGTGGATGCGATCTACGACAAATTTGTCGAACTGTACAAAAAGGGCGTGGCCGAACTGAAGGCTGGCGACCCGATGGACCCCGCCACCACGCTGGCGCCGCTTTCTTCCCAGAAGGCCGCGGACGAACTGATGGCGCAGGTTGAGGAAGCCAAGAAGCATGGTGCGGTTGTCGAGACCATCGGCGCACCGGTACCTGAAAAGGGGGCCTTCTTCCGCCCGATGCTCATGACCAACCTGCACAAGGACAATGAAGCGCGCCTGTGGGAGTTCTTTGGTCCCGTCACGCAGCTTTACCGTGCGAAGGATGAGGCCGATGCAATCCGTATCGCCAATGATTCGCCCTTCGGTCTGGGTGGTTCCGTCTTTACGAAGGACACCAAGCGCGGCGTGAAGGTGGCGGAACAGATCTATACCGGCATGGTTTACGTAAACCATCCGACCATGGTGAAGGCTGACCTGCCCTTCGGCGGTGTGGCACGTTCCGGTTATGGCCGCGAACTGATCGGGCTTGGCATCAAGGAATTCGTCAACCACAAGCTGATTGACGTGGTGGATATCGACGCACCGTTCTGATCTGGCAGGGTTACTGAATCCCGACACCCGGAACGGGAGGTGTCCCCGGTTGATTACCGTAAAGGGTCAATCGGGGGCATAGTCGGAAGCAACAAGCCAGAAAGTAGAGAAAAAGGGCGCTTCCTGCGAAGCGCCCTTTTTTAGCCAGTTTACTCCTGAACCGAAAGTCAAAGATTATGGCGGATTGTCGCCGTATCAGGGAAAGAAGGCGATGCCTTCCGAAGCTTTTTGAAAAAAGCTTCACCAAAAACTTTCTTATGATTTCTGGATCAGGATGTTCTGATTACTTCAGATAGAAGCAACCATGATCCAGAAATAAGACTATTATTTTGTAACCCAACACGTCATCGACAATATTTATTTATAAATAATAATTTCTATATTGTTACATGTCTTATATATAATTCATTATTTCAGAACATCACCCAATATGGTGATCCACTTTTCTTCCCATCTTTTCAGATATTACTGACTGGACAGTCAGGATAAATAAATACCCGGACCCCAAGCCGTATATTCTGGGGTGAAACCTTTGATCAGATATAACTGTCCGTAAGGCGGTAGCCATCCATACGGACGACCGGGCGCGCTCCTGTGTAATCCCGGCGCACCCGGCCCAAAAACAGATATGGACTTCCTGCCGGTTTACGGCACTTTTGTCGCCTCGCCACTGCGCATGGTGCCAACCTGTTCCGCTGTTACGTTATGGTTGCCACTACCGAAGGTGGTCATGACGTAATTGACCACACTGGCGATTTCCGCATTGCTCAACCGCTGCACATCGGACTTCTGGTCAAAGCCGGGCATGAAGGCATGCTCGTTCCCTGCCGTCCGGTCCACCCCATGCAGCACCGTCATGATCAGGTTGTCCGGACGGGCTGAACCGACAACGCCATTATGGAACAGGGAGGGCGCATAATGGTCATCAGTGCCCGCGCCGTTATCCCCGTGGCAGGCAGCGCAGTTGGCGTCATAGACATGCTGCCCGTCCATTTCATCAAGCCTGTCGATACGGGTCAGTTCGCCGGTGCGTATATCCGGCGTGTTCAGAACCTGACCGAACTGCTCACGCGGGGTATGGTCCACATCGTCATCCATGGCCGGAACCTGAAGGATGTAGGCGGCCAGAGCGTGCAGGTCGGCATCCGTCAGGTGACTGGTGCTATGTTCCACCACCTCGCCCATCGGGCCCGCAGCCTGGCTCAGGCCGTTGACATGACCGGTGCGCAGGTAGGCGACAAGATTATCCTCGGTCCAGTTACCGATACCGCCCGTTTTGCTGGGCGTGATGTCAGGCGCGTACCACCCGAGCAGGGACGCACCGGCAAGGTAGCTGCCCTCCTTCTCGGTCAGCATCATGTTGCGGGGCGTGTGGCAGGTGCCGCAATGCTCAAGCGCGTGAGCCAGATACCGCCCCCGGCGCAGCTTGTCGAAAGTGGCGGAATCCCCTGTCTCCGGCGTTGTACTGCCTGCGACAAGGTTCCAGACCGCCATGGTGATGCGCAGGTTGGCCGGGAAATTGAGTTCCGTCGCTGGCGGTGTTTCCGCCACGGGCTTCACATCATGCATCAGCCACGCATACAGCGCTTTGACATCCTCATCCGTCATACCGGAATAGGAGACATAGGGCATGGCCGGATAGAGACGGCTACCATCACGGCGGATGCCATGACGCACGCTCTGTTCGAATTCCTGCTCGGTATATTTGCCGATACCGTGGTCAGGATCGGGCGTGATGTTGGTGGAAATCACGTTTCCCATGGGCGTGGTCATGCTCAGGCCACCGGCAAACGGCTTTCCGCCCGGCCGGGTGTGGCAGGCGATACAGTCCCCTGCCGTGGCAACATATTCACCACGGGCCAGAAGCTCGGCGGAGGGTTCATCCGCCCGGGCCGGCGCCATGGACAGGGTGGCGAGAGCAGTCCCCGCGGTCAGGACCGAGCACAGGATCTTGCGGGCTAGGTCAGGCATGGGCGAGTTCTTTTTTAAGCGTGTCGGCCACGCGCAGGGCAAGCGCTGCGACCGTCAGGGTGATATTACCGGTTCCGACCGAAGAGAAGACAGCGGAACTCGCGATAAACAGGTTTTCGTGGTCATGCGTGCGGCAGAAGCCATCCACCACGGAATCCCTGGGGTCGGTTCCCATGATGGTGCTGCCTGCGGGATGGTCCTGCGGGAAGTAGCCGGGCGTCCACTGCTCATCCGTGCCATGCATGAGGCCGATAAGTTCCCGGAACAGGCCACGGGTATGCTCACAGCTTTTGACCGTATATTCCGGCAGCTTGTAATAGACTTCCGGATGCGGGATGCCGAGGACATCCTTATGCGTCTGGCTCAGCGTCAGGCGGTTGTCCGGATCGGCCAGCCCTTCGTTATGGCTGAACAGCCGCACGGTATGGGACGCAAGGTAGCGGATCTGTTCTTCCAGTTCCCGCCCGACATACCCCTTGGAAATGGCAAGGGATGTAGCAAGGTCCACCTGATTGTCATCGACCATGTGAACGAGATAGGCACCGCGTTCGTTACGCCATGTCCCATCGCGGAAATTGTCGATCACGTTGGTTTCCAGCGGGCCACGACCGGGCCACAGGGCCTTGTCGCCGCTGATGAACGTGACCTGCACACCGGTATGGTCCATCATGTTCCGGCCTACATGACCTGAACTGTTGGCAATGCCGTCCGGACTCTGCTCATCGGCGGAAACAAGCAGAAGCTTCGCAGTTTCGATGCAGTGCGCGGCAATGACGAAGTATTTGCCGGTTACGCGATGCGATCCCTTGTCCGGGTCATAATAATGCACGGCCGTAACACGCTTGTTCGCGCTGTCGCGTTCAATTTTATAGACTACGGCATTGGGCACGAAATGCGCGCCCGCCGCTTCGGCATGATAGACCGAATAGCTGCCATTATACATTGCCCCGATGGGACAGATCGGCATGCAGTTGTTATGCCCCTCACAGGTGGGGCGATTATCGTATGGGCGGGTATTGCGCGCCTGCGGTTCATGGACCACGCGATAGGGCGTCTTTTCGCTGACAAGCTTGCGGAACTGCTGTGCCGCGTAGGAAATGGGCAGCGCTTCCATGGGGTAGGGCTGTCGGCGGGGGGAGCCCAGATCCTCGACTGCCGGGTCAGGACCACAGACGCCCATCATGACCTCGGCCTGATAGTAGAACGGTTCCAGATCCTCGTATTTGACTGCCCAGTCCCGGCCCTGACCATAGCGGGTTTTCAGTTCGAAATCCGATGGCAGGTAACGCCATGCACAGCCCGCCCAATGCCATGTCGTGCCGCCCATCATGCGCAGATAGACCTGCTGATAGGCTTCGGCATCCGGCCCGGTCGTATGCAGGTAATCGTTTGGCGTCATCTGGTTGGGCGGGTGGATTGCCCATGGCACGGACGGAAACGGCCCCTGATAGGACGGCTTGTTTTCCAGATTGCGGAAGTTTTCTACAAAATGCTGACGGTCGACACGCGGCCCCGCCTCCAGCACGATGACGGAAATACCGGCACGCGCCAGTTCGTTGGCAATGGAGCTACCCGCAACGCCGGAGCCTACAATGACAACGTCGGCTGAAAGGTCTTGTTCGGAAGGCATGAAAAGGATGCTCCGGCTATCAGGTGGGTTCTACAACAAATTTGGACGGCGAAAGGGCGGGTTCGCCGGTTGGAACGGCCACCTCCGGCGGGGTCTGGGTCCAGTAGAACGGACCACCCGCCGCATAGGTCTTGGGATAGACCGCGTCCTTGGTGATGTCGAACATCAGCGCCGAACGATAGACCACGACCTTCTGGTCCGCGACGCCGCGGTACCAGCCGGTCATGATTTCATGGATGACATCC
Organism: Komagataeibacter sp. SM21; assembly: GCF_041402665.1. Classification (NCBI taxonomy): domain Bacteria; kingdom Pseudomonadati; phylum Pseudomonadota; class Alphaproteobacteria; order Acetobacterales; family Acetobacteraceae; genus Komagataeibacter; species Komagataeibacter sp. SM21. The sequence continues at coordinate 403,274 of NZ_JBGLOV010000002.1, forward strand.
TTGAAAACCGGATCGCTATGTTCGGCGGCGCAGGCCAGCGCCCGGGCGCTGGCGAAACTGCCGGACGCCATCAGGTCATGCAGTTTGTGTATCTGCTCGCGCCGTTCGGGATTGGCATGAATGATGCCCGCGTAAAGGGCGTGACTGATCTGCGGATCCAGCACGTCACGATCGGTCAGGCGCTGCGACACGGCAAGAAACAGGGGAACAACGGGGTCCGCCTCCTCCGTCGCGGCAAAGCCCGGCCTGCTGGCACCGAGAGTCACCACGGCCGCCCCCATGGCCCCAAGCAGCATGTCACGGCGCGACATGCGCAGGGCACGACGCATCCGCATGGCGTTTGGGGACGCAAGATGGATGTTGGTGGGGAAACATGACCGGTCCGCAGCCATATGGTGCCTCTCATGCATGCTGATCCAGCCGGAATGCCGGAAAACAGGCATGGCTGCGCGGGGTGAATAATGCCACATCGATACCGCCCCGGGGCGTAATACCGCAAGCTCTGTGCCCCCACATTAACGAATGGCAGCTTCACGTACACCAGAAATGCTGCCTGAACGGGCGGTCCAGACATGATTTGCAATACCATATGGCCAGCATTTGGTGCTGCTGGCGGGTATTAAGGGGCTGAAACAGCAGCATCGCAGGGGCTTCCTCGCCGGGTTGACATGCGTTTCACCTGCACGTCACCCAGACTGCCGCGATGGATGCTAATTTTTATTTTACAATCTGGAATAACACTCTTTCTGTCATCCGGTCATTTCGCTCTCCGATTCAGGAAATGACCAGACAGGCAGTTGGTGCGGCTAACGAAGAATATCCTGATTCTGGCTACCCTCCCGCCAGCACCATCCAGCCCTGACTGTCAGCAGGCTGCCCGATGGGGTCAACGGCATTTGCGGGCAGCCATCAATCACAATCTGCTGTCTGTAGCGTGATTTTCATGGATTGGCCGTCAGTTCCGCCGGGTCGGCCTGTCAATCAAACGTACCGCCGCGTGGGCGCACGATCGGCAGGATATGGCCTGTTACGGCATAATATACGCGTTCCGAAATGTTGGTGGCATGGTCGCCAATACGTTCAAGGTTCTTGGCAATGAACAGAAGATGCGTGCAGGGCCCGATATTGCGGGGATCTTCCATCATATAGGTGACCAGTTCACGGAACATGGCGGTATAGAGTTCATCCACCGCCGTATCGGACTGCCAGACGATGCGCGCCAGTTCGGGATCGCGCTGGTCCATCGCATCAATCGTACGACGCAGGTTGTCCTGCACCAGCCGTCCCATGCTGCGCAGACCGGTAACAGAGATGGGACAGGATAGCAGTTCGCTGCGCATGGCCCGGCGCGCAATGCTGGCGGCACAGTCACCGATCCGCTCCAGATCGCCCGATATCTTCAGGGCCGCGACAACCTCACGCAGGTCACCCGCCATGGGCGCGCGCAGCGCCAGCAGGCGGATTACCAGTGCTTCCGTCTCACGTTCCAGTTCATCTACCTGCGGGTCCATTTCGGGGGCATCGAGGGCCGCGGCCTCATCATGATCGACCACGGCGATGATGGCCTGGGCCACCTGCCGTTCCGCCAGACCGCCCATCTTGTTGACCAGCAGGCGCAGGTGTTCGAGTTCCTGTTCGTAGCTATGGACGGTGTGTAGCGTTTCATTGGGCATCGTCACGACTTTCGCTCTCAGCCAAAGCGGCCGGTAATATAATCCTGGGTGCGTTTGGCCTGGGGGGCGGTAAACATGCGGTCGGCCGTATCGACCTCCACCAGTTCGCCCATGTAGAAAAACGCCACACGATCGGCACAGCGCGCAGCCTGCTGAAGGTTGTGGGTCACGATCGCAATTGAAAACTCCTGCTTGAGTTCATCAAGCAGTTCCTCGATCCGGGCGGTGGAGATCGGGTCCAGCGCGCTGGTCGGTTCATCCAGCAGGATCACCTCCGGCCGGGTCGCGATCGTCCGCGCGATGCACAGACGCTGCTGCTGTCCGCCGGACAGGGCGGCGGCGGATGTATTGAGCCTGTCCTTGACCTCGTTCCACAGGGCGACACGCCTGAGCACGCTCTCCACGCGCTGGTCCAGATCGGCACGCGAAATACGTTCGTGCAGATGCACGCCAAAGGCAATGTTGTCATAAATGGACATGGGAAATGGCGTCGGCTTCTGGAACACCATGCCAATGCGTGAGCGCAGCACGTTCACATCCACGCCGGGGGAAAGGATGTTGCGGCCATCAAACAGCACCTGCCCCGTCGCGCGCTGGCCCGGATACAGGTCGTACATGCGGTTGAGCACGCGCAGCAGCGTCGACTTGCCACACCCCGATGGCCCGATCATGCCCGTTACCTGCCGCAGGGGGAAATCGAGCGATATGTTCTTCAGCGCGTGGTTGGTACCGTACCAGAAATCGAGATTGCTGATAGCCAGCGCCGATACGGCGGTATTGCCGACCATACTGTCATCCATGATGATTTTATTCATTGTTGTGCAGATCCGTTGCGCGTGAGCCACCAGCGGGCGACGATGTTTGTTGCCAGAACCGCGACCGTAATCAGCAACGCGCCCGTCCATGCCAGCCGCACCCAGTCATCATATGCCGAACCGGCATACTGGTAGATCGTGACCGGCAGGCTCGCCATCGGCTCGTTAAGGCTGGTGGACCAGTTCAGGTTACCAAGGGATGTGAAAAGAAGCGGCGCCGTCTCACCCGATATGCGTGCCAGCGCCAGAAGAACACCGGTCATGATGCCGCCACGCGCCGAACGCAGGCATATGCTCAGGATCACCCGCCAGCCGGGGGCACCCAGCGCGTAAGCCGCTTCACGCATGGCGCGGGGTACAAGGCGCAGCATGTCCTCGGTCGTGCGCACCACGATCGGTACGAACAGGACGGCAAGTGCCAGCGTACCCGCCATGCCTGAAAAATGCCCCGCCGGTTCCACCACGATCAGGTAGATGAACAGGCCGACCAGAATGGACGGCACCGACAGCAGCATGTCCGACACGAAGCGAACGAGGGAGACAATCCGCCCGTCCTGATCGAATTCCGACAGGTAGATGCCGATCATCATGCCAACGGGCGTGCCGATCAGGGCTGCAAGGCCGGTCTGTTCGCAACTGCCCATGATGGCATTGGCCAGCCCCCCGCCGCTGCCCGGCGCTGCCGTGCTGTGGATGAAGGTGGAAAGCGACAGCCCTGCCCCACCCCGGACCACCAGTGTCCATAAAATGGAAAACAGCAGGAACAGCACAACCATCGTCGCCACGTAACACAGCACGCTGACCAGCCGTTCCACCACCCTGCGTCGCACGGCCTGCGCCCCGCCACGTTGCCACCCATCCCCCACGGCGGGTGACGTTTTCTGGACTGACATTCTGCGCCCTTCCCTTAACCCGGAATGCCGCGCCGCAGGAAAATGCGCGAACAGGCCAGGGTGATGAATGAAATGACCATCAGGATCGCGCCGAGCGCCAGCAGTGCGGACAGCTTGAGACTGCCGGCGGCGCTTTCGGGAAATTCAAGAGCGATCAGGGATGCGATGGTGTTGCCTGGCGCGAAAAGCGACCAGCCGAGATGGTTGCTGTTACCGATCACGAAGGTTACGGCCATCGTCTCGCCCAGTGCGCGGCCCGTACCCAGCATGATGCCGCCCATCACCGCCTGAGGCGACCATGGCAGCACGATCTTGCGCATGACTTCCCACCGCGTGGCGCCAAGTCCGAAAGCGCTTTCCTTCAGCACGGCAGGGATGGAGACGAACACGTCCGTCATGACCGAACAGATGAAGGGCGTGACCATGATCGCCAGGATCAGCCCGCCGCTCAGCAGGCCGGTGCCATAAGGCGCGCCATGGAACAGCAGGCCGATACCGGGCACATGGCCCAGATAATGTGTCAGCACGGGTTCCACGTAATGCGCCATGAATGGCACGACGATAAAGAAACCCCACATACCAAAAATGATGGACGGCACGGCCGCAAGTAGCTGCACGGCGGTTTCGATAAAACGGGCAAGCGTTGCAGGGGCCAGTTCCACCAGCCAGAAAGCCACGCCAAAGGCGAAGGGCACGGCAAAGGCAAGGGCAACCACGGTGGTGGCCAGCGTGCCGAATATGGACGTCGCGGCCCCAAAGTTATGTGAAATGGGATTCCACGCCGTGCTGGTGATGAAGGCAGGACCAAAAGTGGAGAAAGCGCTCCATCCCCCCCGGACAAGGACAATGACAATCCCCGCCATGACAAGAAGGATCGACCACCCGGCCAGACGCGCGATCATGCCAAAGATGATATCGCCGTACTGTCCGCGTGCATTCCTGTCCAATGCGGTTCCGTCCCGGGCCGTAAGGGTTGACGGAAGTTCCATCATGTAATTCCTGATATGCGTAACACAGAAGCAGGATTAGGCTTTCCGGTTCAGCACTGGCAATAATAACAGATATGATTTTGTATGAATTTTTTATGACAGACCGAACTAGAAATGTTCAGTATTTAACGTATTGCTTCATGTCATATAAAGTTCATCTATTTCCTGTTGCAACACCGTCCGTAACTGCTGCATAGCGCCTGCATGGAGCGCGCCGCCAAAGCACGCGCCCCTGTTGAAACAGGCAGGAAGCAGCCTCATGTTTGAATCCAGTGTCATTGAAGTCGATGGTGTTTTTGTTGGTATCGTTTTCCAGAACGGTCCCGATGAACCCTATAACTTCCGCGCCATGCACGAACGCGTAACCCAGATGGACGGCGACATGCTGCCCACTTTCGAAGCCGCCGTAGCACAGGCCCGCGCCCGCTTCCGGATCGGTCGCTGCAAGGCGCCACGCGTAATGGAAATGGCAAGGCTTCGGGCCTGACAGACAGGTCCGTATCCCCCACTTTTACGACCGCATCAGTTGGCGCCAGCCTGTACTGTGGGAACCGGGACAGAACCGTCCGGTTTCCCTGCATCATGCATATGCACCGTCTATTCACAATACTGGTGGAACGGCGATCGTATTATTGCCAATACTCACAAAAACAGATAGGCCGCCTTCAATAATAATACCGCATCTGTTTGCGTAAATCGCGCCAGTTCATACCAGCAGGACGTGGGGCATGGTCATCACATCCCTTCCCTGTTCAATACCCGATGCCCGGTTGGCAAGGAAAGTTACGCGTCCATATGATCCACGCGGCATCGAGCCATGACATAATACTGCGTGCGTATTACAAAAGAATGAGCGGGTGGCTTGTGGCCAGCATACCGGAACAGGCACGAACGTCCCTTCGGCCTCGCCCCACCTTTAGCGGTCAGTCCTGAAATACGGGGCTTGTTGTTTCAGGTGCGGGCGGTTGCTAGTATGGGCGCATGACGACACACCCGCCAGAAGACACAGGATGGAGAGGCTCGCCAGAAATCTGGCTCGATACAGCCTATGACGCCCTGATTGAATCCGGCGTCGATGCCGTGCGCATCCTGCCGCTTGCCCGTAAGCTCAACCTGTCACGCACCAGTTTTTACTGGTATTTCAAGGATCGTGACCATCTGCTTTCGGCACTGATCGAACGCTGGCGCACCAAGAATACGGGTGCGCTGGCCGCGCGGGCGCAGGCTTATGCGGAAACCATTGTTGAAGCCACGCTGAATGTGTGTGACTGCTGGATCGACAATAATCTGTTCGATGCGCAGTTTGAATTCGCCATCCGTAGCTGGGGCCTGCAAAGCACGGCCCTTGCACAGGAAATCAGCCAGACCGATGCGACAAGGATCGACATGCTGGCTGATATGTTCACCCGCTTCGGCTATGGTCAGGGGGAAGCAGAAACCCGCGCACGGACGATTTACCTGCTACAGATCGGCTATATTTCATGCCGCACGCATGAAAGTCTGGATACGCGCATGCGCCGCATGTCCGATTATATCGAGATATTTACGGGACGCACGCCGCAGAAGCGCGATCTGGAGCGCTTTTTTGCCCGTCACAATTATACGCCCGCCGCGACAGAACACGCGCAGGCCCCAACGGCATGAACCCTGACGGGGCATGACATTGACAGGCTTGTCTTATGCATTCCGTGTCGCTGCGTGCGACAAAGGACTGATTTTCCCGGGGTAGCCACCCCGGGAAAATCAGGAAGGGGACGGGTCGGTAACAGGCAGACCATAATGGGTCGACTTGAGAG